>NZUN01000134.1 GCA_002697205.1 Gammaproteobacteria bacterium
GGGGGCATGGCTGTTTTGTCCATTGAGGACCCGGAAGAAATGCCCATGAAGGTGAAGCGGGTGGTGCATCATCGTTTTGTTGTCGAAGGTGATGCGAAGAATCTCGCCCTTCTTGACAGGAATCTTGTCCGCCTCGGAGAGGGTCTTGCCGTCGAAAGACCAGACGTAGCGCTCCATGTCTCCCGTGAGTTCCAGACGAATTTCCCTGCGAGGTGAAGAGTCTGGCAGGGTGGTGGCCACCGGTGAGCGGAGTTGGCTGTAAGGAGCCATGGGCCGCGCGGGCGCTTTGGCCGAGCCTGGATGTGCGTGGTGGTCGTGGCCAGCGGGCCTGCCCGCCGAAGGCGCGAGGTTGCGATCCTTATGCTGGGTGTTGTGCGCGGCGTAGAGATTGGGCGGCGGGACGTCTTGGGCCAATGCCTTCTGGCCCTCTCCGATCCAGAGTGACGTATGGCCGCTGCCGTCCTGGGCGGTGGCCCTGAACTCCGCTGCGCCCGTTGCGGGCACCTCGACCGCGAAGTCGTAGGTCTCTGCTACCCCGATCAGCGCGCGGCCAAGATCCGCCGTCTCGACATCCTTTCCGTCGGCAGCGATCACTTCGAGCGGTCCGCCCGCATAGTCGAGATAGAAATAACTGGATGCGGCCGCATTGATGACGCGAAGCCGAATGCGCTCACCAGGTAGACCTTCGAGGTTCTGCTCCACCTCGCCGTTGGTGAGAAAGGCGTCGTAGGCCACGTCCGACGCATCCATGGGAGGCATCCGGCGCAGGGATCTTCGCAGCATGGCGCCGAGGCCGCCTGCTCGGTACGCGCCCCAGACCGATTGCAGGGAGCCTTTCTGCCGGGAGAAGGTTTCGTTGCCGCTCTTGAGGAGCCGGAGGATTTCTTCCGGTTTTTCGTTCGTCCAGTCCGAGAGCACGACGACATGATCCCGGTCGAAGGACCCGGTAGGCGTTTCTTCTTCGATCACGATGGACCCGTAGAGGCCGCGCTGCTCCTGGAGACCCGTGTGCGAGTGGTACCAGTAGGTTCCGGCCTGTTTCAAGCGGAACTCGAAGAGATGGGAAGTGCCCGGCTCGATGGGCACGTTGGTCACCCCCGGAACGCCGTCCTGGCCGTTGGGAACCAAAAGGCCGTGCCAGTGGATCGACGCATCGGCGTCCAGGTCGTTGTGGACGCGAATGCGCGCGGTGTCGCCCTCTTTCCAGCGCAGGGTAGGTCCCGGGATTTGCCCATTGATGGCAAGAGCAAGGGAAGTTCTCCCACCGATTTCAATCGTCTTCTCGTCGATGAAAAGATCGGTCTCAACGACTCGGGCGCCTGCGGCCCATGCAACCGGGAGAATCGAGAGGACAAGCCCGAGCAGCAGGGGGAAGACACATGCCCGATTCAGGCTGTTACGGGTGGGTGGCATCTTTTGGAGAATCCTTCTGTAGGGCGCGCTTTCGCGGAGTCCCCCCACCTGGTTTCGCTTTTCAAAGCACAAGCGGCGGTTGGAGGGGTTCAGCGAATTTCGACGCCTGGGAGAACGCAGAGCATCTCGAAGAGAAGGTTCGCGGCAACCAGCGCCGTGTTGCCCGACGCGTCGTAGACCGGGGCGACTTCCACCAGGTCTGCGCCCACGAGATCGAGACCTTGGCAGCCCCGGATGATCTCCAGGGCCTGGATGGTATCGAGGCCTCCGATTTCAGGGGTGCCGGTGCCCCCCGCATAGGCGGGGTCGATACCGTCGATATCGAAGCTGAGGTACACGGGACCGGAACCCAGGCTCTGCCGAACCTCGTTCATGAGCGGCACCAGCGATTTATGCCAGCACTCTTCGGCGGGTACCACGCGAAATCCCTGCTGACGCGGCCAGTCGAAGTCGTCTGCGTGGTAGCCCGTACCCCGAAGCCCGATCTGCACGACGCGCTCACCCTCGAGAAGTCCTTCCTCTACGGCCCGGCGAAACGGTGTGCCGTGTGTGATGGGTTCGCCGAACATCGATTCGTTGATATCCGCATGGGCGTCCACGTGCACCATGCCCACTGGCCCGTGCTTGCGCGCGAGGGCACGAAGGATGGGGAGCGCAATGGTGTGGTCGCCGCCGAGGGTCAGCGGTACGCAGTCGTGGCCCAAAATTTCATCGTACGCGCGCTCAATGATGCCGATGGAATCGGCGAGATTGAAGGTGTTGATGGGCACGTCACCCACATCGGCCACTATGAGCGAATCGAAGGGAGCGGCGCGGGTGGCCATGTTGTACGGGCGGAGCAGGGCGGATTCGCTGCGGATCTCGCGCGGGCCGTAGCGCGCGCCGGGGCGATTCGAGGTCCCGATATCGAAGGGAACGCCCACAAAGCACGCGTCCAGACCCGCGGCGCTCTCACGGGCGGGTAAACGCATCATCGTGGCGGGGCCACCGAAGCGCGGCATGTCGTTGCCGCCAAGGGGCTGAGGTTTCGAATTTTCGTTGGCCATCTTCGGAACACTCCTACAAAGTGCGCCCGAACTCAAGGCCCGGGTTCAGCTTCAGGCGGATCCCTTTTCGGCTTCGTCGTAGGCGCATCGAACTCTTTCTTGGAAGCGCTGGACGGTCTCATCCCAGTAGGGGGTCAGTGATCCGTGCTCGGCTATGGGGGAAAGCCGTCCGGATTGGAGTTCGCCGAGAATGGCTGCATCCTGGGCGTTGATGTGATTCATGAACTCTGAGAACTCATTTGCAGCGGCTTTGTCCTGATCCGGAATTGTGTCCATCAGGTAGAGGCCCAGGAATTCCATGCTGAAGTCGGCTCGGCTGGGCTGGACGCTGATGGCCTGGAACCAGCCTGCAGTCATGATCAGCAGGGTGTTGGGGAAAAGGCAGAATAGGAATTGGGCATCCAGGATTTCAGCGCCAAGGTCGAGCCGGGGAAGCCAAGGCGGTTTGGGCTTGTCGGCTTCTCCTTGGGGCAAGATGAAGCCGAAGATGTCGGGTGTCAGCGCGACGTCCTCGAAGTTCACAGCGGTTTCCGGCCCTCCCGCCTGGCCGTGGACGAAGGGCACATGGTAGTTGTCGAGAAAATTCTCGCAGACGAGTTTCCAGTTGGCTTCGAGCTGGTAGTCACTCACGGAAAGAAGACGAAGGCGCCTGGAGTCGAAGGGCTGCCAGAGCTTGGCCAGGGGTGCGATCCATTCCTCGAAATCCATCGCATTACCTGAGAGGTTGATAAAGATCACGTCGAAGAAGACATGATGCTCGATGGAAACCAGTCCCAGGCTCTCGGCCTCTGCTTCGGGAAGCTTCGTCCCTTTCTTTCCGGAAGAGTAGGGCGCGCCCACAAGCTTTCCCGCAAGCGTGTAGCGCCATGCGTGGTAGGGGCAGATGAGTTCCCTCAAGTCCTCGCAAGGCTCGCTCATGAGGCGCAGTCCACGATGTCGGCACACATTGTGAAAGACCTGCAGAACGCCCTCGCGGGTTCGCGTAATGAGTAGGGGAACACTGGCGACGTGCACCGGATGGGCGGAGCCCGGGCCGACGTTGGACTCCAACCCGATGCTCACCCATCCGCTGGAAAAAACGGCTTGCCTTTCGATTTCAAGAACTTTGCTCGCCGTATAGTCACGGTTATTCAGCGCCGGGCCCGAGTTCGAAGGAGGCATAGGGAAAGGGTAGACCGCACCTCGTTGCTCGCCAGGGGCCCTGTGTCGACCAACAGCCTCCGTAGGCTCTTGGATAGGATTCCGAGCCTCTGTATTTTTGTTGAGTTAGAATTGGTTTTTCCGGCGTAAATCGACCGGCAAAGGCAGAAAGATATAAATGGACTACGAACTAACGTCGGAATTGAGAGAACGACTCGAATCGCTCATCGCCACCCAACCCGAGGGTTCGGCTCTTCTGCAAGCCTTCTATACCGACCCGGAGATCTACCAGCACGATATCCAGAGATTTCATCTCCGGCGCTGGCTATGCGCTGGGCATACCAGCGAAATCCCTGAAGCGGGTGATTGGTTTCGTTTCGACGTGGCGGGGGAATCCCTGATCATCGTGCGCGGCAAGGACGGGGAGGTGCGCGCATTGCTCAACGTTTGCCGTCACCGCGGCTCCCTGGTTTGCGCCGAACAGGTGGGCCACTCGAATCGTCTGACCTGCCCCTACCACGGCTGGGCCTACGATCTCGAAGGTCGCTTGCGGGCGGCACGGAATATGCCGGGTCTCGATCTCGCGGCGCATTCGCTGGGGACGGTTCATTGCCGGGTGGTCGCTGGGCTGATCTACGTCTGTTTCGCCGAGGAGGCTCCTGATTTTGGCCTGGTCGAGAAGGTGGTGGGCCAATCCCTGGGCCGTTTCGGTTGGGCGGATGCCAAGGTGGCGCATCGCGCATCCTATAGCGTGAACGGCAATTGGAAATTGGTGACGGAGAATTACCAGGAGTGTTATCACTGCCGCCCCTCGCATCCCGAGTTCGCGCGCTTCCACGCCACCGAGCGCCCGGACGAAAAAACCGTGGACATCAGGGCGCGGGCTTCCAATCAGGCGGTGGCCCAGGGGATCGAGATCGAGGAGTATGATTTCTGGCCCATGGGTGATGGAGAGCGCCGCGAGGGGGCTTCGTGTGCGAACGATGCCATGTACGAAGGTTCGGTCACCGGCAGCCGGGACGGGAAGCCCCTGGCGCCACTGATGGGCGACTTCAAGGACCACTGCGCTGGCTTCTTTACCTACGTGGAGACGGGGCCCTCGAGTTTTTTCCTCGCCTACCCGGATCATGGGCTCGTCTATCTCTTCATGCCCAGGGGGCCGCAAAAGACCGACATGGAGGTGCTCTGGCTGGTGGATGGCAAGGCCGAAGAGGGGACGGACTACAACCGGGAGGAACTCACCTGGCTCTGGGACATCACCAGCGTTGCCGACAAGCGCATCATCGAGAACAACCAGCAGGGCGTGAACTCCCGCTACTATGTTCCGGGTCCGTATGGGCCCATGGAGAGATTGACCCGGATGTTCAGCGCCTGGTACCTGGAGCAAGTTCGCCCGTAGCATCCGTTTCGGCATGAGGATCAGGGGCCGATCTTTCTACCCAATGCGAGAAGAGTCGAAGAGTCATAGAGAACGGGAGGCGAAGAGAGCCTGTGCGGAGAGGTAGAAAAGCTCGCCATGAAAATCCCCCGCCGGCTACGGCTGTGGCGCCGGGGGTGCTGGGTGGTCGCTTCAAGCCGCTGACGGATGCGGAAATCCAGAACGTCCACCGAACCGTTCTGGATGTCCTGGAAAAGATCGGCATGGCCGATCCGATCCCGATCCTCGAGGAGCATGCCCTGGCGCGGGGCTGCAAGCTCAATGAACACGGGCGTCTCTGCTTTCCGCGCGCCCTGGTGGAGGATGTCATCGCGGGTGCGGGCCAGGCCATCCAGTGGTGCGGCCAGGACGAGCGGTACGACCTCGACCTGAGCGGAACGCGTGTCCACACCTACGGCGGTGGCGAGGCGGTCAACGCGCTGGATCTTGGCGCCGACCAATATCGACCGTCAACGATTCACGATGTCTACGACTTTGCGCGTCTGGTGGATCGCATGGACAATATCCATGCCTTCTCGCGCCTCGTGGTGGCCACCGAGCTCCAGGATCTTCGGGTCTGCGATATCAACACCGCCTACGCGAGCGTGGCGGGAACCCAGAAGCATACGGCACTGACTTTCTCGTATGCGGAACACATCGACCCGACCCTCGAGATGCTCTACATGGTGGCGGGAGGCGAGAAGAAGTTCAGGGAGAGGCCCTTCTGTCACGGCGGAGGGTGCCCGATCATCTCTCCCCTGCGCTACGGGGTGCACAACAGCGAGGTGTGCATCGAGGCAACGAAATTCGGTTCTCCCGTCTGGATCGTGACCGCGCCCCAGGCCGGGGCGACCGCCCCGGCTGCTCTTGCGGGCACGCTCGTCCAGGTGATTGCGGAAGCCCTCGCGGCTCTTCTGATGGTGGATCTGGTGCATCCGGGTTACCCGGTGATCATGGGCCCGTGGCCTTTCGTTTCCGATCTGCGCACGGGTTCCTTCAGCGGCGGCGGCGGCGAGGAGGCCGTGCTCAGCGCTGCGGCGGCCCAGGTGATCAACCACTATGGACTGGTGAGTTCGGTGGGCGCGGGAATGACGGATTCGAAATTGCCCGACAACCAGGCCGGCTATGAAAAGGGCATTACGGTTGCGTTGGCGGCGCTTGCGGGTTGCAACAACGTCTCGGAATCGGCGGGCATGGTGGGAAGCCTGATGGGCTGCTCCTACGAGGCCATCGTGGCCGATAACGACATGCTGGCCAACGTGCTGAGGACCGTTCGGGGCATCGAGATCAACGAGGAGACGCTTTCCTACGACATCATCGACGAGGTCGTGCACGGCGAGGGCCATTTTCTTCGCCAACCCCAGACCCTCGAACTCATGCGCTCCGAATACGCCTACCCCGAGGTTGCGGATCGCGGGACCCACAAGGAGTGGGAGGAGTTGGGATCGCCCACCATGCGTCAGCGCGCCGCAGACAGGGTGAGAGAAATTCTTTCCACTCACTACCCGGAGTACATCGATCCCGACGTGGATCGTAAGATTCGCGAGAAGTTCCCAATCGTGCTGACCGAAGAGGATATGCGGGCGGGCAATGGACGTTGGTAGGGGATCTGCAGGATGAGTGACCTGCTGAGGGACTTGCTGGCCGAGCGCGACTATCTCATCGCCGATGGGGCGACGGGCACGAACCTGATGGGCATGGGGCTTCCGCCGGGCCAGGCGCCGGACCTCTGGAATGTCGACGAGACCAAGAACGTGGCGCGCCTCCACGAGAGTTTCATCGAGGTGGGGGCCGATATCATTCTGACGAATACCTTCGGCGCGAACCGCGCCCGCTTGGGGATGGAGAAGGCCGAAGACCGGACGGTTGAAATCAACGAGGCCGGCGCAGGGATCGCGCGCGAAGCCAGCAAGGAAGCCGGCCGGCCTGTGGTGGTGGCCGGGTCCATGGGGCCCACGGGAGAGATCATGGAACCCCTCGGCCCACTCACCCCCGAGCGCGCCGAGGAACTCTTTGGCGAGCAAGCGGAGGCCCTGGCGCGGGGCGGAGTCGACGTACTTTGGATCGAGACCATCTACGCCTTTGGCGAGTTGGAGGCGGCGGTGGCGGCGGCCGCCCGAACGGGTTTACCCGTGACATCCACCATGACCTTCGACACCAATGGCCGCACCATGATGGGCGACTCCCCTGAAGACGCGGCTCGCTTCGTCCAGACCCTCTCCACCCCGCTGCTCGCCTACGGGGCCAATTGCGGAGTGGGTCCGGCGACGCTGGTGGATGGAATTCTCGGGCTCCGCCGTGGCGGGAGGCCAGAGGACGTGGTCATCGCCAAGGGAAATTGCGGCGTGCCCGAGATGATCGATGGCGAAGTGGTCTTTCGGGGCGATGAGCACATCATGGCCGCCTATGCGCGCTTGGCCCGGGACGCGGGCGCGCGCATCATCGGCGGCTGTTGCGGGACTTCACCCAAGCATCTGGCCGCCATCGTCGAAAGCCTGGCGGGTTATAGCCCGGGCGATCCTCCAGAAGCCGCCACCATCGAGCAGGCCCTGGGGCCCATCGACCGCAGCAAAGGCAAGAAAGGGCGCCGCCGTACCCGGCGGCGTTAGCGTGCGCGACCCTGGCTGATCTCGGGAGGACTTCGTGAGCGAGCAGGGAGAAACGCCCAAAGTGGCTTCGCCTCGCCGCTCTCGCAGGGCGGGGGGCCGCGAGGCTAGGCGAGCGGCCCGCGCTGCCGATGAGGGCGGCCACGCGGTTCGTCCGGGAATGCCCGGGGGTGCGTACAAGCCCCTGAGCGATCGGGATGTCGAACGCATTCACGATGCGGCGCTTGAGGTCCTCGAGACCATCGGCATCGGTGACGCCATCCCGGAGATCCTCGACGCAGTTCTGCCCAAGGGATGCGTGCTGGGTGATGATGGCCGAGTGCGCTTTCCGCGTGCATTGGTGGAGGAGGCCATCGCCAACACCCCCAAGCGCTACACCCTGCATGCGCCGGACGTGAGCCTAGACATGGAAGTCAAGGACGCCGAGGTGATCCTGACCACATCGGGTGAGCCGGTGAAGATTCTCGATTACGAGAGCCAGGTTTTCAGGGATCCGACCCTGGTGGATGTCTACGACGCGGCCCGCCTGGTGGACCGCATGGAGCATATCCACTATTTCGGCCAGCCCTTCATCGCACCGGATTGGAGCCACGATCTCTATATACACGACATGAACACCGCCTACGCGGCCCTGGCGGGAACCCGTAAGACGTTTTCACTGGGCGTGGCCACGGTGGGCCATATCGAGCCGCTGATCTCGCTCTTCGATCTCTACGCCGGGGGCGAAGGAAAATTCCTCGAGCGCCCCTTCTGCTGTTTCGGGGGTTGCCCCATCGTGTCGCCCCTGCGTTTCGCCGAGGAGAACGCCCAGGTTCTGGTGAAGCTGGCCCAATTGGGCCTGGTGGTGGACGTCGCGATTGCGGCCCAGGCGGGGGCTACGGCGCCGGCCTCCCTGGCGGGTACCCTGGTGCAGACCTTTGCGGAAACCCTGGCCTGCCTCACGGTGGTCTATCTCATCAACCCCGCTTGTCCCATGAATTTCGGCATGTGGCCCTTCATTTCGGATCTGCGCACCGGCGCCTTCAGCGGGGGAAGCGGTGAAGAGGCTCTGGTGACTGCCGCAACGGTTCAGCTGGTCAACCATTATGGGCTGATTTCCAGCGTGCCCAGCGGGATGACGGATTCCAAGACCATGGATGCCCAGGCGGGTTACGAAAAGGCCCTGACCACCCTGGCGGCGGTTCTCGCCGGAGGGAACATGGTGGCGGCCTACCCGGGCGCCGTGGGAAGCCTGATGGGGCAGTCCTTCGAAGGCATCGTGATCGACAACGATATGATGGGCGCAGCCCTTCGGATCCTGCGTGGGATCGAGGTCACCGAGGAGCGCTTGTCCCTGAAGGAGATCGAGAACGTGGTTTTCGGAGAGGGTCACTTTCTCAACCAGCCCCAGACCCTGGCACTCATGCGCACCGAGTATCTCTACCCCGAAGTCGGTGATCGCCGCCCCGTGGGCGACTGGGAAGAAAGTGGTAGCCCGACGGTCTATGATGCGGCCCATAAGAAGGTCAGGGAGATTCTCTCAACCCACTACCCGGAGTACATCGATCCGGCTATCGATGCCGCGATTCGGGAAAATTTCCCTATCCAGATCAAACCCAGCGACACGAAGCCGGGAAACGGACGCTGGAGTTGAAAGAAGTCGCAGGCGAGAGGCCAAGCTGAGGAAAGGCCTCGCGCTAGATTTGGCTAGGAATACGAAGGAGCAGGGAGTGTAGCCATGGCGGATGACACGACGGGCGAAGAAGAGGAAATCGTTCTCGCGGATCTATCCGACGAAGAACTCGTCAAGCAGATGCACGACGATCTCTATGATGGCCTGGCCGAGGAGATCGATGAGGCGACCCGCATCCTGCTGGATCGCGGCTGGTCCGCCACGCGCACCCTCGATGAGGCCCTGGTGGCCGGAATGACCGTCGTGGGTATCGATTTTCGCGACGGCATCCTCTTCGTCCCCGAGGTGCTGCTGGCCGCCAATGCAATGAAGGCGGGCATGGCGATCCTCAAGCCCTTGCTCACCGCGACGGGCGCCGAACCCATGGGCAGGATGGTGATCGGCACCGTGAAGGGCGATATCCACGATATCGGCAAGAACCTGGTAGGGATGATGATGGAGGGCGCCGGCTTCGAGGTCTTCGATCTCGGTGTCAATACCGATTACCAGCAATTCCGCGAAGCGATCGAGGAACACAAACCCAATATCCTGGGAATGTCGGCGCTGCTCACTACCACCATGCCCTATATGAAGATCGTCATTGCTGAATTAGTGAAGGAAGGCATTCGCGACGACTACATCATCCTCGTGGGAGGCGCGCCGCTCAACGAGGATTTCGCAGCATCCATTGGGGCCGATGCCTATTGCCGCGATGCCGCGACCGCGGTGGATACCGCCAAGGAACTCGTCGCCAAGCGCGCCGCTGCGAGTTGAGCCTTCGGCCATGGAAAAGCGCCCCTCCACCCTGTTGATCGGCTGCGCGGCATTGGCGGGCGAGGTGGCGGCGCTCTCCCGGCTCAATGGTTGGGACCACGTGGAGACGGATTGGCTTCCCGCCACGCTCCACAACAGTCCGGAGAAAATTCCCGCCGCCGTGGAGGAAAGGCTGCGCGAAGCTCGCCAGCGTTACGATCAGGTGTTCATCGCGTACGCGGATTGCGGGACCGGGGGGCGCCTGGATGCCCTGCTGGACCGATACGGAGTGGCGCGGCTGCCGGGCGCCCATTGCTACGCGTTCTTTGCCGGGCTGGATGTCTTCGAGGCCCTTCACGAGGAGGAGATCGGCACCTTCTACCTCACCGATTTCCTGGTCCGGAACTTCGATCGCCTGGTGGTGCGCGGCCTGGGCCTCGATCGCCATCCGGAACTTCACTCGACCTATTTCGGAAACTACCGACGGGTGCTCTACCTCGCCCAGCAGCGTTCCGAGGATCTCCTGGCCCGGGCCCGGGCCTGCGCGGAAAAGCTCGACCTCGAGTTCGAATCACGCTGGACGGGCTTGGGATCCTTTGCCGATGCGCTGGGGATCCAGGAAGACGCGGCTGTGCCGGACTCGGAGGCCGCGTGGAGCGCCTGATCACGATTTATTGGCGCGACATCCCTTCCCGGGTGGTGGGCAGGCGGGGGCGCAAGAGCGTCATCAAGCAAACCCTGGATCCACGCTTCGAAAAGGCCATCGAGCGCGCAGCGCGCCGGGCCGAGCGCGGCTCGAGCCGGAAATACATGGAGGACTGGCGGCGGGAGAGCCAGCCCTGTGCGAGCGATCTCGAAGCCGCCGTGGCGGAGGAAGTGGCGCGACTGGAAGCGGCCTTCCCGCCCGATCTCCTCGAGCGCGTGGTGCGAGCTGCGGGGTTGGTGGAGAACGCAGAGCAGAGCGAAGGGCAGGCGAAGGGATGACCGGAAAAACCGACCGGGTTCGGGTGCTCTTTACGCCTTCGGGCAAGCGGGGTGAGTTCGCGCGCGGGACGAATCTCCTGGCGGCGGCCCGCGAACTCGGGGTCGACTTGGACTCGGTTTGCGGTGCAAGGGGCATCTGCGGGCGCTGCAAGATCCGCCTGCACGAGGGCGAGGCTGCGGCCCAGGGGCTCGTCTCCGCCCCGGATCATCTCAGTCCGCTCTCGGAGCCCGAGCAGCGTTATGCCCGGCGACGACCACTCGCCGGCGATCAGCGCCTTTCGTGCCACGCCACGCTCGAAGGCGATTGCATCGTCGATGTGCCGCCCGAGAGCCAGCTTCATCGCCAGGTGGTCCGCAAGGCCTTCGAAAGCCACGATCTCGAACTCGATCCCGTGCTGCGCCTTCACTATGTCGAAGTCGAGCCGCCCAGCCTGGAGAAGCCGAGTGGCGACGGGGAGCGATTGCTGGCCGCCCTCGAGAGCGAATGGTCACTGATGGGTCTGTCTATGGACCCGCGTCTTCTCCCCGGCCTGCAGAGCTGCTTGCGCGAGGAAGAGTTCCGCGTGACGGCGGGGGTTCGCGACGGGCGCGAAGTGGTGGCGCTCTGGCCGGGTTTGCACGAGCGCGTGCTCGGGGTGGCGGTGGACGTGGGCTCCACCACCATCGCGGCCCACCTGTGTGACCTGGCCAGCGGCGAAGTGCTCGGCAGCCACGGAACCATGAATCCCCAGATCCGCTTCGGCGAGGATCTCATGAGCCGGGTTTCGCACGTCATGCTCAACCCGGGAAGCGAGGCCGAGATGACCCGGGTTGTGCGGGAAGCGGTCGATGGCTTGATCGCGGAGCTCTGCCAGGATGCGGAGGCCGCGCCCGCCGATGTGCTCGAGATCGTGCTCGTCGCCAATCCCATCATGCACCATCTCTTCCTGGGGATTTCTCCGGTGGAACTCGGCCAGGCTCCCTTTTCCCTGGCGACGGATGGGGCCGTGGAGGTGCGCGCCGGCGAGCTCGGGCTCAGCGTGCACCCGGGCGCGCGGGCCTACTGGCCGCCCTGCATCGCCGGCCACGTGGGTGCGGACGCAGCGGGGATGCTTCTCGCCGAGGCGCCCTGGGAAGATGAGGCCGTGACGCTCTTGGTAGACGTGGGGACGAACGCCGAGATCCTTCTGGCCGGGAACGGGCGGCTTCTCGG
>NZUN01000135.1 GCA_002697205.1 Gammaproteobacteria bacterium
AATCGTTTTCCCTGATTGCTAGCCAGCCAAGCCAGGACCTTCACCTGCCATTGCCTGTTTAAACCCTTTCTCAACCAGGATGCATGCCGTTTTATACCAGCCTCAGGGCCAGTTCCCGCACCCCCCGACTAGCCAAACCGAGCCGGAACCGGGGCGTCTGTCGCAGTTCAATCGTTTTAACCCGGGCCAGTAAACTGGCAAACGTAATCTCCATATTGAGCCGGGCAAGATTATTGCCCAAACAGAGGTGAGCGCCACGACCAAAGCCAAGATGTCGATTAGGATATCGATTGATATCAAAGCGGTCCGCCTGGGAAAACTGTCGCGGATCCCGGTTAGCTGATCCATAAAGCAAACCAAACTTAGTGCCTACCGGATACGGCATTCCCATGACCTCGCAGTCGACGCTGGCATAACGATGAAAGAACGGCAAAGGTGAATCATAGCGAATCATTTCCTGCACAGCAGCTGGGGCTTGCGCCGGGTTGCTGCTTAAACTATCTAGCTGATCCGGATGATTCAACAGGGCGAGCATGCCGTTGCCAAGGACGTCGATGGTGGATCCATGACCCGCGGCTAAAATCAGCATACTGGTCGATATCAATTCATCTTCACTAAGCCTACCGGCATTGCTTGCCGAGATCAGACGAGTGAGCAGGTCCTTGCCTGGCCTGCGACCACGCTGGGCTATCAAATCTTTCAGGTACAAAGCAAACTCTGCTGTTGCCTGCTCTGCCAGTTGTTTGCGAGCTTCGCTGCGATCGGCGTCAAAATACTGAACGATGTTTTCCGACCAGGTGCGCAGCATAGGGCAATCTTCATCCGCAACGCCTAGCACATGGCCAATAACGTAACCCGGTATATGTGCCGCAAAGTCACCTATAAAATCGATATCCTGTTCTGCCATGAGTGCATCAAGCAGCTTGTCTACCGTCTGCTGAATCATGCTTGTGTACTGTGCCACCCATGAACGGGTAAATTCCTGCAGGACGATCATGCGCAACCGCCGGTGCAAATCACCATCACGTTCCAGCATGCTGAACTGCACAAAACGCTCGTGGTTCGGCATATCGTGAAAATTAGCCAGGTGCTGCTGCTCGGCTACATAATCAGCTGGCATGAATGCTTCAAGAGAACGAACCATCCTGCCATCACGGGCCACACCCTCTACGTCCTGGTAACGGGAAAGCAGGTAAACANNCATGTCTTCGTAGTAAAAAGGCTCATCAAGGTCACGCAACAGGGCATAAACGCCATACGGATTCTCTGCAAAGCTCTGCTGACCTGGCTGGAATGCTTGCTGAATTGCTTTGTACTGATAGCTTGAGATGGGCATGCTTTTCCNCTAACNAGGACACAGGATGTTTTTTGGCTAACCACTTCTAAGNGAAGTATCTCNCGATCATGCCAGTAAGTCGACTGATGGGATTAGCCTAAAGCTATAAATTTAAATCACATCCCAGNCCTTGCAACCAGCAGNTATAAANTACTACGCAGTTAAAATAGCTGCCNGGGTGGTAAGCAAAACAAACCCCATCATTAGNACTAAACACTGCCAAGAATCTCACCCTTATCGCCTACTCGNAGGCTTACGGGACATCCTCNGAACCTTAGCGCTGTCGCCAGTATTCGGCCGGATGAGCATCTGGATTGACTACAATACCGTCTTCTAAAACATCCAGGGGATCTCGACCATCTACACCAATACCAAATGGNTGATAGCCCAGCAATCGCCTGAGTTTACGGGGCATCTGCCTGACCACTTGCGGCGGAATNGCNAGNAGCTGNATCTCCTGGGGACGCAGGTAGCTCACNTGATGACTGATAAAAAAACCCATGCGTTCCTGATCCCGGGTGACATTGGCACCACCACCGTGCCACATACCGCCCTCCCACAGAACCATACTGCCGGATTTCATCTCAATCTGTATGGGCTCGATGCTCTGATCCACCGCACCNGTCCAGGTATGACTATACGGAACCAGGTGGGTGGCGCCGTTATCCTGGGTGAAATCATCAAAAGCGATGAGTGCATTACATAGAAANGACGGATGCGGTCTTGGAATAGGCCATAANCCATCGTCCTGGTGAAGGAACTGCTTGGTTTCACCCGGCAGCGTATTAAACAGGGTTGTGATATTAATTTGNTTGTACCTGCCAATGACTCCATCAACGATAGCGCGCAGCCGGGGATCCAGAAAAACACTGTCTGCTACCCGGGTTTTGNCAAGCAGGTTATGCGCTCGCCAGGTTCTTCCGGTTTCAGTACCGATGGCGCGCATCTCGGTTATGGGCACATCGCTCTCAAATGCCNACCGAATAGTGGCAATATTTTGCTGGGTCAGAAAATTCTCAACGACCGCATAGCCCTGCTTGCGGATTTTGCCAACCACAGCACCAATNTCCAAACCGTCAATTGTCACGTTGCTCTGATCTACCGGATCGTATGGGTTCTGCATCAACCTGCCCCTGTTTTATCCTGTCCACTATACTATGATCAGACAAGCGGTGAAGTGCAACCCTCATGAGCTTGCAGCCNATACCCTGGAGTTGCCNGCCATCATTGCGCGCCTGGCGAACGNCCATGACTGAAANTCCTCAGCTAAACCATCAACTCTGNTTTTAACTTGAGATCACTTTTGACCCGGGCTGCAAAACGTGTTCTATTCTTGGGTTATCACACGGTCNAAACCGTTCCGTCACACAAAGTCCGGGTTAACCAAGCNATACCTTACAGTAAATCAAAAAGGTCAATTCGAAAGCGCGAATGCAGAAGTTCGTACCGGGATTAACTGCTCGAACCGTTGGAACAATATAAATGCAGATACTGCAGTTAATGGAGTCGGGGACATGGCAGNGGTGAGCATCGAGGAAAACCCTTCCGCTGAGCCCCCTCTGAGCGTGCGCGAACGATTGGCNTATAGCTTTTTCAANGGCGCCGATTATCTGTTNAAGAACATCATCGGTAAATACATGTTCTTTTTTTACACCACCACTTTTGCCATCAATCCACTGTGGCTGGCATTTGGACAGCCCTTATTAAAGATCCTTGATGTCNTCACCGACCCCCTGGTGGGCGAATGGTCGGATCGTACTCGCAGCCGCATGGGTAAACGAAGACCCTGGATCCTGTTTGGCTCCATTGCCCTGGGCATCATCTTCCCCCTGAGCTGGATGCCCACCTTCATCATGTTCTGGGATCCTGCTCCCACGGCGCTNTCCATATTCATTTACTTTTTNATTCTTAAATCCCTGTATTACATCAGCCACACCGTTGCCGTGGTGCCCTACTATGCCCTTGGCGCTGAGCTTTCCAGAGATTATCAGGAGCGTACCCGAATNGTNGGCTGGCGACATTTCGTCGGCGCGCCGATGACCATACTGGCAACCCTGCCTTTTGTATTCGCCACTAACCCAGAATATTTTACTGACGAGGCAACCGGTGTTGCCGTGGTCATGTGCGGCGTAGGCGTGATCATCATCAGCACCGGCATCTTAGCTGTACTGGGAACGCGAGAAAGAGCCAGCACAGAGGCCAAGAAGCCACTACCGATCAGCCAGGCTCTCAAAATAACCTTATCGAACCAGCCCTTCATGTACCTCGTTGCAACCGTATTCTTCTATGGTATCGGCCAGTACTTTGCGGTCAGCTTTGGCGTCTATCTGATCAACTACATTATCTACGACGGCGACAAATCACAGTTCAGCATTTTGCTGGCCCAGGCGACAGCAGCAGGGGTAGTGATAACACTGGGTCTTAATCTACTGGTACGCAAACTAGGCCAGACCTATGAAAAAGTACCTATGCTCAAGCTGGGCATGTTGCTGAGCCTGACTGTGCCATTAACTGCCTTGATCTCCTTTCAACCCAATGAACCCATGTGGTACTTCCTGTTTCACGCCCTGGCCCTGCCCATCGGCAACACCATTATCGAAGTCCTGCCACTATCAATCGTGGCTGATATCTGTGATCTTGACCAGGTCCGCAGTGGACGCCGCAGAGAAGGTGCCTTCGTCGGAGTCTACAATGCAGCGTTCAAATCCGGGTACATGTTCGCACCTGCTCTGGCCATGATACTGCTCCACTTCAGCGGATTCGATGGCACGCTGGTCAGCCAGAGTCAGGAAACCAAGGATTTGATGGAGCAATTTCTGGTCGCCGGATGTACCGTGACCTTCCTAGCGGCGTTTCTGTGCAGCCTTGGCATAAAACTATCCAAATCAGCTATCACAGATGTCCAGGCCCAGCTAAAAAGGGACGTATAAATACACCCGTAGCGGGCTGATCAGCCAAACATGGCTTGCGGTATCCGGAGAGAGACTTCATCGGGTTGACTACCAGAATTAAGTTCTTCTGGACAAACGAAAAGAGAAATTCTTCGGTAACGTGGGTGTTGACCAATTACAGTTAAGTTGCCTTTAGCGAAGTATCTCTATGCTATGCTCAACCCTATCATTCGCCTATCGGGAAAACGCCATTGACAGCAAAAACCGTAATTAGCGGCTCCGGTTTGTGGAAGCCTCGCCATGTCATCACCAATGAGGAACTGGTAGAAGCCTACAACGGCTATGCAACTAAGTTTAATCTGCACCACGCAGAAAAAATTGAACAAGGTACGTTAGAAGCCAAACCCTTCTCTTCGGCAGAATTCATCGAAAAAGCCTCAGGCATCAAAGCCCGTTACGCCTACATAAAGGACGGCATCCTTGATATTGACCGTATGCGGCCGAAGATCCCGGAAAGAAAAGAAGGCGAGCTTTCGCACCAGGCAGAGATAGCACTGAATGCTGCCAGAATCGCCCTTAAAGAGGCAAACAAGCCGGCATCGGAGATTGATGCCGTGATCGTCAGCTGTGCCTATACAGAACGCTATTATCCAGCCATCGCTATCGAAGTTCAGAACGAACTGGGTATAACCGGGTTTGGTTTTGATATGCTGGTGGCCTGCTCTGCTGCAACCTTTGCCCTGCAAAGAGCCTATGAGATGGTCAGCTCCGGTACTGCAAAATGTGTATTGATTGTAAACCCGGAACTCACCTCCCCACAGGTCAATTATCATGACAGGGACAGCCATTTTATCTTTGGAGACGTATCTACTGCGACCGTGGTCGAATCTACCGATACCTGTAAGTCTGAACACAGCTACGAAATTCTCGGCACCAAGGCCATTACGCTTTATTCTAACAACATTCGATCTAATTTCGGCTATATCACCAATTCAACCGACGCCGATCCTTACGGTGCAGATAAATATTTTCACCAGGAAGGCCGCAGCGTTTTCAAAGAAGTATGCCCGATGGCAGCAAAACACATCATCGATCACCTGGAAGAATTACAATTGACGCCCAGTGATTTGAAACGTTGGTGGCTGCATCAGGCCAACCTGAATATGAACCTGCTGATCAGCAAGCGAATCCTGGGCAGGCAGGCTACCGCTGAGGAAGCACCCATCGTCCTGGATGAATACGCAAATACCGCCTCCGCCGGCTCCCTTATTGCCTTTAACCTGCACCACAAGGATCTGCAGGAAGGTGATATCGGTGTGATCTGTTCATTTGGCGCTGGCTACTCAATTGGCAGTCTGGTCATAAAGAAATGTGCCGCGCACTTAAATACTGGCAGGTAACCACTTTCCTCGTCGTAAAGTGAGCTGACTCATCCTAAATCCCACGAACATAGGTGCAGCAAGGCTATGGGTCCTGGACTACCGGTAAATACCCGTCTTATCCTTGGCTGATTACCCCTACTATTATGCCACGCGTCGGCATGATTGCCAATCCATGGCCAATTTGCTTATATATTTTGTAACGCTTTTTTGTAGACAAGTTCAGGATAATGCCATGACGCAAAAAAAAGATATTGATGCTACCAGCAACAAGTTCCTCAGAGGGAAGTATGCCATTGCTGGAATTGGTGAGACCAGCTATGTCAGAGGATCTGGCCGAACCACCAAAGCACTGGGTACCGAGGCCGTACGAAAAGCTATGCAGGATGCCGGACTGAAACCGGGTGATGTTGATGGCATGTTGTCCTATAGTTTTAACGACTCGACCTTCACGCCAAACATCGCTGGCGAACTCGGCATTCGCCCCAATTTTTATATGGATGTCTATGGCGGCGGCTCGAGCATTGAAGCGCTCATTGGCATCGCCATGGGTGTAATAGAAGCAGGCATGTGCAACACCGTGGCAATATTTCGCGCTATGAATGGTTACAGCCAGGTGCGCATCGGCGGCACGGGAGATCGGGGTGCTGTCCGGCCACTCAATGGCGGCTCACTATTCAGCAGGGGTTATGGCCTGATAAGCGCCGGGCAGATGTTCTGCCAGTCATTTATGCGACACATGTATGACTACGGCACAACCCCGGAGCAGGTAGCGGCAGTTAAAGCCATTCACTCGGAACACGCATCTAACAACCCAAAAGCCTACTACCAGAAACGCGTTAGCGTTGACGACGTTTTAAGCTCTAGAATGATTGTCAAACCCTTGCACCTGCTCGACTGTTGTGTGGAAACCGACAACGGCACTGCACTCATCGTAACCCGTACTGATAGAGCTCGAGATTGTAAACACAGCCCCGCTGTAATCCAGTCTGTGGTTGGCCGCTGTTGTAAACCCCGGCCAGACATGCATTACCAATCGGGTCCGATCTCAACGGTGGCCGGACACTACGCCAAAGATATCTTATGGCCAAATGCTGGCGTGGGCCCGGAAGACATCGACGTCACCGGTTCTTATGATGCTTTTACCTTTACCAGCATGATGCAGTTGGAAGACTATGGCTTCTGTAAAAAAGGCGACGGTGGCGCGTACGTATCTGATGGCACTATCCGCCTTGGTGGTAAACGGCCAAACAATACCAGCGGTGGGCACCTTTGTGAGGGCTACACGCATGGCATTAACATGGTTATCGAAAACGTTCGCCAGTTAAGAGGCGATGTGGACGACAGTTGCCCGATGGACTCAGATGGCAAGCGGGTGCACAGCTTTGATTATAGCGAAGGTGGCTGCAGGCAGGTGCGAGATGTCGAACTCACCGCTAACCTTGGCTGGGGCACACCAGGTCTCGGATCAGCGATGGTCATGGCAAAAAACTAGGAGATTCAGGATGTCCTTCCCCAATGAATACCTCGGAATGCCGGTGAAGATTGATGCACTGGATCATGAAAACAGAGCCTTCTTCGGTTATTGCGCTAAGCACGATCTGCGCCTGCAACAATGCAATGATTGCAATCTGCTCCGCTATCCGGCAACGACCGCCTGCCCGTTCTGTGCCAGCCCGGATGCGACCTGGACGGCAGTTGAAGGCAAAGGCACCGTTTACTCCTATGGCGAGGTTCATCACGCCATCCAGGGCGCTTTCCGGCAGCATGTTCCCTACCTGTTACTACTTGTGGAGCTCGATACACAGAAAGGTCTGCCCGACGCCTATGACGGCTTGCGAATGACAGCCAACCTGGTGGACAGCGATGGCCAGCTGGCAACACCCGAGATGATCCAGCAAATCGGTATCGGCAGTCGTCTCCGTATCGTCTACAAGGACATCGATGAACATGTCTCTATCCCCTTGTTTACTCTCGATGAGCAGGCCAAGCAACCCGAAAAACCCTGGCGATATCCTATCGAATGAACGGCTATGCCAATAAAAGCAGGTAAGACCACAAAGCACCATTGAGGTAGCCAATCGGCACACCCTGTCAATACCCGGCAATCAGCATTACCCAACTGAAACAGCGTATTAAACCCCCACTTTACTGCTACCCTGGAATTGAGGGTAAGCTAACCGACAAGAAAAACCTGCCAGGGAACATGCTGATCGCCATCAGTAAACCAGGCCAAACCTAACCCACGGGTTAATACATCAACCTTCAGCCGATATGATCTGATCCCATTTGAGGGCATTGTATTTTTCTAAAATACGCTTGAGTTCTTCAATGGGAATAGCCTCGCGACGACCTCGAGAACTGACCACCGTGGTCGCCTTCAATATAGCATTGTAAACGGCTTCCTCGGTTGCCTCAGCCGTGCCTGCAAACAAGGGAGACATGGAGGCATTAACCAGTGCTAGTGTTTCAACGGGTTGAGTACTTGTTCTCGAGCGCCTTGACGATGGATGTGTAGAAAATGCAATCACATAATCTCCCGAACCATTACTGGCGTAAGATCCAGTCCTACCAAGCCCCATAATCGAACGCTTGGCCACCCGTTCAAGATTTCTGGCATCCAGCGGGGCATCGGTTGCAACGACAATCATAATAGAACCGTCGATGCTGTCACCGACAAACTCAGCTTTGACTAACTTTTCTTTAAAGGGGTATTTGTGAAGTTCGCGGCCCACAGGCGCACCATTGATGCTGAGAATCCCACCATAATTGGTCTGGACCAGTACGCCTACTTTATAACCACCCAGCGATGGGGGTAATGCTCTGGAGCTGGTGCCAATACCCCCTTTGTACCCAAATGCCTGGGGTCCCGTACCGGCGCCAACGCTGCCCTCCTCTACACTACCTGAGCTCGCCTGAGCGAGCGCGTAAAACACCTCTTCACGCTGTATCGGATCGGACCACATGTTATTGGTCCAACCATCATTGGTTTCACCGACAATAGGGTTTACGGTATGTTCGCCCATACCTGGCTGCAGATAAACCCATTCTTTGAGTATTGACTGCACTCCATACGCAAAGGGTGCAGGTCAGTAAAATTGGCGTTTCAATTTCACCGAATTCCCTGACCTGGGTTTCTCCAATCATCTTGCCATAGCCGTTTCCGACATGAATCCAGGCTGGCACAGGATGAGTATACAGATTACCCAGTGCTGGAATTATGGCTGTGGCACCGGTGCGAATATTGTCACCGACAATTTTGATCGTGTGACCTACTTCCACGCCTTTAACATCGGTAATCGCATTGACAGGTCCGGGATCAAAAACACCCACAACCAAGCCTATATCCCGGGCTCTGGACCGGTCCTCAGGCGTTTCTGCCTGGCCATTGTCAGGTTCTGCCCATAGGCAAAACGAGACCAGTAAAAGCGACTTCAGCAAGAGCGACTTCAAAAGGAGTCCTTTCAATAAAAATGTCTTCAATAACAGAAAGTAAGACCTGATCGCGTGAACAACCCTTGAATCAACTAAGTTATGAGAATACTGACTAAAATTTCCCACAACAAGCAGCTGGCAAGCAATCATCTGCAGCGATAGCGGGTTGAGCTGAGTTCATAGTACTCGCCCACCTGGGAAATATCCCTGCGGCGCGCCTTTAGTCTATACTGCTGAAGCGATCCAATTAAAAGATAAAGGATTCCGGCTTCATGCCACTGACTCAACGAGCCAAAGAATTAATCCAGTCTCTTGGCTTGCAATTTCTGAACCTGGAGGCAGGCCTATTCAGCCTTGTCCGGGTTTCTGATATCGAGATTAGCTCGGCAGACCAGGCGTCAGCTGCCAGCAACGCCATCTACATGATGTTAAATACCGAGGTGCCCATTAACTATGTGCAATGGCTGTACTCAGATGATTATCACGTCTTAATCGAAGGCGGTCCCGCAGATTACTATCTTTTTCATGAAGACGGCAGCAGCCATAAACAGACCATGGGCCGTGACCTAAACAAGGATCAACGCATGATCATTGCTGCGCCTGGAGGAACCGCTAAAGCCATTGTATTGCATGAAGACACTGATTTTATTCTGGTAGGTTCTGTGTTATCACCAGCCTGGAGCCCGCACCGGGCCAAAATCGGCGCAGATCAGCGCTTCGTTGATAAGTTTGCGGGTTCTTCACCCTGGGCAACCGCGGCATTTATCCGAAAACTAATAGGCCCCAACTTTGACAAAAGAATGGGTGGTAAAGATGCTTCCCTCAACCTGGAGTTGCAAGCCGACGGCCAGATCACCTGGCAGGGGATGCAACTTTCCCTGAAACAACTGAGTCAACAGATGCTGCATTTTAAATCCCAGAATCCTGACACACCAATACATCTGCAAATCAACGATCTGTCCCCACCTGAAGCAATAAGCAATATCGTATCACTGGCTCGTGAAACCGGTGCAAACCTGCACATGAATAAAATCAGCTGCAACAGCCCTCTACCTTAAAATCACGGCTTTAAGGGAAACCCGCGCCCTGGACAGCTGACATGTTATACGTCCTGTTAATAAACCAAAACAACAACAAGGTAGGCCTCTTCGAGGTATTCACCATAATGCGCTAACCTACTTTACCTAAATAGGGTAGTCTCATAAAAGCTGGAGAAAAGTATGGGCGCGCAAACCGAAAAAACTATCCCAAAGACAAATGGCCTTTATCCTCATTACGTTCTGTTCGTGCTGGTCCTGGTCTACATATTCAATTTTATTGACAGGAATATCCTTTCAATCCTTGCGGAAGACATTAAAGCAGATTTAGCGATTACCGACGCCCAGATGGGCTTTCTATACGGCACTGTGTTTGCCGTATTCTATGCAGTATTTGGTATTCCCCTGGCACGATTTGCCGATGTCTGGACCAGACGGAACCTGATCTCTATCGGCCTTGGTTTCTGGAGCCTCATGACAGCCGCCTCTGGCCTGGCCAGATCGTTCGGTGTGTTAGCCGCCTGCCGTATTGGTGTGGGTATCGGCGAGGCTAGTGCCTCACCGGCAGCCTACTCCATGCTGTCCGACTACTACCCACCGCGGAAAAGAGCCACAGTTATTGCTATCTACGCATCTGGTGTCTATATCGGCGCGGGCATAGGTATATTTCTAGGCGGCTATATTCTTGAAACCTGGGCAAATACTTTCCCAAACAATCCCCCCTTCGGACTGAAAGGCTGGCAGGTTGCATTCATGATGGTCGGGCTGCCGGGGCTTCTCATGGCTATCTGGGTTCGAACGCTGCGCGAGCCCACCAGAGGAATCAGTGAAGGCCTGGTCAGCGAGAAACATCCCGCACCTTTCCGCGTTCTAAGAAATGAACTCATGGCAGTCGTGCCACCCCTTAATTTACTCAGTCTGATTCACAGCAGAACTTCACTGCGTAACAACCTCACTGCTGCATTGGCTTTCGCTCTGATAGCCTGGCTACTGATACTGGCCACGGGCAGCACCGCGCAATGGATTACCACTGCATTTGGTGTCTACGTTACCTTTTCCTGGGCCCAATCCCTGAAAACCCGGGATCCGGCAACCTTCAGCATGCTGTTTCGCTGTAAATCCTTTATCTATACCATGCTGGCATTTCCTGCCACTGCCTTCGTTGGTTATGGCGCCGGTTTCTGGATAGCTCCCCTGCTGCTACGCGTCCATGATGTCAGTGTTGCCGAAGTTGGCTTGTACCTGGGCATGGGCGCTGCAGCAGGTGGATTTATCGGTATTACCCTGGGCGGGATCCTTGCCGATTACCTGAAGCAAAAATTTCCCAGTGGCCGATTAGTAGTTGGTTATATCTCAATCCTAGGAACCATCCCAATGCTACTGTTGCTGTTATACAGCGATGACCTGGCGACAGCTTACTGGCTCAACTTTGGTTTAACCATCATGAGTGCCTGTGCAGGCGGTGTGCCACCCAGTACCGCAGCCGACCTGGTAATGCCTCGCATGCGAGCTATTGCCGGCGCCTATTATATTCTGGTCAACACTTTTATAGGGTTGGCATTAGGACCTTACTTTATGGGTCTTATTTCCGATTCTTTTCAGGCTGGCGGCCTAAATGAAGCGGAATCAC
>NZUN01000136.1 GCA_002697205.1 Gammaproteobacteria bacterium
CTGTCTGGGCAAATCCAGCGAATGTTACCAAGCAAACAAGTAACAGCAACGAAAGACGAGCAATCATTCCACAATTTTTAAGCATTTTTTTCACCACCTATCAAGTGAATATTACGGTATTTTCGATGTTGATGTTAATTGTCTTGAATTTCAGGAATAAGCAGCGGGGTTGCCGTAGACACAAGATCGATAACAACACAGGGTGAACTGCAGTTGTCGAGAATTGAAGATAGCTTATCAACATTCAGGTAAAAACATATCAAGAGAGAATTTGTTAGGAGGCAGCCCCGCGTAATTATCAACGGCTTTCTACCCCCATGTTCGCCGCGTGATATCCAGTATGCGTCATTTTTTATTGATCCAGTCCTTTATGGTTCTTCCAAAATCTGGATTTTTATGGCTTTACAGACGTGATCATTGATGGCGGATTGATCATCCGGACACGCAGAAACGGCTACTAAAACATCCATCTCTGCCTGAAATTCAATATAGTCGCCCCGCTCACTGCGAGGTGGTTTGACTTGTATGCTGCCATCACCCTTTTGGTCGATAGTGATATTTGCGAAGGCATTGAGCACACTGGGACTGTATATATCTTCAAGTTGCAGGCCATACTCGCGTAGCGCCTCTGCGAAATTGTCACTACAGCTTCGATGACCCGGTGCCTGCAGGATTTCCATTGTTTTTTTCGTGCAGTGGGTCCCGAGAAAATGATCGCCAATTTTATTATCGGTTACCCTTAACATTAAATTTTCGTAAGGCACCTTGGAATAGAGTTCTCCTAGTCTGTAATGACTACCGATACGGCCTAAATCGGGTGGCTGGAAATAACTCAGACCGCCGGAAAACTCAGCCATAAATTGTTCCTTGAAATTATGTGCATTGAAAAACATGAGGCCGGCCACTTGCTTACCTTCACATTCTATGACGCGCAGTGATTGCCCCTTGTTGACTTTGAAGGCCTTACCTGAACTTTTGGGTACAATAAAGTCACTTATTACGCTTGCAGACATTATTACTTACTCCTCACCTTCTAAAACCTGAAACCTCAAAGATTTAGCTTTAAAATCGTTACAAGGGCTGGTTTCGTCTGGACAGACCGAAATAACCGCAATAATGTCCATCTCTGCCAGAAAATCTATTGTGTCACCGATTTCTGCCAGTGGTTGGGCGGAGCACATGCCGCCATCTTCACCTATCCACGACTGCATCCAGACATTAAAGATGGTTTCGTCATAGGTATCTTCCTGATTTAGGCCAATCTCTTTGAAGGCGTCAGCAAAATTATCACTACAAGTCCGGGTTCCTGGCATGCCAAGGTGATTCAATAATCGATTTGAGCAGTGACACATCATGAAATGTCCTGCCCGTTCTCCTCCTCTAGCACCGTTACCCACACTGTCACTGATGACGGTGGCCATGACATTCTCATAGGGCGGTTTGGAGTAGAGTTTTGTGATGCGATAATAACCACCCGTCCCTTGCATGCTATTTAACACTGCAGAGTGCTCGGCGGCGAAGTGCTCTTTAAAATTATGGGCATTCAAAAACGTAAGATCGGCTACCTGCTTACCTTCATGTGCGATGACACGAAATACCTGGCCTTTTTCGACTTTCATTGTCTTGCCTGAACACTTGGGTATAACAATATCTTTGACGACGTTACTTGGCATGGGTATGTCCCTTCCGTCCTATTAACATTGACTTAATGCACCACTGACAACTAGATTATCCGAGGCGATACAAACTTTATGCAGCAGTGGTCGGTCAGCTACGGCCATTCAAAGATAATTCTCGGCGGAGGCCCGGGCGGTGGCTCAGAAAGATCGATGCCCAGCGTCTCTTTAAGAAATTGCTTTTGCAAGACCGGTAGTGGGTCCTGCGATTGGCCAAATGCCGCCAGCATTTCATTTGGGTTATCTGCCTGAAATACCTGGATAAGCATGTCTCCTTGTGGCGTTTCCTGTATATGCCAACTCTCATGTGATATGCCAAAACCCTTGAGCGTCTTATCAAAATCTGGGTGCTCACTAGCCTCTGCAATATGCTGTTCCAGTGCGGTTGTTTGTCCCGGTGGGACGGGAACTGTCATGACCAGGGTGGGCATGTGGATCTCCTTTAGTACTAGAAATAAATATTGTGTCGGATTTAGCTTTGAGGGTGAGCCATCAGTGTTAGCAACAACAAATTCTCAATCTCCCGGTGGACCCGCCATAATCTGTTCTCGCACATCCGCTAAGGAGTCGGGCCTGCCGCATTCCAGCCATTCCAACCACCAGGTGGTACCGGCGTCTTGAAAAGATTGTAATTTTTCGTTTACCGCAGCCTTATCCAGTCCATAGCTTATCGCTGAGACCACGACATCAAATGGATCATCTGTATTACGAAGAGGTGATGTAAATTCAAGCACTTCTCTGATCTGTTCCGGGCTGGGCTCCATAATGACGCGCATGTCCAGGTTCGAAATATCCTGCGACTCGTTCACCATCACGGGCATAACTTGCGGCATGATGCCATCCCACCGTGCAGCTCTGCGTTGCCCTGGTTTTGCTGGCAGCATAGCAGCGACCCAAACAGGAATGCGTGGACGTTGGATTGGCCGTGGCAGCAGTCTTGCACCTTCGATTTGGTATATTTCCCCATCGAAATTCACCGCCTCACCCAGATGTAACTGTTCCATAATGGCGAGGCCTTCATCGGTTTTTTTCGCCAGTATTTTCATGTCGGGATCTTCGCCAAAATTTGAAAATTCCTGCTCTAGCCCTCCCAGTCCAACACCTATGCGTAAGCGGCCATTTGATAGTTGATCGAGTGT
This sequence comes from Gammaproteobacteria bacterium, assembly GCA_002697205.1. Lineage (GTDB taxonomy): Bacteria > Pseudomonadota > Gammaproteobacteria > Pseudomonadales > Azotimanducaceae > UBA9926. The sequence goes on from NZUN01000136.1 coordinate 2,816, forward strand.
GGAGAATTCTTTGGCCAGTTTCCATGGTCGTCGACGAGATACCGGCGTAACCATTGCCCCTATTATGATTTTGTTGGTGACCGCTGCGACTGCGCCTAGAACAATACTGGGGTCGGACAGCGGAAGCATGCCATCAGGGTCGAGTAGCAAATGATCACAGATAAAAAACCCATCCCAACCAGCTGTTTCCGTCAATATGGCTAGATCCACCAGATTTTGAGGGTCGGAGTACTCGTGGATCGTAGGTGCAACAAAAACAGCTTTTTTCATGATTTAGGGTATTCCCAGGTTTTTCTGTCCAGACTCTTACTTGCCTAAGGTCATGATATCGGTTGGGAAGGTTGGCAAAAGATCGCAACCATCTTTGGTGACATGCACATAGTCTTCGCCTCCGTAAACTCTATGGTGGCCGTTATCATCCGTCTCAAACATCCAGCACTCTAACGCCAGCACCATATTTTCTTGAACCTCAAATGTCTCTCCCAGGGCGATCGCCGGAGGTTCCTGACCATCAATTCCAACACCGTGTCCGCCTTGATCGAGGGAGCAGTGCAGACCACCATCCTCCAGGGTGTCGTTAATCGCATCCATGATTGAACCGCTTGTGACACCGGGTTTAGTCATCTCTGCGGCTACCTGCCGTCCACGATCCAGGATCTGTATCTTGTGAATCTCTTCCGCCGGTGCAGGGCCCATATGGAATGTGCGACCCGAGCTTCCCCAGTACCCTTTAACTTGCGGCAAGGGTTCCAGCACCAGGCGATCTCCCGGCATTAGGGGGATGCCTTCATCCCAGGCCGGGATATCGGCCATGAACACCTTTCGTCGGCTAGACATACAAAGATTGGGCAGACATTCGTCGGCGTAATCAAGCAGTTTTTTACGTACAAATAGACCGACATCTTTCTCAGTCCAGCCCCATTCAAATTCGGCAATCAAATCATGGTAAGCCTTGACATCTGCCTGGCAGGCGATACTTAATGCCTCCACCTCGAGTAGGGACTTAATCATGCGGACATTCCATATTTGGTCTGCAGCATAAACGAACTCTACTTCCGAGAGCGCTGCTCGGAACTCATCGATATCATTGAGAGGCCGTGGAACGGTCATACCNCCCTTGATGCCACCTTCGACGCCAACGCGGCCCTTGCTACTGCCCATGAGTTCTTTCGTGACTTCTGCCACTTCTCTTGGCATGCCTCGCAGGTTTTCTGTGACATGNGGATTGTGTTGAACACGAATGTCATTAATAAAGGTGAAGCCTTCTACAACTCCCTGGAAAAAGTTTGGAACAATCATGACCGGCTCTTTATTGATCGCGANGATTAAAACGCCNGGGCAGACTGTGACGGGAGGAAAGTGATTCGTCAANAATCCGGTAAAATAGCGGATATTATTCTCNCCCCACATGACCATCACATCGAGTTCGGCCTTTACCATCTCTTCTTTTAACCGGCGAACGCGATCAGTATATTCAGCCCTCGGGAAAGGGGGATAGGGGGGTGTTGCATACATGCGTTCGACTTTATCAAGCATTGTTAATCTACCTCATATTGGGCGACTGATATCGTTAGAAATCTGTTAATTCAGGAAGCCATCGTATATGGTCACTAAAATAAGACGCGTAACTGTAACCCGTATCGTGCGCCGCGCTCACGACCGATACCACCAGCATCGTATACAGGCGCCAAGCTCCTGCTCAGAAAGCTGAAAGCGTTGGTGTGCTGACGACGCTCATCAGTCACATCGCGCCCATAAACGGCCAGCTCCCACTTGCCGTCTGCTGGAGCAATCGCAAGACGCAGGTCAATCCGCATCCATTCAGCAGCCTCGCTCAAAGGATCACCAGTGACGCCAGCAATACTGAAGCCGTCACTCCATACCATATTAGCGCTGACGCTGATATCGAATCCGTTCACGTTGGTTAGATACTCCGGCTGCAGGTTTACCACCCAGTCCGGAGCATACGGAAGCGTCACGCCACTTGCATTAAAGGCTAACGAACCGGGGTTATCAGGGTGGAATTGACACTTCCCGGTCGGACCGATTTTGGTATCCAGAGAATTACAGTTTGGCCCAAAGTAATCGTCATACTGCGCCTCACTCACAGAGCCCGCAAAGCTGACAGAGAAGTTATCGGTAACTGCCCACCGGCCATCAATCTCGAAGCCCGTGGTATGTGCTGCCGCGGCGTTTTGGGTCTCGAAAGCTGCTGTGTCAGTATTTAAGATAGTGACCTGCAGATCAGTGAAGTCCGTATCATAGTAAGACGCGTTCACAGTCAGCCTGCCATCGAGCAGCAATGCTTTTATGCCGGCTTCGAAGCCCTCAGCCACCTCATTGTCGTAAGTAAAAGGATCCGGAACGGCGCCACCGATCGGCGGCGATTTTACGAATCCACCGGCTTTTAAAGCTTCCGAATACTTCGCGTAAATCATGACCGCATCAGAGGCATCCCACTGAAAACCAACTTCCGGCAGGAAGTCGCTGGTGTCGATTCTTCCTGATACCGGAGGACCGATGGCAGAAAGTGCTTCGTAACTAGAGCCGCCGGTAGGTAGGCGCGCTACTTGTGGGTTCTCGGTCCCGGTTTTGTCGATGCTTTGATGACGACCGCCAACATTGATCCGGAAAGTATCCGACAGGTTCCAGGTCGTGCTAAAAAATAGAGAGGTCCATTTAGAGTTTTCGACCAGCGGACCGCCGTAGCTAATAGCCGAGTATCCGTCATTAGCCGGATTTGGCGGGGCCCCAAAAAGAAACAAGGGAATATCAAAGGTCCATGGTAGATGCACTTGAATTGCCGTGGTCAGATCATGCTCTTGATAATATGCCCCCACCATCCAAGAGAATTGTTGATCCTGAGCTGAGGTAAAGCGGATCTCCTGCGAAAACTGTTCGAAGTCTTCACGGCGTTCGCCAACAAATACGGCAAAGCTACTCATGTCGGGGTCGAGAATGTCATGTTTATCATATTGTAAGGATGACGTTTGTGAACTCATGACAATTCCTTTGTCGCCAATACCCCAGTCAAAAGCAAGCAAGAGCACATCTACCTGCTGGTCGCGCTCCTCATCTTCGTTGAAGATCCCCACCTTATTGAGACCAGAGGCGACCGGGCTAACGAATAACGGCATAGGAGCACCCCAGTAGTTGGGGCTGCCGAATGTGGCCCCGCTGGCAGCATTGAGTTCGTTCATCGCTACTAACACATCCTGTGCACCGCCGGAGCCGACGACGCCGTCCAGGCTATCTAAATCAATACCGTTGTATGCGGCATCCAGCGCGCACAGTGCGCTAATGGCGGGGGCGAGGGGGGTGAAAGCAACACTGAGATTAGGGGTTGTTTCGCAGCGAGTATATTCGCGTGGCACACCGATCTGAGAGACGTCCTGGAATTCATACTTAAAGGTCGCCTCAAATTTATCGCTCGGAGCCCATACGCCGAGCACCCGAAAGCTTGTGTTTTCCTTGGTTCCCAGATCGTCGCCTGTAAGTACGTGCGTGTAGCCGGTTTCACCAAGTTCATAAAAACGACCCGAAATTCGAACTCCGAATGTATCGGACACAGGACCACCAAAAGCGGCCTCGATGCTTACTTCTTCGTCATTGCCATAGGACGCCATGATGCTCCCTTCTGGTTCCTTACCAGGGCGACGGCTAATATAACTCAGAGCGCCAGCGGTCGCGCTCTGGCCGGCAAATACTGGCTGCGGACCACGCACCACCTCGATCCGTTCGAGGTCAAAGAAGCCGTTCTGGCTCAAGTTATCGCGCCCGTAATAAACCCCATCGTGGAATTGTGCGACCGCCTGCTCAAAAGCTTCATTGGCAACCGTGCTGCCGATACCTCGCATAAAGAGATTCTGACCCGTTAGCGCATCCGACATAAACAAATTCGGCACGAAGGTGGCAAGATCCTCCATGTTCTCAAAACCGCCTGCCTGAATATCGTCGCCTGATATCGCCAGAATCGAAAGCGGTACGTCCTGCAGGTTCTGCTCGCGTTTCTGCGCGGTAACGATGACTTCCTCTAACTCCTGTGCGTTAAGTGGCAGTGCAACAGCGCCGGCTAAAACTAAACTCAATATAGATATGTAATATTTGTTCATGGAATAACCCCGGTTTGACTTGATTCGGAAAAGCAATTTGGGTGCCTGAAAATGGCTGATAAAAACGTTAACAATAAACCAGACTCGAAAAACCCACCCTAAGGAGAGTTTGCATGAGTGGTATGGTTTTGACCTAGCCAAAAGTATAGGTTTGACAAAAATTGGCTTACAAATTAGTGGCAGCGAGGAAATTGCCTGGAAATAAACCCGATTTAAAACCATCATTGCTTCAATCAGAGAAGTTGCCCGAGTTGCCGCTAAGATATTTGTGCCGGAAGGCCATGCAAAAGCAGTTGTACTTGGATATTGACAGGAACTCAAATGTCATTAGGCTCACCCGCCAAGGATTCGTTACGGCGCTCGGGAACAACCAGCCGTCGGTCGAAATCCGCTTGTTTCTATTTTATGGGGCGGATTCAACTTTCTGCAACGGTCATGGGTGAAAGGGCGGATATTATCATTGGCGAAATAATTAGGAGGATCCTGATTGCGCACAGCTAGTTGTAGATAATGATGGCTTATATTGTCCACTGGTTGTGCGAAAAGTAAGTTTCTTTTGGAGAAATGTATGAAGGTAGATTATTTATCTAGAGTATTGCGCCCCGGATTCTCTGTCTGGAGCCCTGCTAAGTCGTTTTTCCTGTTCAGATGCCACCTCCTTAGTATGCTAGTCCTTTCAATTTTGTTGCTAAATGCGGTAACTGGGTTGGCCGACGACAATTCCCAGGGAGCTACCTTGATTCCCGCCCCGAGGAGCCTGCAGGTGAAGGAAGGCAGCTTTATCCTGACTGACAAGATGGGCGTGACCCTCGCACCGCAACTAGGAGGCGGCCTCGATCTTATCCGCCTGTTGCTGGGGCCAGCCACGGGCTTCGACTTTAGCCGTGTCGATGGCGGGGCCGGAATGCGCATTGGGTACGATGCCACGCTACACGAGGAAGGCTACCGGCTTGAGATCGGAACTGGCGGCGTCGATATCAGTGCTTCCACTCATGCTGGTGTACACTACGCCCTGCAGACTGTCAAACAGCTGTTACCAGTCGAGATTTACAGCCAGGGGCTGGTTGAACAGGACTGGGTACTCCCGGCCTTGCTGATCGATGACCAGCCGCGTTTCAGCTGGCGGGGCCTGCACTTGGACGTTGGCCGTCATTTCATGCCGGTGGAGTTCATCAAGAAATACATCGACCTGCTGGCGCTACACAAGATGAATCGCTTTCACTGGCACCTAACCGAGGACCAGGGCTGGCGCATCGAAATAAAGCGCTACCCCAGGCTCACCACCGTCGGTTCGGTGCGGGCCCAGACCGTGGTCGGGCACCCACTGTTCCAGGACGAGGATGAGAAGGTTTTTGACGGGACTGCTCATGGCGGCTTCTACACCCAGGAGCAGGTAAAAGGAGTTGTTGACTACGCCGCAGCGCGTCATGTTACCGTGGTGCCCGAGATAGAGTTCCCTGGCCATGCTCAGGCAGCCATTGCCGCCTACCCGGAACTGGGTAATACCGGTGAACAACTCAAGGTTATGGAAGACTGGGGCATCAGTAAGAATACCCTTAAGCCCTCCGACGAAACCCTGGATTTCTACCGCAACGTGCTAACAGAGGTGATGGTGCTATTCCCCTCGCCCTATATCCACATTGGCGGCGATGAAGCCCCAAAGGACCAGTGGGAAGAGAGCCCCTTCGGGCAGCAGAGGATGGAACAATTGGGTCTAACCGACGCCAATGAATTGCAAAGCTGGCTGATCCAGCAGATGGATGATTTTTTGACCGCCAACGGCCGTCGCCTGATTGGCTGGGATGAGATCATGCAGGGCGGATTAAGCAGCAACGCGACCGTAATGAGCTGGCGCGGCATGGAGCGCGGAATGCAAGCCGCCGAGGCTGGTCACGACGTGATCATGGCGCCTACCCAGTGGACTTATTTTGACTATTACCAGGCAGACCCGGATGTCGAACCCCTGGCGATCGGCTCCTACACCCCATTAGCCCAGGTATACCACTTCGAACCGAAGCCGACAGGCCCGCCCTCCGAAGTGCGCCAGCGTATTCTTGGTGCCCAGGGGCAGCTCTGGACCGAATTCATGAAAACGCCTGAACATGTGGAATACATGGCATATCCAAGAGCCGCGGCGCTGGCAGAGGTGGTGTGGAGCCCCCGGAATAATCGAAACTATGATAACTTCCTGCTGCGCCTGCCGGGACACATGCAGCGGCTGGACGTACTGGGCGTCAATTACCGGCCGCCAGGCAATGACAAGCTAGACGCCTGGGACAGTTTCAAGCAATGGCTATTCGATATCGCCATAGGCATCTATTTCTGGTTCAGCGACTTGTGATGTGCAGTCTCTTGGAACGCACCCGATTTAAAACCGTCATTACAGCAATCAGCGACCTTGCCTGAATTACTGCAGAGACTTTTGTATCGGAAGTCCATATAAAAGAGTCGTACTTGAAAATTGACGAGGACCCAAATGTCACTCGGATCTCCCGCCAAGAATTCGTTCCGGCGCTGGGCGGCAACGAACCATTGGTCGAAATTCGCATGTTTCTATTTTCTCGGGTCCGGATTCAACTTCGCCAGCAACTCAGTTTAGCTCGAGATTAGTTTACTATAGAGTTTCAGGTAAAAGACAAGGCTACGATTTGAATTATACGTAAAAGGGAATTGAGCTGAACTCGTTTTCCTTAATCCCGATGCAAGCCCATTGCAATTATCACGAGCGCAGCGAGCAGAATCGCGCCGTTGGCCAGCCCAGTGATAACAAAAGGTGCACCGGGCATCCAGACGTCAAACAGCACC
>NZUN01000137.1 GCA_002697205.1 Gammaproteobacteria bacterium
ATTGAAGCAGGTTTGCAGGCGGTTCCGGCAGTACCAGATATCTTATTTCTGCACTTGAATCCCAGACCTTTATCGATTTACCAGCAGCAACCTCGAAACCCATTTCTCCGATGACCTTACGCGGCTCCCTGACAATTCGTGATCGATATTCAGGATCCTTGTACCACTTCGGCGGCAAGCCCAACAGTGCCCACGGATAGCAGGAACACAGTGTACAGACCACTACATTATGAATGGCTGGCGTGTTCGCAACAACGACCAGCTTTTCAACCTGTCCCCCTTCAAACTGGTATGGCGAGACAGCAGCACTGCCGTCTCGTAACAGCTCATCGCGAAAGCGCTTATCAGTCCACGCCCGTGCCACAACCCGGGCACCATTCAACGGGCCAACTCGCTCACTATACCGGGCAATAACATCATCGACATCCTCCGCTTTTAGAAAACCCTTTTCTATCAACAAGGCCTCTAATGCCTCGGCTCGAATACTTTGGGGTGATCTTTCACTCATGCTCAACTCCCTGCAGATAAGGTTCAAAAAGATCCAGGTGTATTGACGTCTGCTGCTCACAATCAGCAAACAATTCCGTGCTCTTAAAACACACTGTATACAGTACCTGAGGACACTCACCTAGACCGTGAGCATTGGTATCAGGGAAAACCCAGGCTCCGTGAACAGCGGCGATGACACCTTCCTTCCCCCAGACATAGCGAGGTAATCGTGTGTGTCCAAGCCCATTACCAGCATTGGCAACCACAGTGTCCCACAATTTAAAATTCGGTGATTGCTGTTCAGGCCTTTTCGACCAAGGTCGGGACACCGCAGCCATCGGGTCAGCTTTCAATTTCGGTCGAGCGGCTACTGAATTTTCTTGTGGTGCACCAAGTTCAAGGCATCTTTGGTTAAGTTCTTCCTGGCTGATGACTCCTGCTTCGACCAGCAAAGTCTCTATTCCACCTAACCAGCGACCGTAATAGCCGTGTTTCAAATAGGCGTCTGGATCAATCCGTTCCACAGCATGCCTGAATCGATCAACATTATTCCAGGCCGACGTGACCTGCCCGACACTCGCCATAGCAAAGACGCTGGCTTCCCAGCGCCGGTGGAAGTTTTTTTCCTCGCCGTCTCGCCGCACAGCACCAAAACCTTGCCGCCCCCCCAGGTCATGCACCCCGTGCTCATCAGTTTTCATTGCGCGCGCCATTTTTTCCGGCTGGGCCGACCACCCCGATATTCCGTAGCGGAAGCCTGACTCAATAACAGTTCAAATAATATCGCCCTGCTGGCTGGTCGATAGCTGGAGACAGATTCTGCAACGACTCTCATTTCTTCTGATTCAACCTGTTGAACGTTACCACTGACTAGAAATTCACCACTGCTGCCCGAACTATCGTTCATGGCGCAATGCAGGCTGTAAAATCCATTTATCTCTAGATCTCTGGCCTTGGCAGTACTGGGTTCCACAAACAGAAAACAGTGTCCTTTACCAATAACCGGCGTAACTGGATGCAAACGCGGCCGCTGATCTGCTGTCACTGTAGCAAGATAAGAAACTTTTCCATCTAGCCTTCGTTCACCAAATGCTGCCAGTTCGGGCGCATGTTTAACCAACTCGGCCCAACTGACAGCTGCTCTAAAACCAATTTGTTGGCTCATTGCCTTCCCATTTATGTAACTCTACAATCAGTAGTGATTCGTGTATATTGCTCTAAACCAGCAATGGTTTTCAAATTCAAGATTACAGAACTGCAGCATTTCCTTGATTTCCGTTTCTGGATCCTATTGCAAGCGTTCATAATTGACTTCATGAATCAAACCGGGCAACAAGCTCATCCAGTGCGACATCAAGCGGCGATATTGATTGTAAAAAATGCCGAGGCTACGCAGATCAAAACTGTAATCCTGGCCCTTGGTAAAGTTTTCAAAGAAACAACTCAAACAGGTGTCCATGGCATTGCGAGTGATGTGCAAAATTTTCGCATTAGGCAGGATCTGCCTGATGATACCCAGAAACTGGAAGTTGAGCGGATGCTTATCAACGATCCGCGAATATTGGCCATCCCCACCATGCGCAGCCAAACGCGCCAGGTAGGTTTCTCCCATGAGACGAAAGCTCGCTGGTTTTATATCAGCCAACCAGTATGGAAAAGGCAGCTTATCTGGACTCTGCCTGGTCGCAGAGTTAATGACCCAGCCAAGATCATGGAGCTCTCCTGCGCCAAATAGGCCGCTGTGACTGGCTAGTATCTGTTCAACAAGGCTGGTTCCGGATCTCGGCATGCCCACAATAAAAACAGGCTGATCTGACGGATGGCCTGTGCCTAGGCTCTTGGTCATCAATTCAGGTCCGTACTGGTAGACAATGTCCTTAAAAAAGGGCTCGTTCCGGATGCAATCAAAGGATTTCCCTGCCGTTTTATTCCCTTTGAGATAATGGCTAAATGCTCGCTCGAAATCACCCGCATCATCGCAGACCTTACCGGCGGCAAAGTGCATATAGGAATGAGACTGTTCATCTAAAGCGGCATTGTCCAACTGCGCTCTGAGTTTGCTCAGAATTGACTCGCTGGCTTCGCAACGCACCACCTCGAATAAACCCTGATAGGCTTCTCCATAATCAGCTTTGAGTTCAATTGCCCGGCGAAAACCGGTTTCTGCCTGGACAAACCAGCCAAGCCTTCTATAAATTCCTGCAATATTGTGATGATAAGCGGCAGCCTGGGGATTCAGCCAAATAGCCTTCTCGATTAAGTCAATAGCCTCCTCATTGCGTTCTTGCGCCGCTCTTACCAGACCCAGCAGATGACAGGCATCNGATAAATCCGGATTTTCCCTTAACAATTCCAGATAAGTCTGTTCTGCGTAACGCAGATCACCTTCGATCTGCTTATTCATTGCAGTTTTTATTTTTTCACGAACAAGGTCTTCCATGGGTTATCCGACACCTCAACTCGGGGAGGCAAACAGGTTATTACAGATCCAACTGATGCAAAATTTTTGTAAAACTGGATTATTAATTATCATCATCCAAGCTAGCGTCATGCCTAGAATATAACACTGTTGCGGCGAAACCCTAGCGGCCTGAGCGCTATTCTGTCTTTANAACAGGAATAAATAATGCCCTGGATTTATTCCAGGANCAATGCTGNCCTGTCCGGGCGACCCTCTAGGCTACCCATCCAACTGACAACTTGCGAGCTANACAANATCCGATAACTGCACAGCACAAGAACCAATCACCCGGCATNCCAGAATGCTGATTATACTGATCAACCTATCGGCAATGCTTACCCCGCCAATACTGCTGGCACCTGTTGCTGGCAGGCTTTGTGTGCCAAAACCCCAAGTGACCTGGATTTTCAACAAACACGGGTATCCACATTTTTTCAAATAGCAATACTGGGTATACTTGCCCCTGATACAGACCACCGCGTTAACTTCAGAAACATTTTCGGAAACATGCCACTGAGAAGCTCAATGAGTAACCTATACAAGCTTTTACAAAGTCGATTCAATCCAGATAGACCATTTATCTTTGATGCCAATGAGCAACTCATGGCAAGCTACCGAGACTTGGATAAGGCCAGTGCGCAGTACGCCAATCTGTTTTTAGGAAAGGGACTATTGCCAGGCGATAGAGTTGCNGTACAGATTGAGAAATCGNCTGAAAACTTATTTCTCTATTTTGGCTGCCTCAGAGCTGGACTAGTCTTCCTGCCACTCAACCCAGCTTATCAAAGCGAGGAAATCGCTTATTTCCTGCAAGATGCAGAACCCCAGATCTGCATTATAGAACCCGGCAAACTGGCCATCTACAGACAATGGACGGATAAACCATTACTCACCCTTGATAGCGATGGATTGGGTACGGCTGCAGATAACCGAGCCGTTATGTCTGAAAAACACAGCGTTGCCGAGACTGCTGCTGACGATATAGCCGTTATCGTCTACACCTCGGGCACAACCGGGTCCCCAAAGGGTGCCATGATAACCCACCACAATCTGATNGAAAACGGCTTGGCTCTCCAGGCTGCCTGGGAATTCCAGGAAANCGACACAATTCTGCATTGCCTNCCTGTTTTCCATGTCCACGGTTTATTTCTGGGAACTCACCTACCAGCGCTGAGTGGCGGTGCAATTATTCTTCTAAAAAAATTTGATGTCAGCCAGGTATTGGAACTTTTACCCAAANCAAGCGTATTCATGGCTGTACCCACCTATTACACCCGCCTGCTTGAAGCCAAAATTAGTGAACAGCATTGCCGTTCCATCAGATTATTCACCTCTGGTTCGGCGCCATTGCTACTCCAGACATTTGATTTATTTTCCAAACGAACNAATCATAAAATCATAGAACGATACGGCATGACCGAAACTGGCATGAACACCTCGAACCCCCTTCATGGCCCTGCTAAAGCGGGCACAGTCGGCCTGGCTTTAGCGGGTACCGAATGTCAAATTATCGATGAAGACGGCGAACTCGTGACGCCCGGTAAAACTGGGCAACTGCTGGTAAGAGGTNGCAACGTATTCAAAGGCTATTGGCGCAAACCGGAAAAAACACTCGAAGAATTCACGACTACCGGTTTCTTTAAAACAGGNGACCTGGCTAGCATGGATGAGGACGGTTATATCTCGATTGTAGGCCGAAGCAAAGATTTAATCATCACCGGCGGACTCAATGTTTACCCCAAAGAAATCGAACTATGGATAGACAGCCTGCCAGACGTGATAGAAAGCGCAGTTATCGGCATACCGCATCAGGATTTTGGTGAAGCGGTCACGGCCATCGTTATCATGGAACCTTCGGGAAATCTATCTGAGCAAATAATCATCAGCCANCTGAAAAAATCTATCGCCAATTTTAAAGTACCCAAGGCAGTACATTTTATGGACCAGCTACCCAGAAATACCATGGGCAAAGTACAGAAAAANCTCCTCAGAGAAACATTTAACCAGGCAAAATCATGATACATCTGACAGGTCAATGGATCTGCCCGNAATGAAATTAGCCATTCTAGCCTCTGGCCGGGGTTCCCATCTGCAGAATATCTATCGCGCCTGCCAGAGCGGCGAGTTGGCCGCCAGCATCAGTATTGTCATTTCCAATAACAGCCATGCACCCGCTCTTGAGTTTGCCAGGTCAAAAAGCATCCCAATTCAACACCTGTCAGGTAAAACGCATCCCGACCCCAACTTATTGGACCTTACTATCTGCCAGGCCCTGCAACAATCGGGCGCAGCAATGGTGATTACAGCCGGCTATCTTAAAAAAGTCGGCAGGATTACCTTGGCTCGATTTCCCCGGGCAGTGATCAATGTGCATCCTTCGCTATTACCGCGCCATGGTGGACCGGGTATGTATGGCCTCAAAGTACACCAGGCGGTCTTGGATGCTGCTGAAACAGAAACGGGTGTTACTATTCATTATGTTACTGATGAATATGACAAAGGTAAGATAATTGGCCAGGCCCGTATAGATGTTCTTGAAAAAGATAACCCAGCAAGCCTCGCTGCCAGGCTGCTACCGGTTGAGCATAAACTGCTCGTCAACGCCTTAAAGGAACTCACTGGATCACCATGAAACAGAAGTCAAAAAAACGTATCAGAGATGCCAGAGCCCCGATCGCTTTAATGAGTTGCGCGTCTGGGAAGAAATTTGCGGACAATGTGGCCCAATACCTGAGTGTGCCGCTACTGCCTACCAACGAGGTATGGTTTGCTTGCGGCGAGGGTAAACTAGAGATCGAAGCAAACGTCAGAGGCCATGATGTCTATATCTTTCAGAGTATGGTGGGTGACCAGGACCAACGCAGCATCTATGATCGCTTTATCATGCTGCTGCATGCGATAGAAGCGGCAGCCCTGTCTGATGCGCAGTATATAACGGCCGTTACACCTTACTATCCGGGTGCACGCCAGGATAAGCGCAAAGGCAGAACCCGAGAAGGAATCAGTGCAAGCCTGTTTGCAAGAATGCTTCAAAGCGCCGGAGTCGACCGCGTTGTGAGTGTGGAAATCCATAACGATTCCATTGCCGGCATGTTCAATCCTGGCCAAACTCACCTGGAAAATATTTTCCTGACCCGGCAGTTTGCTCCCTGGCTCGTTAAACAGCAGCTTGTCGGCGAGGTCGTTGTATCTCCTGATGTCGGCTTCCTGGAAAAGGCCAGGTCATATGCCGAAATCATGTCTGCCGATCTCGCAGCATTATCCAAAGAGAGGGATTACTCACAGCCAAATTCAGTATTCAAATCTACCCTGATCGGTGACGTTGACGGCCGCAACGTGCTGCTGGTCGATGATATCATTGATACAGCCGGATCTGTGGTGGCTGCCGTAACAGAACTCAAACAAAGGGGTGCTAACAATATCGTAGTGGCCTGCGCCCACCCGGTATTCTCCGATCCAGCCTGGGCCAGATTAACAGACCTCAAACAACGATCAGAACTTGAAGGCTGGGAATTTCAAGTAGCCGGTGCCAGCACGATTGATCATCCCCAGGCGCCTGCCTGGTACTGGCAATTTAATATTGAACAATTAGTCGCTAATGTACTCGAAAAAATCAATTCCAGGGGAAGCGTTACGGGGGTACAGAACCATCAACAATAGGATCTTCCTTGACATGTCAGTGTGACGCGATATCCTAGCGCCTATTAAACATACGTGTGCAGGCCAAGCAGCTTTTTAAGCGGCGATCAGAATGCACTCTTAATGCGATAATGGCTTCATAGTCACCCGCTATCTAAGCGAAATTTTGTCTTGAATTTCCGGGTTTTACCCATGAGTAATAACAGCAAGATCAACCCCGACAACGATAATTTCTCTTTCGTTGACGCTGAGCACAATGTTCTCAGTTTCTGGGACGAAAACCAGATATTTGAAAAAAGTCTTGCCCAGACATCTGACCAGGAACCCTACATTTTCTACGATGGCCCTCCTTTTGCCACAGGGCTGCCCCACCATGGTCACCTGGTTGGCTCTATCTTAAAAGATGTCGTCCCCCGATACTTCACCATGCAGGGACGCTATGTACAGCGTCGATTTGGCTGGGATTGCCACGGCGTACCCATCGAACACGAAATTGATAAAACCTTAGGAATGTCCTCCGCTGAAGCGGTTCAGAAATTGGGGATCAGGGCTTATAACGGTGAATGCAGGAGCATCGTTCAGCGTTATACCCAGCAATGGCAGAAAACGATTACAAGAATAGGCAGATGGGTCGACTTCGACAACGATTACAAAACCATGGAACCCTGGTATATGGAATCCGTCTGGTGGGTATTTAACCAGCTATGGGAAAAAGGTCTGATCTATAGGGGTGAAAAAATCGTGCCTTTTTCTACCGCCCTTGGCACGGTTTTATCCAACTTTGAAGCTGGTTCGAATTATCAGGATACCCAGGACCCATCCATTACTGTCCTGTTCAAACTGAAAGATGAAAACACCTATATTGCAGCCTGGACGACCACACCCTGGACACTGCCCTCCAATCTTGCCTTATGTGTTGGCGATCATATTGAATACACCAAGATCTTCGATGAAGAATCAGAAAAACACATTATTGTGGCAACGAAACGTCTTGAAACACTGCCTGCCAGCAAATCCTACCGTGTTGTATCGAGCTTTTCAGGTGAGGATCTTGTGGGTAAACAGTATGACAGTCTTTTCCCTTACTTCGAGTCCAAACGAGATCAGGGCGCCTTCCAGATAGTATCAGATGACTATGTATCCATCGAAAGTGGCACGGGAATTGTTCATCAGGCACCCGCCTTCGGCGAAGACGATTTCAGGATTCTCAATGCAGCCGGTATTTCTGCCATGGTCTGCCCCATTGATATGGAAGGACGGTTCACAGAAGAAGTTCCTGATTTCAGCGGTCTTCATGTCAAGGACGCTGATAAACAGATCATACGTCATCTGAAGCAAAGTGGTCGCCTGTATGTACAGGATGTCATCGTCCACAGTTACCCTTTCTGTCCTCGCTCGGACACCCCGCTCATTTATCGATCCATTGACTCCTGGTATGTCCGCGTTGAGCAGATGCGCGACCAACTCATTGAAGTAAACCAGAACATTAACTGGGTCCCAGACCATATTCAAAACGGCAGGATGGGAAACTGGTTGGCAGGCTCTAGGGACTGGGCAGTATCCAGAAATCGCTACTGGGGGACACCTTTACCCGTTTGGATAAACGATGATTCAGGAAAATACCAATGTATTGGCTCGATTGCTGAGCTGGAAACTCGCACAGGGGAAAAAATAACTGATCTGCACCGCGAAAATATTGACCACCTGACCTTTAAGGTCGAAGGTGAACCGGGAACTTATCGACGAATCGAAGAAGTGCTGGATTGTTGGTTTGAATCCGGCTCCATGCCCTACGCACATCTTCATTATCCTTTTGAGAACAAGGCACTTTTTGAAAAAGGTTTCCCCGCAGAATTTATCGCCGAAGGCCTGGACCAGACCCGAGGCTGGTTTTACACCCTGATTGTTCTGGGCAATGCGCTATTTGATACCAATGCCTTTAACAACGTCATTGTCAACGGAATCGTGGAAGCTGAAGACGGCAAAAAAATGTCTAAACGGCTACAGAATTACACCCCACCTGACGACCTTATGGAACAATACGGTGCCGACGCATTACGCTTATATCTCATCAACTCAGGATTAGTAAAAGCTGAGGAGCAGCGGTTTTCTGATTCCGGGGTCAAGGATATGACCCGAAGAGCGTTACTACCCTGGCTCAATGCCTATCGTTTTCTGAAAACATACGCGACCATCGACAACTGGACACCACCCACAGAACCATTGCAAAGTCTCAATATCATGGATCAATGGATACTGTCACGCCTGCAAAGCCTGAAAACCAGGATTGCTGAAGAAATGGGACGGTACCATCTCTATAATGTCGTTCCAGCACTGTTTGATTTTATAGAGGACCTGACTAACTGGTACATTCGACTAAACAGGGCTCGTTTCTGGGAAGCGCATTTAAGTCAGGATAAGCAAAATGCTTTCCAAACCCTGCACACCGCCCTTTATGAGTTAAGTTTGTGCATGGCACCTTTTACACCTTTCTTGTCGGAAACCATTTTTGCTGGCCTGCCCAAGCAGCCTAATGCCCTGGAATCTGTCCATTTGTGCAATTACCCTGTGGCAGATTCAACATTGATAGAACCCCTGCTCGAACAGGCAGTAGAAAGAATGCAGCACCTTATTCTACTTGGGCGACAGAAGCGAAATCAGGAAAAAATTAAGACCAAGTACCCTCTGAAAAAACTGGTCATCATCCACAAGGATCCAGCTCTTTTAGATGAGATTTCTCGGTTGGAGTCATACATACAGGCTGAATTAAACGTAAAACAAATCGCCTACCATGACGCCGAAGAAAACTATATTAACCTTTTTGCCAGACCCAACTCACCGGTACTGGGAAAACGATTAGGGAAAGAGTTCAAGCACTTTAAGGCGCTCATTGATCAACTGGATAGCAAGACCATAGTAGATTTTCAGGAAAAGGGCTCAGTAATACTTGATGGAACTGCTTTTGTGGCCGACGATATACTGGTTTATCGGCAGGCAAAACCTGACACTAATGCTGTTTCTGATCGCTACATCTCCATCGACCTTGATTGCAGCCTCGATGACGAATTGATCCAGGAAGGTCTGGCTCGCGAAGTTGTCAGCAGGATACAAAAATCCCGTAAAGACTCTGGTCTCAATGTCATAGACCGAATTGATCTATCCATTCAGACCGATAGCATTGTTAAACAAGCTGTTTCGGCTCATCTGGATTACATTAAAGCTGAAACCCTGTGCACAGAATTA
>NZUN01000138.1 GCA_002697205.1 Gammaproteobacteria bacterium
CCATGAATTTAGATGCTTTTAATCTAAATGCTATTAATTTAGGTGCTATTAATTTAGATGCTATTAATCTAAATGCTATTAATTTAGATGCTTTTAATCTAAATGTTATTAGTCTTAATGCTATGAAATGGGGCCAGCAGCAATCGCAAGTACTAAATGTCCGAAATCTGTCGAAAATCATCGGAAGGGAAAGTACCATGATCCTTAGCGGCTTGCCACTAATTGTAAGAAAAATGCAGTAAGTTTTATAGTTTTTCAGCATTATGGGAGCATATAGATACATATGGGTGTAATAGATGGCTTTTGTCCCCGACAACGCGCTGGCTGTTATTTCGGCAGCGATGGCGTGTTGGCCGGGGTGAGGGGTTGACCCGTAGTAATTGGCTACCAGGTCCGGTAGAGCCTATAAGAGATCAATATTAGCAGGAGTTTGTGTAATGAGTTGGCAGGATGAAACGGATGAAATTCGCTTACGTCGGGAATTATCAAAGCAACAGGGCGGTGAGGAAGCCATCGCGCTTCATCATGCCAAGGGACGCCTAACCATAAGAGAACGTATAGCGGGCCTGGCTGATTCAGGTTCTTTTGAGGAGCACGGTGAAGGTGCCGGGTTTGCCGAAAAGGATGCAGACGGCAACATTGTCTCCTTTAGCCCGGCGAACTATGTGGTTGGGTTTGCTCAGATTAATCAACGACGCATTGTAGTGGGTGGAGAAGATTTTACGCTCAAGGGAGGGTCACCCAATGGCGCTGGCTTGCGTAAAAGTGTCTATGCAGAAGAGTTGGCCCTGCATTTTAAGGTTCCTCTGGTCAGACTACTTGAAGGCGGTGGCGGTAGCGTCGCAGGCTCAGCCTCTAAAGGCCCAAAAACTGTTGGCTCTCCTGTTTTTGCCGACCCCCGTTTTAAAGTCATTGCTGCTGCAATGACAGAGGTTCCTGTTGTTTCTGCTGCCATGGGGCCCGTAGCCGGTTTCCCTGCAGGAAGATTAGTCGCGTCACATTTTTCTGTAATGGTGAAAGAGATAGCGCAGGTGATGGTGGCAGGGCCTGCACTGGTGGAGCGCGCCCTGGGCGTGAAACTGACCAAAGAAGAACTCGGCGGCTGGCGAGTCCATGCTAGAAGCGGCCTGGTAGACAATGTGGTAGATTCCGA
Source organism: Gammaproteobacteria bacterium (assembly GCA_002697205.1). Classification (GTDB taxonomy): domain Bacteria; phylum Pseudomonadota; class Gammaproteobacteria; order Pseudomonadales; family Azotimanducaceae; genus UBA9926. Next base: position 1,154 of record NZUN01000138.1, read on the forward strand.
AGCAGCTGCGTTCGCAGAGATTAAGAAATTCTTAAGCTTTATGCCAGAGAACATCTGGCAACGGCCAGTCCAGCAGGCGTCCGAAGATAAACCTGAACGACGCGAGGAAGCTTTATTAAACATCGTCCCAAAAGATGCGCGCAAGCCATTTGATATGCGAAAAGTGATTAAGCTGATCATGGATATTGACAGCTGGCTCGAAATTGCACCCCTGTACGGTCGCGGACAGATCATTGGCCTGGCAAGGCTTAACGGTTCTGTGGTGGGTGTTATCGCCAACGATTGTAAACACTATGCCGGTGCCATGACGGCGCAGGGATCTCAGAAGGCTAAACGGATGATGGAGTTATGCGACACTTTTCATATTCCCATCGTGAATTTTATGGATGAACCCGGATTTATGATTGGTCCGGAATCAGAGGCCTCAGCGGCCATAAAATATGGCATGAGTGCTGTCGCAGCGGCAGTGCAATCAACGGTTCCCTGGGCAACCGTGGCAGTCCACAAATCTTTTGGGGTTGCATCGGCAGCACATTTTGCTGCTAACACTTATAAGCTTGCCTGGCCATCCTATGAAATGGGAGCCTTGCCCGTGCAAGGTGGCGTGGCAGTGGCCTATCACCGAGAGATTGCAGCCGCAGCTGACCCTGACCAAAAGCGTTTGGAACTAGAGCAAAAGTTGATCCAGGGCCGGTCGCCCTTTCCGATGATGGAAAGTTTTGCCGTGCATGAACTTATTGACCCGCGCGAGACAAGAAGCAGGCTGTGTCGCTGGATAGAATGGATTGAGCCGTTGCTGGAAGCGAGCAAAGGTCCGGTACGTTGGGGAATGAGGCCCTGAATATGCTGCGAGCAGTGGTTTTTGTAATAGCCCTAGCGGCTACGGTATACAGCCAGGGGGTGTTTGCACTTCAGTCTGAAATTGTTCGGTCAGGGCAGGTAAGCGCGCAACTCATGGCAGGTGTATCTACCGTTCAAACGGGCAAAGAATTCCTGCTAGGGGTCAATTTATCAATGGCGCCTGGCTGGCATACCTATTGGCGCAACCCAGGTGATTCCGGCGCAGCTATCAAGTTGACCTGGCAGCTTCCAGAGGGTGTCACCATAGAACAACTTGGCTGGCCGATTCCAGAACGAATTGCCTACGGACCATTAACCAATCTGGGTTATCACGGTAGTGTGCTGATTCCTATGAAAGTGCATGTGGATCCTTCGTTCCAGGAATTGGCCGTTACCTTAAAGCTCAATGGTAGGTGGTTAGTCTGTGCCGATATCTGTATACCGGAGAGTGCCAACCTGGAGCTCATATTACCGGCCAGCACCTCTCCGGCAGTTGAAGACACTGCCACTAGGAGGGGGCTTGAGGCGGCAATAAATGCGCTACCCAGGTTAGTGCCGGGGATTTCGTCGGCTCACCTTACTGATAATCGGCTGGTTATTGATGTCCATTTTTCTGGTCTTCAAGCAGCTGACATCGAGCAACTGGATTTTTTACCCTACACTGAAAACCTGATAGATTTAAGTGTGCCCGTGAAGGTGACCTACACAGATCTGGGCGCACGCTTGGAAATGGTGCTGCAGGATCATTTGGATATGTCTGAGTTGTCCGGACTTATCCTGTATACCGAGAAGATAGGGGAAGAACGGCTGCAATCTGCATTCGCGGTCAGCCCAGAATATCAACAGGCAGATGTGGGTAGTGAGTTGAGTCTGTTGACCGCTCTTTTCCTAGCTTTTATTGGCGGTCTGATACTGAACTTAATGCCCTGCGTATTCCCTGTTTTGTCGATTAAATTGCTGAGCTTGATTAATGGTGCTGAGCATGATTCGTTCAGAGCGAGACTTCATGGCTGGCTTTACACTGCAGGCGTGCTGATCAGCTTCGTCATAATGGCTATTGTATTATTAGTTTTACGGGCTGGTGGGGCCCAGATAGGATGGGGTTTCCAACTTCAGTCACCGCAGATGGTGACCTTACTATTTTATCTTTTTTGTTTGATTGGACTGAATCTTTCCGGTTTTTACCAGTTCGGTACGGGATTGCAGAATCTGGGGTCAAGCTGGGCTGATGCCCAGGGCAAGAGTGGTGCCTTTGCTGCAGGTGTGCTGGCAAGCGTCGTCGCAGCACCTTGTACGGCGCCTTTTATGGGTGTGGCATTGGGTTATGCCATGGTTCAGACGCAGTGGCTGGCACTGGCAGTATTTGCCTGTCTCGGTTTGGGTATGGCGGCACCCGTTCTAGCGCTTTGTCACGCGCCTGCATTGATGAAGAAATTGCCTAAACCGGGTGCCTGGATGGTCCAGTTTAGGGAGGCATTGGCATTCCCCATGTATGCTGCCGCCCTCTGGTTGTTATGGGTTTTGGTACAACAGACCGGCCCTGATGGTTTGGGTCGAGCCGGAACGGGTTTGCTCGCCATAGTGTTCGCTGTCTGGTTATGGCCAGATGCTAGTATTGCCCGCCGGGCAGAACGGCTGGGCTGGGCAGATGTCGCGCGGCTATTATCTTTGGGTGGTATATGTCTTGCGCTTTATGCCTTGCTAAGNATGCAGTCAGAGCCTGCAAACAGCCAGGCTGAGATNAGTTCGGGCAGGGTTAACNTAGATTCGAGNGGGCCGCATGCGGTTGCATTTACGCCAGAGACGCTGGATGCTGCTATCAGCAAAGGCATGGTGTTCGTCAATTTCACGGCTGCNTGGTGTATTACCTGNAAGGTTAACGATNGCTTCGCAATTGANACCAAAGTTACAAAGCAACTCTTTGAAAAATTTTCTGTCACCTACATGAAGGCAGACTGGACCAATGAAGATCCACTCATCACCAGCGCTCTTGCCGAATATGGCAGGCTTGGGGTTCCCCTGTACCTGCTGTTCCCAAAAGGTGGCGCCAGCGCAGAAGTGCTACCGCAGATTCTTACCCAGAACATGCTGCTGGAGGCTGTGCCCCGGCTTGCCACTATCCTANGCGATTAAAATAGAGTTGGCCTGGGTCAGACTCAATTGACCTAACGGATAACGCATCCCTCCCTGCTTGAGTTGGGATACGTATCGATACTAGTTTTTTAAGCCCGGTACCATGGCCCGACTGGTTCAGGGGTCAATTCTNGCCGAGGCATTACCCNTTATTACTTCAACACCGGCATCGTCTTTTGTTGATAGNTCCAGGTCAACATACTGCTGACCGTCTTCTTCACGTATGGCCCCTACAGTGGCCGTTGCTGTCAGCGTCGCGCCGGGAAATACCTGGGAGGTAAAGCGTACGCCAAACGCTGTCAGGCGACCATCGCCGACATAGTTGGTTAGCATGCCGCCGGTCATACCCATGGAGAGCATACCGTGCGCAAACACCGAGGGGTAATTTGCTATCTGAGTTGTGAACATCTCGTCTGAGTGCAGGGGATTATAATCACCCGATGCGCCTGCNTACTGTACAATCTGGGTTCGCGACAGATTATTGCAGACTTCTTCGGAGTATTGGTCGCCGACACTTAATTCGCTTGCTTTTAAAGTCATTGGGTTTTCTCCTGATTAGTTAGAACTGGAAGTTGCAGGTCGTTCTGTCCGGACACCGACACTGGTNGCTGTGACGATCAGGTCACCGTTTTGGTCTCTATATTCTGTAACAGACTCACTGAACATNAGCTTNCCACCTCGGCGGCCTTCCTTTTCCCAGCTTTTGCCAGGTTTTGTGGTTGCTGACAAGCTATCGCCTGCTTGTAGTTGCCNATGGTAGACGTAATGTTGTTCCGCATGTAGTCCGCCGCCGCCACCACCACCACCGCNACCGCCTTCGCGTTTGGTAATACCTGTTGCCTCTTTTGCAGAGCCAAACCANTCTTGACCAATTTTCGGTCGGAGGAAATAGTCNGGGTCAAATTGTGCACTCGCCTGAACAAAGGTTGGTGGCGCCAGTACAGCTCCGGCCTCNGTTTCCGCTGCATAGTCAGCATCATAGTAAATTGGATTCGGATCACCGATAGATCTTGCAAACATCATGATGTGGCCGGCTTCTATTGGNAATTTATCGACTGCCATTGTTTTCTCCTTTGTTGCGTTTGACTCAATGGTCGTTGCAAATAGTTAATTTGACTGCTTTCGTTATTGATCAGGAACCCAAGTTACTAGGACGAGTTATCCTTCGTCAAGTNATGTAATAGTTGATGATAAAGGTTGCTGCAAATGTAGGTCAGCGTTATTATCGAATGCCGTGCTGTGNAATTGCTAGGGGCTGGTACTCGTTCAGGACCGTTTGAGATTGCCAGATNAAGGGGTTCTGGAACTATTCACAACNAGNACCGNGCAAGCGATGATTGATATCAAGGATTGTATTGAGCATGTCAAGGCCACCACGCATAGAATTCCCTGGAGCATGTTATCACGTAACGGGTAGAGCTCNGACTGGCAGGAAATCCTTTAAAGACAGGACCGACTATANCGCCTTCCTGAATGTTCTGGATAGTGTGGCGGCTCGATTTGGCTGGTTGATTCATAGTTACGCGCTGCTTGAAAATCATTATCATGTGGTTGTTGAGGTACCCCACTCGAATCTGTCCAGGGGCATGCGGCAGCTCAATGGNGTCTATACTCAGCACTATAACCGTCGCCATTTAGGAGAAGGCCCAGTNTTTCGCGGCCGTTTTAAAAGNATTGTNTTCGAAAAAGATCTGTATCTTCTGGCAATNTGTCGGCATGTTCTGTTAAATCCCTTGCGAATTTCGGGACAGGCAAGCCTGGNAAAGTATAGATTCAGCAGTTATCTNGCGATGATAGGAGAGGTTNCTTCTCCGGATTTTTTACATCGAGATACCGTTCTGCAATCCTTTTCCACTGACCTAGAAAAGGCTGAAGCGNGGTGGAAGAAATTTGTAGCCGATGGACAGCAGGCTGACTCACCGTTAGCTGGTCGATCAAATCAGGTGTTGTTGGGTAGTGANCAATTTGTAGATCGATTACAGACACTGATGAAAAATAGCCGTAAAGCTAAACAGGCTCCCAAGCGNCAGAANCGCAGGAAATCNCTACGAGTGCTGTTTCGGCACGTCGCNAATCNGAGTAAAACNNAGAGGAACGCTTTNATCAAGCAGGCGCACCTGCAGTANGATTATACGCTGATAGAAATCGGTAGTTTTCTNGGTTTGCACTATACAACAGTAAGCAAAGTGGTTAATGCAGATCATCAAAAGCTGGGTAAAATTTAAANCTGTNATTCAGCATGAGNCAGCTCCCAGCCCGAGCGAGGATAAAGCCCTCCCAGGGTGTGCNTTTTTTATATTTAAATTGTGCTGAACATGGTTTAACGCTATGCTTNCGTGCTGTGATGGTCAAGCTCGGTGAAACTGACCATTTAGCGGATCTATTATTGTAAATCTATTATTACAAAAGGAGTGAATCGTGCGAAGGCGTAAAGCAGCGATTGGAGAAGAAACTGAAGAGATCGATTTGACACCGATGCTGGANGTGGTGTTTATCATGTTGATTTTCTTCATTGTTACAGCGACTTTTGTGAAAGAAATTGGTCTGGATGTGAATAGTCCTGACAAGAACCAGAATGTAAAAGATGCAGATAAGAAAAGTATCGTTGTTCAGATCACCAATCGAGATCGTATTCGCATTCGAGGACGTGATGTGGACTTCAGAGCGGTACGTGCCAATATTGAACGCCTNCATGCGGAGAATCCTGATGCTCCTGTCGTCGTTCAGCCCCATCTAGATAGCACCACTGAAACCATGATACATGTAATGGACTCGGCCAGNCAGGCCGGTGTATTTTCAGTTTCCATCGCAGCAAGTTAATACCTTAGAGGTAAGCGATCCAGNTTGTCTGGATNGCNTGACCCTGGAGAANAGATGGANCTATTACTNATACGACATGGCCTACCAGAGAAAGTTGTCACCACTGATGGCAGTCCAGCTGATCCCCCTTTATCAGCTATNGGGCTTAAACAAGCAGAACTTGTTGCTGAATACCTGAAGGATGTCAGGCTGGATCGCCTTTATTCAAGTCCGATGCGAAGAGCNCACCAAACGGCTATACCGCTGGCCAGAGAACAGAGCCTGGATATTGAAACGGAAGAAGGTGTTGCCGANTATGATCGCGATGCAGGTTCTTATATACCNGTTGAGCAACTCAAAGAAGAAAACTATGAGCAATGGCAGAACCTGATGAANGGGGNAATGGGCAATGTTGATTTCAGGGTTTTCTANGATACCGCGGTATCATCACTGGCAAGGATTGCTGATGATAATCGCGGCAAAACCATTGCAGTGACCTGCCATGGTGGTGTTGTTAATGCATGGACGGCTAACGTTCTAGGCCTTCGGCCGNTGATGTTCTTTAACCCAAATTACACCAGTGTGAGTCGATTNAAGGTAGCGAGTACGGGTGAAAAATCGGTTATCACCTTGAATGAATATTTTCACTTGAAAGGCNTGTCCTAGCAGGTCAATCATGCCGGCTGGAAACAGGTTNTTGCATTAACNAAAANTCGTTGCCGCAGATCTGTATTTTATCCTGTATTTCAATTCCCAGTTCAGCGTATTAAGGTCAGGTTGTTTGCCATGAAATTGATCTGATCCGCCATTGATTCCTGTATAGCGNTACTGCNNAAAGGTGNCNAGGCGTATGCTGGGGNCTGCGAACTTGAATAAAAAATCCTTACNAGCGTGNNTACATGAAAAGTGCCNAATGGAAGGGCGANAAATAATAGAGNGNCACATAGTAGATCAATAAATAGTAAAGCGATAAGTAGTAGCGNGATAATTGTTGGTGCAGACAGTCGTCTGCCGGGGTTAGAATAGCTCGATATGGAGTTCGCCACATGTTGAANACTTTTTCCAGATGGTTAGTNNTAGTACAGTTGGCAGGCCTGGCAGGTTGCGCTAGCTTGATGAACGGGGTAACCAGTCAACTAGCTGATAATCTATCTGCGGCAATATTGAATTCGGGTGATGTTGCGACGGTTCGGGAAGCTGTTCCGGCCTATCTTCTGCTGATTGATAGTTTTATCGTTAATGACCCGAATCAACCTCAGCTGTTAATGGCAGCAGCATCGCTAAATGGTGCCTACAGCGTGCTTGTCGATGAAGGCAGGACAGCGATTTTNACAGACAAGGCGCTGGATTACGCCAGNCGAGGAGCGTGTCTTCAGGTCAAGGCNTTGTGCAGCTTGACAGGGTTGCCGTTCGCTGCCTTCGAGAAACGTATTAATGGGTTAGAGGCAACNGATCTGACTTATCTGTATGGCTATGCTGTTGCCTGGACTGGCTGGATTCAGGCGCATAGTGGTGATTGGAATGCCATTGGACAACTCGCCAGAGTCAAATTGATGATGGCCAGAGTTATAGATCTNAATGAGTCCTGGGACAGGGGNGGAGCGCATCTCTATCTGGGCGGTCTGGAAACTGTTTTACCGNCTTCAATGGGTGGTCAGCCTGAGTTAGGAAAAATGCATTTTGAAAAAGCAATNGCATTNTCAGAAGGTAAATTCCTGATGGCTAAAGTTGTTTATGCAGAACAATACGCTAAACTGGTTTTCGACAAGAGGCTGCACGATCGTTTGCTCAATGAGGTCATTACCGCAGACCCGAGAGCGGATGGAATGACATTAACTAATCGCATCGCACAGGAGCGAGCTGTTATCTTACTGGCAGATGGGGACGATTATTTTTAACAGATCAATATTGCTTGCCTTTTTATGCCTGACGCTGGCAGGCCTNGCCGTTGTGCCTGAACAAGNCTTNGCAAAGACCTACAAAATCGCTACCGGGGTTCCTGATGGCGTTGGTGGTATGAAAAGATTACGTAAGGCTATTGCGGAAATAAACACGCAGACCNAGGGCAGGGTTAAATTCAAACTGTATCCCGGTGGCGTGCAGGGTGATGATTTCACAGTGGTCCGTAAAATGCGTATTGGTCAGCTTCATGGTGGCGTGATGCAAGTCAATCCCCTGATCAGGTTCTACACTGATTTGCAGATTTATAATATGCCGCTTCAGTTCCAGTCCTATGCCGAAGTTGATGCGGTAAGAAAAAAGATGGATCAGGGTATCCGGCTCGGCCTGAATANGGGCGGACTGCANGTTTTCCCTCTGATCGAAACTGGTTTTGCCTACCTGCTGTCNAAAAAACCTGTGGCNAATCCAAAGGACTTGATCAATATGAAAGTATGGGTTCCTAAAGGAGANCCCCTGGGTGAGCGTCTGGTAAAAATGTTTGATGTCAGCCCGGTACCACTGGGCATCAGTGACGTATTAGCAGGGTTGCAGACAGGTTTGCTAGATGCAGTGGCTATTCCGCCATCGGCAGCACTGGCGCTGCAATTACANAACCATGTTCAGTTTGTGATGGATCTGCCGTTAATCTATATCTACACCTTAATGGCCATTGATGAGAAGGTTTATGCTGGCCTCTCTGATCAGGATAAGCTGACCATTACCGGNATACTCGATNACGCNCTGCGGGATATTGACCGGGTTAGNCGAAAAGATAATCTAAAGTCCTATGAGGCGCTGTTAAACCAAGGTATTAGTAGNGTTTCTCCCTCAGACGAAGACCTGGTTGCATGGGAATTAATTGCCAGGGATGCNGTTGAATCGATGCTCAGTACGGGTGANGTGTCTGCTGCTATTTTGAAGGAATTTGAGCAGAATCTGATGGATTTCCGATCCAGGCGAGNTCCCTAAGGGACTATCGATGTCTGCCNTGAAAGCNCTGTTAAGGTTGTTGCATCAAGTNGAAAACAGTGCNCTTTGGATCGCGCTGGCGACGATGCTGGCACTTGCCCTGCTACAGATCGTGTTGCGAAATTTCTTTGATACGGGCCTACTCTGGATTGANTCNTTTCTCAGGATCCTGGTTCTCTGGCTAGCTATGCTCGGCGCAATGATTGGTACTCGCGAGCGCAATCATATCAGAATCGACATCCTGTCCCGGTTTGCATCTATGCGAGCTAAGGCCTGGCTCAGTANGATCAATGCGCTGTTCGCGTCGATGATTTGTCTGGTCGCTGNTTACGCATCAATACGATTGGTTATATTCGAATATCAGGATGGCTTAACAGCATTTGCTTGGGTGCCNGTCTGGTTTTGCCAGNTGATTCTACCTGTAGGCTTTTTGGTCATGTTCCTGAGGTTGGCACGAGACGTAGTTATGCCNATACGGGGTGAACTTTAATGGCNGCCNTGGGTTCTTTGATTCTTGGCCTGCTGGCCCTGGTGGGCCTGCCCCTGTTTGTAGTGATTTTGGCAGCTGCNCTGCTGGGTTTTTATGTGGCTGAAGTACCCGTAACCGTTATCGCTATCGAAATGTATCGGATAGTAGAAACACCCATGCTACTTGCACTACCCTTATTTACATTTTCTGGATATTTGTTAGCTGAATGTGGTTTGTCATCCAGACTGGTCAGATTGACCGATGCCTTACTGGGATGGTTACCAGGTGGGCTGGCATTAGTNGCATTTATTACCTGTGCTTTTTTTACNGCTTTTACCGGGGCNTCGGGNGTGACNATTGTTGCCATAGGGGCATTGCTTTATCCGGCTTTACAGGAGGGAGGTTATTCGGAGAAATTCAGTCTCGGNCTGGTGACGACCTCAGGAAGTTTAGGNCTTTTACTGGCACCCTCATTACCATTNATTCTCTATGGTGTTCTGGTCCAGCAGATGAATCTGTCGATTNCATTTTCGATTCAAGATCTCTTTATCGCCGGGTTACTNCCAGCGTTGCTGATGATATCGCTGTTGACGNCCTTCACTCTCTGGGTCCATCGGGGTCGANCCTCACTAATGGCAGGGCGGAAAAAANCTGTCAAAGTAAGCCAAGCGTTGTGGGCAATGCGCTGGGAAATCCCGTTACCGATCGTGGTACTGGGTGGGATCTATAGTGGNTTTTTTGCTGTCTCTGAGGCCGCTGCAATCACTGCAGCCTACGTTATNCTGGTAGAGGTTGTTATTCATCAGGAAATTAAATTAAGGCAGTTGCCCGAAATAACCCAAAACGCAATGACCATGGTTGGTGGTATTCTCCTGATTCTGGCTGTTTCACTGGCGTTCACTAATTTTCTAATCGATTCGGAAATACCGCAGAAGCTATTTGAGCAGGTTAGGTTCTGGGTCAGTAGCCCCATTACCTTTCTGTTGTTACTGAATATTATCCTGCTGATACTCGGCGCTTTACTCGATATTTATTCAGCCCTTATTATTATGATTCCATTGATTGTTCCCATGGCAATGCAGTTTGGGATCCACCCAGTGCACTTGGGCATTATTTTTCTCGCTAATATGCAGATCGGTTACTTCACACCACCAGTTGGTATGAATCTATTCATTGCCAGCTATCG
>NZUN01000139.1 GCA_002697205.1 Gammaproteobacteria bacterium
CATAGGAAAACCCACCACAGGCGACCATGCCCTTGAAACCATTGAGATCAATCGAGCCAGATAACAGATCGCTCATATGAACATCCACTGCATCAAATCCGGCCTGCACGAATGCAGCTGCCATCTCAACCTGGCTATTGACACCCTGTTCTCTCAATATGGCAACACGAGGACGGACCCCTTTATTAATATTAATAGTGGCCAACTGCGACGACTGGTCCCAGGCGTAGGACAAGCCGACTGACAAGCCAGGGTCATTGTCCGCAGCCAGGCCGGCAAACGCCTCATCGGCACAGTCCGGGTTATCCCGCAGCCTCTGAATCTGGTAACTCACCTGGGACCAGCGCTGCTGAAGCACAGTGCGGCTGAAGCGGGCGATTTCCCTGTCTTCCTGGACGACCCTTATATTTTGATCCTGCCTAATCCTAGCGACTGAGCTTGCCTTTAATCCACAGTTGTTTATCCCGGCTAAAACGGTGTTTACCTGATCTTCGGCAACTTGCAGAACTGCTCCCAACTCTTCGTTAAACAAAAAAGCCAGCGGTTCGCTTTGTCGATCTACAATAATATCCAGACCACAATGACCTGCAAAACTCATTTCCGATAGCGTTGCCATTAATCCACCATCGGAACGATCATGATACGCCAGGATATGCTGACGAAAGCCGTCATCCTGGACAAGCTGGAAAAATGCCCGTAGCACCTCCGGCTGGTCCAGATCGGGAACCTGTCGACCCATCTGAGAGCAGCACTCAAGTAAAATAGAGCCTCCCAGCCGCTGCTTACCCGCAGACAGATCGATCAGAATCAATTGACTCGGCTGAGGCAGCAATTGCGCTGTCAAGGTATCTTCAATATCTGTCACAGGCGCAAAAGCCGATATAACAACCGACAGCGGGGAGGTTACCTCCCTGGCTTCATCATTAACCTGCCAGCGGGTCTTCATAGACATGGAGTCCTTGCCAACGGGGATACAAACCCCTAATCCTGGGCAAAGTTCCATACCAAGGGCATAAACTGTGTCAAACAGATTGGCGTCCTCACCTGGATGACCACTTGCAGCCATCCAGTTCGCTGACAACTTAACGTCCCGCAAATCATTAATCTTTGCAGCAGCTATATTGGTGATAGCCTCTGCCACGGCCAATCGCCCGGAGCTCGGACTATCCAGCAGAGCAACAGGGCTACGCTCACCCATAGACATCGCCTCACCTGTGATCCCTTCAAACGTAGTCGCCGTCACAGCCACATCTGCAACCGGAACCTGCCAGGGTCCAATAAATTGATCTCGCGCAACCAGGCCTCCGACACTGCGATCACCGATGGTTATTAAGAACGATTTACTGGCCACAGCAGGATGGCCTAGAACTCGATGAGTTGCTTCGACCAGATCAATCGTTAACTCAGGGTCTCTCCCCCCCTGAAGTGGCCTCCTTACCTCTTTATGCATCCGCGGCGGCTTGCCAAACAAGACATCCATGGGTAAATCCACGGGTTTTTCCTGCAGCAATCGATCCCCAACTTCGAGATGAAGTTGGTCAATGGCTGTGCCTACCACGGCAACAGGGCAACGTTCTCGCAGACAAATCTCTTTAAACTGGGCAAGATCCTGTTCATTTACTGCCATTACATAACGTTCCTGGGCTTCGTTGCACCAGATTTCCAATGGCGTCATACCTAATTCCGCATTCGGGATATCACGCAATTCAAACAACCCACCACGTCCGCCGTCTTTAACCAGTTCGGGTAAGGCATTAGACAAACCGCCGGCACCAACATCATGGATAAACTGGATAGGATTAGCTTCACCCAACTGCCAGCAACGGTCGATGACTTCCTGACAGCGATGTTCCATCTCCGCATTACCTCGTTGTACACTGGCAAAATCCAGATCAGCGTGTGCTGTTCCTGTGGCCATGGAGGAAGCTGCCCCGCCACCCAAACCAATCAACATTGCTGGTCCGCCCAGTACCACTAAAGCCGACCCTACATTCACCGGTCCTTTCTCGACATGTTGTTGCCGAACATTGCCCAGTCCTCCAGCTATCATAATTGGCTTATGATAGCCTCGCCGTTCTCCTCCAAAGGTCTGTTCAAAAGTTCTGAAGTAACCGCAAAGGTTAGGTCGCCCAAACTCATTATTAAAGGCAGCCCCACCTAACGGGCCATCGATCATAATATCTAAAGCGGATACAATTCGGTCAGGCTTGCCGTATTTCGTTTCCCAGGGTTCAGGCAAATCAGGTAACTCTAAATTGGAAACTGAAAACCCGGTCAACCCGGCTTTCGGCCTTGAGCCCCGGCCAACTGCTCCTTCATCCCTGATCTCTCCACCGGAACCGGTTGCAGCGCCTGGGAAAGGCGCTATTGCAGTCGGATGATTGTGCGTTTCGACTTTCATGAGAATGGGTACCTGCTCATGGACGAACTCATAGGATTGGTTTTGTGGATTCGGGAAAAACCTGGCCGACAGAAAACCTTCAATCACAGAGGCATTATCTTCGTAGGCGCTTAACACACCTGCTCCCTGGGAGGCTTGATAAGTGTTCTGAATCATATCCATCAGGCTATGTTCTTGAGCGTGGCCATCAACCGTCCAGGTCGCCCTGAAAGTCTTATGTCGACAATGCTCAGAATTGGCCTGGGCAAACATCATCAATTCAACATCGGTTGGATCCCTGCCCATCTCGTTAAAAGCCTGGCTGAGATACTCAATTTCGTCCTCTGCCAATGCTAGACCAAGCGTCTGATTAGCTAAGACCAGTGCCTGCTGGCCATCAACCAATAAAGGCACTCTGGCTAACGGCTGAGGACTGCCTGACTCAAAGATCGCATCAGCTGACGCTGCATTATCCAAAACCTCTTCGATCATGCGGTCATGAATCAACTCAGCTAATTGTGACTGCTGGGTAGCAGTCAAGGCTGCCTCAAGCCCAAAAGCATAAGAAATACCGCGTTCTATTCTCCTTACCCTACTGAGACCGCAGATCTGAGCAATATCCGTCGCCTTTGAGCTCCACGGGGAAATCGTTCCAATTCTTGGAATAACCAGCAATTCCAAATTAAAAGGCGGATCGATTTCATCTGCATTCAAAGGATCATCCGGCTTTGCACCGTAAGTTAAAAGGCGCTCTAGCTTGCTGACCTCGGCATTTTCCAGAGGCTCAACAAGATCAACCAGATGCTCGAATCTGGTTGCAATCAGTACCGCAGGAATATCCGCAGCATCGATGGAATATTGAAGCTTCCTGGTTCGAAAAGCAGAGAACGCGGGTCCACCATTGATTTGCAACATATTCAGGATACGTCTAAAAAAAAAGTATTATAACGTTGCTGAACGAGACTTCACCCTGATATTGAGATGAACCTGTCATTATTTCAGATTTAAGTCATTACCTTACCGCACATCAACAGCAGCCGCCGCTGGCTCACCTATCCATAACAGCCATAGTGTAGTCAGCAAGCTGATTCACGGTAACCTCGATTTCTTATTTCTGCCGGACTTTCGCCTGGTGGAAAAAAATGCCGTCAATAAGTCGCTACAGGCCTGTTCCTGGATTCCTTCACTCACCTCGATCTGATGATTCAAAAACAGTTGCTCAAAAAACCTGGCATTGGAAACTACAACACCTGCTTTGGGTTCTCTGGTACCAAACACCAGTCTGGCTATACGCGCGTGCACCATAGCACCTGCGCACATACTGCAGGGCTCCAGAGTGACAAAAACTTCTGCGCCGTTAAGGCGGTAATTACCAACAGATGCTGCCGCCTGTCTTATGGCCTGAATTTCTGCATGAGCCGATGGATCATGACCCCTTATCATGGAATTAAAACCACGACCAACGATGACCCCATCAAGCACCACTACCGCACCCACGGGAACCTCTCCCTGACTAGAGGCCTGATGCGCCTGCGATAGGGCCTCGCCCATGAAATCTATATCCGTCATCTACACCAGCAGCCATTAATAATCGTCCTTATCAACATCTTATAGCGACAAGGCGACCCCGGTGAAACTTTCATGAAAGTGCTGCAGCAGATAAGTCACCGCCAATGCCAGGCTCAATGAGATCAGATCAAGAACCGCCTTCGGCTCGCTGACACCCACCTGCTTATTTCGCTTTAAGGAAGTCATTGCTGAAATCAGTACAAACGTCACAAAAGCACCAAAAAGAACCCATGAATGCAAGTCTGGATTGACAAGCATATGCCCCAATGCCCAAATCACAATGCCCCAGGTCATGGGATGCTGAGTCCAGAGTTTCACGTAAGTGGACAAGTTCGCACTGATTAACAGCCAGAATGACAGGAACATCCAGTAACTGCTGAATGAGTAAACGGCACTGCCTATCGGTATTGAAAGTTCCAGGGTATGGACACTATCAAATCCGACCACCAGACAAGCAAGGCCCGCAATACTGAATAAGGAATACAATCCCATGTAGGCAGACTGCCCGATTCTGTTAACTAACTGATTCCTCAAGCGAGGCAACAAACCCAGCCCGTGTACCCCGAAAAAGAGCGCGATGCCCAAGAAAAAAACCATGCCTGCTTCTCCCTTAATGATTAAAGCTAAAAGATCATCAAAAAATAATTACTCCGGATCATAAACGCTTCTGAAACTGAGTAGAGTAAGCCCAAAGTATACCAACCTGATTCATTCCTTCTGACAAGGTTACATTCCAGTCAATTTCAACCCGATAATGATTAGAAAATTCACCGGGGTCAACACTGGTATAACAAATCCCCTCAGTGGTGACCGAACCGACAACAATAGTGATCTGAAATAGCTTGCCTGGGTGCGCATAGGTCTGCAATTGGCCATATCGAAAAGACTACAACCCATAAATTCAGCCGAAAGGTCTTTCCTAGCGCTTTGAATACTCGCTCTCACCAGGGCCGGCCTGTTTATGTTATTGGCGACTTCTTTACAGCAGCCACAGCCGCCGGTTATCGGTAACCGCCTTCCAGTTGGTTAACCTTTTACCTTCTTTCAATTCGCAAAGATCTTGCAAAATCAGTACAGAGTCCAGTAGGCTCGGTACAATTATTAATCAAACAATGGATTGATGCCAACCCCAACATCCCAGGAGGCAAGCGTGTCCCAAGCAGATAACAACAGCATCTCTGATGCTATCGAAACCTATTTTGCAAGTATGTACGAATCCAGTGCAGACAAAGTACGACAGGTCTTTCACGAGAACGCAAAAATCACAGGTTACATGCAAGGCCACCTTGTTGAGCTGAGCGTATCAGATTTCGCAGATTCTGTTGCCAGCCAATTGCCTTCTGCTGCCGAGAAAAAGGAACCAAAATTACTGGAAATTGAGTCCATTGAAGTAGCCGGGGAAACAGCCGTGGCCCGGGTCCGAGACGGCTACCTGGGCTTGATTTTCCTGGACACCCTGTCGTTCCTGAAAATAGATGAACGTTGGGTTATTTACAATAAACTTTTCCATATCGAAGGCTAGTCCCAATTCATTTTTTCGCGGAGGGGAAACCAGCCACGTCTCGCTTCAATGCTTTAGGTTCTCGTCGGGTAACCTATCTGCGCAGGCTTTAACTGCCCTGTTCAAGCAGGTCGTCTAATTTCATGTTCAGGTCCCAGTCTTGATGATCTGAAAAGGTTAATATGCCCGTTCTTACCTCGTCTTGGTCTTCCTCATCATCACTCGATGCCAGACTGATAGCCACTTTAACGGGAAGCTTGACTAGAATGACCACAGCTTTGGCGGCCGTAGCCACGGCGCTGGTTACTGCAATAGCTGTACAACTACTCAGACTACTCAATAACAGCCCAGACAAAACAAAAACCAGCACTTTTCAATTCATTTTACTGCAGCTCCCTGACCTGATGACCTGCACTTGCCTTCTCCTCATCAGTTTATAAATCCAGTATTACCGCAAATACTAAACCGTCAATTTGTAGTAAATTAATCGGCTGTGAGCGCTTACCCAAACATTATGTCCTCCTGGCGCATCAACTACTGATCCATCCTAGCAGACAACACCCGCTATAAGTCAAAGACAACAAATTTGAATAATAAAATCAGCACCTGCATCAATAACGTACACGGCCTATTCAACAAAGCACAACTGTGTTTACCTGACCGGATAGGTTTGCGCTTGAAAACTAACCTTGTTAATCTCGCCCGCTCATCAGTATAAGGTAATGACAATGAATAAAATCGGAGTATTAGGCGCTGGCACAATGGGAGCGGGTATTGCTCAATTATTCGCCAGTTCAGGCCTTGACGTGGTCCTGCGCGATATTGACCATTCCTTGGTAGAAAAAGGCCTGGCCAGCATCGAAGGCAGCCTGGGCAGGCTGGTTGCCCGAGGCCAACTGGAAGCAACTGAAAAAGACGCAATGACATCTCGAATAGACGGCACCACAGATCTCAACCGTTTCTCAGGTTGCCATCTTATCGTTGAGGCAATAGTGGAAAACATGGAAGTGAAGAAAACCATATTTTCTGAAATGGATAACATCTGCCACCCCGAAACGATACTGGCATCAAATACTTCATCACTGTCGATAACCGAAATCGCTAGTGCCACGCNTCGACCNGACAAAGTCATTGGCATGCATTTTTTCAATCCGGCGCCGATCATGAAATTAGTTGAAATCATTCGCGGCATTGCCACTTCTCAGCAGACTGCGGATGCTGTTGTGGAAATAGCAAAACANGTTGGCAAACAGCCAGTGGAAGTGGCTGAGGCACCGGGTTTTGTTGTTAACCGAATCCTGGTCCCCATGATTAACGAAGCCGTTGGTATTCTGGCNGATGGTGTTGCCAGTGCCCAGGATATAGATGCCGCCATGAAACTGGGGGCTAATCATCCTATGGGCCCGCTCACCCTGGCAGATATGATCGGCCTGGATGTCTGCTTGGCGGTNATGGACGTATTGTACGAAGAATTCAGCGACCCTAAGTACCGCACNCATCCNTTACTGCGAAAATATGTGCGGGCTGGCTGGTTAGGTCGTAAAACCGGCAAGGGCTTTTTTGATTACTGAGTTTTGATTCTTGAGTATTGATTACTGAATAAAGACCAATGCACAANCCGATGACAGCAATTGTCAGCACAGATTGAACCTGATGGCGCAGAGTTCAGGGGAANCGATCGTTCATTAATNGGNAAACTAATGACCGAATTCGGGATACCTCGCCTGCCAGTTCTGAAGAAAAGCGGGTTCTGNCANNANNATAATCTCATNATTCACCGGATAGCTAACCGGNTAATATCCTGAACTGGAAACGCGGCCTGCCTGAATCGCCTTCAGGGNAGCCTGTAAACTGGACACATCACCTGTNGNCAATTCCGGTACCCCAGGCGGNCCGGCNCCATGCGCTCCGAAAATCCGCAGAGCGCGATCATCTATGGCCTGGAGAGTCGCGGCACCCTGCAAATAATCACCCATATTACTATTCGGCAAGAAACCATAAAGCNGTCCTGGGTAGATAAAATCGCCTGAAAACAAATAACCAGAAGCAGCATCGAGCAGCGAAATCGAATCATCGGTATGCCCTGGGGTATATAACACCTTTAATTGTCTGTTACCCAGATCAATCGTGCTGCCCGGCGCCAGCCACTGAGTAACGGCCAGAGCAGGTGCAGCATAACCTTCAACTTCTCCGAGATGTTCATACCAGGCTACCTGCAAGGTGCCTTGTTTGAANCGTTTCCGGAGATGGGGCAGGTCGATCAGTGCTGTCCTCGGAAAGACGATGTCATTCCCTATATGGTCATAATGCAGATGNGATGGAATGAAAGTCACTGGCAGTTGTGTTAGCGATNCAACAACTCTGCGAATGTCCCGCTGACCGGTACCGGCGTCAAATACGATTGCTTGGGTCTCGCCGAGTAGNAGATAATTATAATTTTGCTGATAATAACGGGGCTCGCCAATGGCAAACGTCTCTTTATCAATGGCCTGAACAGTAAAATAGTCATCAAACCAGNGAACATCATTTCCTTCAATTTTAACTTCAAGCAATTTCGGCGGTCCCTCCAGCGACATGACATAAACCAAAAGACGATGTCGAGCTGTGATAGCAGCCCCAGCAATCACCAGAACGCATAACAGTATCAGCATACCGAACTTAAATTTAAGCATACATCGCCCCTCTGACTGGCCAAATTAAACCATCCCACGGCCCTGATAGTGTCATCCCATCAAGTCGGCACCGCGTCTTATATCCCCAAACCAAACATCTATTTCCTGATACCTTGCTGTTCCAACACNCCTGACACTGACCTGGCAAATTCGATACTGGTCAGGAATGAAGCCTGGCAATAGCCTTGGACTGATGAAGCTAGTCACTCANNGGCGCAAAGCTGCCTCNCTTTATAAAACCAATTACCAGNTCNATGACCTCCGGCGCATCCATGAGAAACGGATGCGCATGGGTAACCGTTACAAAGTCCTTCATTCCGGCGACTTTTGTTCGCGCTACCGACACTTTGCCATCATCTGGATTAGGCAGAAACTGGGACAATATAGGATTAATGGATGTCGTTCCCGCAATCACACCGAGCTCGAAGTCAACGGCGCCCAGGTTCATTGGCACGCTGCCTACGCCGGTACCCAACTGGGAACCGGCTGGACCATTGAGCAAATCAAATCCAGGGAAAGCTTTAAGCCTGTCCACGACTTCACTGCCCCGGTTCGGCGGCGCTAACATAACAACCCGGTCCAGCCTGGCCTTAGCATTTACAGCAAAATAGTAGCGAACCAGTATTCCCCCCAGTGAATGCGTAACAAAGTTAACTTTACTGTCACTGGGACACTCGGTTAAACCCTGGTCGATGGCCAGAGAAGCCAATGTTTCAATCGTGTATTTCCGCGACGGATAATCCACATTAACCACGTGGAATCCCTGCGCAGCCAGGGCCTGCTCAATCTGCTGCATTGAACGGCTGGTTCTTGCCAGACCATGCAACAGAATAACGCAATCGATGTTGTCACCGATAAACGGATCTGCAGGCATTGTGTGGTTGACAAATGCACAGGTCAATATGAGAACCAACCATCTTGAAATCACTCACTATTCTCCTTCAAAAGCCAACAGCCCTTAATATTGGCTAGCGCTACAAAGCCCGCCATTAATAGACTGGATGACTCGGGTAAAGATTCAAGCATAAAGGGTGTCCGGCCACGGTCCCAAAGAAGTCAATACCAGTGTTCTGTAACGGTAGAATTATTTCAACTATTTCTAAAGCTGAAAATTCTTACGTCAGCTGTTTGCAACCGAGAAACGCTGACTCACCATCAAACGGGGATGTTCTGAGCAGTTATCCCCTAGCGAATGAAATAACCTCATATCAGCAGCGAACACCTCGCCTGGCTTACCCGTGAGTTCATGCACCTTCACCAGGACACCATCAACCTCAGCGGCTTCATGCATTAACTGCTCGCGCAGCAAATAGTGGCGATTCATCAGGTCCGAGAAAAATGGCTTTTTCCTGAGTTTTCTCTTGAGTTGCTTGCCGGGTAGGTGACGGAACTCACTTAATAACCGGTGCGAACCGCTTACCACCAAGGTACCACCGCTTTTCGGCCTGACTTCATCGAGAAAGGAAAATAGCTGGATTCCGCGCAGTCCTGTTGACAAACCAGGAGGCAGATCGGTATGCCAAATGGCGTAAGGCACATCCCAGCACCCCGTATAAGTACCCATCACGCTGGTGAAAGGCGCCGTGAACAATAACTGGCTATGAGGCGGCGTCATATTAAGCTGTTTGCCTGCCAGTTCACTCAGACAGGTTTTTATTTCATCGGTAATCAGCGCCCTGAACACTCTAGAATGAGAGCACTGTTTAAGGGACTTCAGTTTAAACTGGCCCTGGTTTCCCTGAGTAGGACCGATCCAATCGTCTCCATCGCACAACCCGGCTGCAATCAGTTTGTCATACACCAATTGCCGGGCAGGTTCGATAACTGATGCCGGCAGCCTCTGCTCAAGCTTAATCAGCCCCCTGTCTTGAAACGCCTCCTTCTGTTCACGACTAATCAGCATCGCATTCAATGAACAGCGGATTCTGAAAAAGCAGCCGCATACTCAGCCCGGCATTTAAGCTTACTTAAGCACCCCTCGGTAAAAGCTAGTTCCTGAAAATGAGTGGTACTGTAATCATTGGCTAGGCTTGAAACCGTAAACCCAAACCGCTGGTAGTAAGCCGGGTCACCGAGAAGAAATAATGCGTCCAGCTTTTCCTCTCTGCTTTTTTTGATAACAGCCTGCATCAGCGCAGTGCCAATCCCCTTTGACTGATATGCCGGTAATACTGCTAATGGCGCTATTCCAGCGCAGTGCAGCCCGGCATCAGGAACTAAACGTAAACGGGATACAAAGACACTACCCAGAATTCGTTTCGATTTCACCACCAGAGAGAACAGTACATCACCATCATTTACGAGCCGTCTCACCAGATCCGATTCGGCTTCACCGCTGACGTCCTGGCCCTGCGCGGACACTGTCTTAAAAGCCGAGATCATTAGGCTGCAGATCTCATCGAGTTCATTTACCGAAGCCGGTTCTACGATCATCTTAAGTTCTCCACAAACCATCAAAACAGATCGAACCTTTACGAGGCCCTTGCTTGTCTGTCATCCGCCGCGAACTGGCTTCTGGGCATCCAGCCTAAGATTATTCTTAAGACTTGCCTTCATCCAATCCAATCACCGTGTAATGCCTTTTAACATTGCGGCTTGCCCTCGCCCATGCACTGGTCTTCAGTCTTTGCTGATGAGACAAAAACGCTTGTCTGTCCACGAACTCCTCATGGACATCAAAGCGTGAATTATCGTTTTCTGTTTGGCTGATTTCAAATTGCAAGCAACCCGGTTCAGCTCGCGTAAGACGAATATGAGTGCCTATCTGCGCTATTACTCGATCCAAATCTACTTCAGGTACTTCGATAAAGCCCTTCAATATTATTCTCACTGATAAATGACCTTGTGAACCAGTTAGTGTTGTATCTGGGTAATCTGAATTTACTCAATATCCTGGGGCTGGTTATGGTTAGTTATGAACTTCTATTTGACCTAATAACCATACTCATGGAACAGAGCCCAACCGATCTTAATTAATGCTTCCCCGAAATAGGAATCAATTCTTAAATTCCTTCCGATTTTCTCCTATCACGAATTAGCTGATGCGGTATCGCTAATTTTTCAACCAGGGGACTGTCTTCACTTAGCAGTCTCCAGAAGGGTAAGAATAGCTTATTTTTATGGCCTACCAGTTGTTCTTCCAGGGAAGCTTCAACAGCGATTCTCAGGAAAATCCCCGCGGTCAACGGGCAGGTATTATCAGCGTCAGCATCTTTTGCTAAACCTGCTCTCAGCTGTTTTATGGTTCTTTGCTCGCCCCGGGGTATCTTCTGGATATAAGCCGCGATCGATTTTGGCGATGAGATCAACATCTTCTGGCCTATTTTCATATCGCTAAATCCTTTATCAAGGATCTTAACGACTTCTGTATACGGCTTATTATATTTTTCCGTCGCTGTTGTCTTCATAGTTGTCCTTCACTAAAAGATAAAGCAATCCAAGCCGCTTATAACCAGTGCTGTTGGTGCCAGCCATTGTCTAACATTGGCTGAATCGTAAATCAGCATAGCCAGGTATTCAAAGCATCGCCTTTGCGGCGGCCTGCATGGTCTGCGTAGTCACAGCGAGACGGTCATCACCCCATGGCATGGGCATCAGTATCGGTTTTTGGATTCCGGCCTCTATATAGGCACGCACAAATTGAGTAACTTCCTGCGGCTCACCAATAAAGTCTATGGCCTGGATCATCCGCTCGGAGACTGCTGCCAGGGCGCCGGCACGGTCCCGCTCAGCCTGCCTGGCCCGGATTTCATCGACCTCATTACCAAAACCAGCAGCCTTAAACATGTTTGCATAACCGTCAGCCATACAGTAATTCAACAGGTCTCTTCTTGCAGACCGTGCAGATCGCAGCAGCGTACCCACTGCCGCATGAACGTAGGCAAAGATCTTTGCATTGCCGCCGGCACGGATCTGGGCAACTGACGCTGCCACGTGACTTGCCGGCAGGTAATTAAGCAGGACGCCATCGGCAATCTCCCCGCCGAGTTTCAGCATCTGAGGTCCCAACGCCGCCATTACAATTTTCGGATTCCTGTCGGCCAACCTCAGGCCTAGTGTGAAGCGCTTAACACTCCAGAAGTCTCCTTCAAAGGTCACCGTCTCACCACTCAAACATTCCCGTAACAGGGCCACATACTCGCGCATACGGGCAATGGGACGATCAGCCGGTGGCATGCCATGCTGCCGCAGAATAGCCGGTGCTGAAACACCCACACCTAACCAGATGTTTACATCGGGATTCAGTGCTTGCAGTGACGCTGCTGACATCGCCGCCAATGGTGGCGTCCTGACCTGGATAGGAATAATCCCGGTGCCAAGATCGAGGCTCGGCGACGCGGCTGAAACCGCGCCGAGCAAACTGAATGCATCGGTGCCATTGGCTTCTACAGTCCAGATTGAATTAAAGGCTAAGGTTTCAGCCAGTTTAGCAATTTCAATAATAGAACGTGCCCCTAGCACACCCAGGCTGCCAAATGTTACACCCAGATCTGTCATATTCTTCTTCTCTCGTCCCCAGCATTACCACTGGCAAATTACTCTAACATGAGCATGGAAGAATCATAAGCCCGCTTATTAGTGGGCTCAAATCACCTTATCTGGGTTACCTGCACCGGTTTGGGGAGCACGCATCTACCTCCTGGTAGCCTTTCCCCATGTATTGAATTATCTGTTATCCTTGTTCTATGAGAGTTTAAGGATTTTGCAACTAATCCCTCTCAATAGTTACGTTGTCTATAACATCAATAAAATCAATACTTTTAAGCCTCTTGATATCGACTTTGCAACTTTTTTGTCACTCTTTTCCATTCATAAGTGATATCGGCAAGCTGCTCTTTATTATTTGCCCAAGCATTACCTTCTACGCTAGCAAATCCATGTCTAGCAATTATGAAATTATGAAATTATGAAATTCTTGGGCTCCTTTGTTTAATTGAAAAGTACTCAATGTTAGAAACTCTTCTTCTTTTTTTGCTTGTTGTATAAAACTAGAACCCAATCCTTTTCTTTGATAATCAACATGAATAAAGAGATCTTTTATTGTGTTTTCTTCTTTTGCCATAAAACCAACAATCTGATTTTTATTTTTTTCTAGTGCGACTCTTATGATTTCAGGATTGTAGGTTTGAAGATAAGCTAGATGCTCGTTTACCGCTTCCTCTCTAGTATCTTCTTCTATACCCATGGCTTGGGCAAAAGATTTACGCCATAACTGAATTAACTCAAGCCCATGTTCTTTTCTAAAATTAATAAAGGTAATTTCTTCTTTCATTCC
>NZUN01000140.1 GCA_002697205.1 Gammaproteobacteria bacterium
TATATGAAAAATGCTAAAGCTACATTTTTATATGAAAAATGCTAAAGCAACATTTTTATATGAAAAATGCTAAAGCTACATATTTGATTTATCCGAAAAGAAGTAAGGAACTATATATAAGCTGATATAAGCTGGGAATTACCACTTTGAGATCATTCAGCCAGTGCTCATTGACAGCTCTGGTTTAACCTACCTATATGGACACCACCTATGCTGATAGTTGTACCCTCTGAAACAGTAGAAACTGAACGACGCGTCGCCCTGGTACCAGAGGCTGTCAAAAAGTTATCTAAAATCGGCCTATCCCTAAAGATCGAGTCGGGTGCTGGCCTGAAAACCGGATATTCTGATCAGGAGTACGTTACCGCCGGAGCAGAGATCGAGCAGGATAGGAATCTGCTACTGGCAAAAGCTGACATTGTGCTGCGAGTCCAAAAGCCAGCAATAGAAGATATTGACCTGATGAAAACAGGCTGCATTCAGATCAGCTATCTTGACCCCTACAATGAACCAGCCCTGGTAGATAAACTGGCTGAAAAATCAATTACGGCAATCAGCATGGAAATGATTCCACGCACGACCCGCGCTCAGAAAATGGATGCTCTAAGCTCCCAAGCTAATCTTGCCGGCTACGTCATGGTTATAGTCGCAGCGCACAAACTGGACCGAATTTTACCCATGATGATGACCCCTGCTGGTACTCTCAGTCCTGCGAAAGTCTTCGTCATCGGTGCTGGCGTTGCAGGCCTGCAGGCTATTGCGACCGCAAAACGATTGGGCGCTAAGGTAGAAGCATTTGATACCCGCCCGGTGGTGGCTGAGCAGGTACAATCTCTGGGTGCGAAATTCGTGGAAATAGACCTGGGTGAGACCGGCCAGACTGAAGGTGGCTATGCTCAAGAACTGACCGCAGAACAACTTGAACTGCAGCGCCAAGGCATGAAATCAGTCATCAGCCAGGCTGATATTGTCATTACTACAGCGCAGCTATTTGGACGCCCTGCTCCCAAAATTGTTACCCAGGACATGGTTGCAGCAATGAAACCAGGGGGTGTTATTGTTGACATGGCTGTTGATTCTGGTGGTAATGTCGATGGCTCTGTTCCAGACCAGACCGTCGATGTAGGTGGTGTTTCGATCGTCGGCATGTCCAATCTACCGGCAGAAGTCTGTAAAGATGCCAGCCAGATGTATGCCTCTAACCTGGTTAATCTGGTCAGCGAATTCTACGACCAGCAAGCCAATTCCTTTGCATTGAATTTAGACGATGACATCCTCAATGGGTGCGTCATCACCACAGGGGGCGCGATTGTCAATGAATCAATCCTGTCTCTGCGTAATCAGGAGTCTTAGATGGAAACAGTTTTCCTTACATTCATATTAGTTCTAGCCGTTTTTCTAGGCTTTGAGCTGATTTCCAAAGTACCAGCCACCCTGCATACGCCTTTAATGTCTGGGGCGAATGCAATCTCAGGCATTACCTTGGCAGGCGCGTTTCTGGCTGCAGGCAGCACAGATAACGACATGGCAAACTGGCTCGGCGCTGCTGCCGTCACCTTTGCCACCATTAATGTTGTTGGTGGTTACCTGGTCACCGATCGCATGTTAAGTATGTTCAAGAGTAAACGGAGCGCTGCTAAATGATTGATTTAGCCGCAAACTTCGCTTACATCCTTTCCGCAGGCTTATTCATTTATGGCTTGAAGATGCTGGGGTCACCAGCAACCGCACGAAAAGGAAACATGCTCTCTTCTATTGGTATGCTGATAGCAGTGGTTGCCGCACTGGCCTCAGACGGTACTACCTTTGAGTTCATCATCGGTGGCATGATCATTGGCGCTGCCATCGGATTGCTGGCAGCAAGATTAGTCGCCATGACCAGTATGCCAGAGATGGTGGCCCTGTTTAACGGATCAGGCGGCGGTGCCAGCCTCCTGGTAGGATGGGCAACCCTTTACCTGTCCCCCGATAGCAGTATCGGAGGGTTCACGGCGTTCACGATTGCGCTGGCCATTTTAATTGGTGGCCTGACGTCAACTGGAAGCCTTATTGCTTACGGCAAACTCAGCGAAAAGCTGAACAGTGCAGCCTTCGTATTCTCAGGCCAGAGATTTCTAAATAGCCTGCTGCTGCTGGCGATCATTGTATGCACTTACCTTTTCTGCATGGATCCATCGCCCAATTCGATCTATCTTTACGGGCTATTAGGTCTGGCATTGCTACTCGGCGTTATGGCAGTCATCCCAATCGGTGGTGCTGATATGCCTGTGGTCATCTCCCTGCTGAATAGTTATTCCGGTATTGCCGCCTGCGCCGCGGGTTTTGCCATTAACAACAATATTCTCATCGTTGCAGGTTCACTGGTCGGAGCTTCTGGCATTATCCTCACCAACATCATGTGTAAAGCCATGAACCGATCTCTGGCCAATGTCCTGTTCAGCGGTTTCGGAGCGGCCAAGAGTGGTAAGGCAGTGGAAGGCGAAGTCAACCCTGTTTCTGTAGAAGATGCCTATTACATCCTGGAGGCAGCATCTAACGTCTGCTTCGTTCCTGGCTATGGCATGGCCGTTGCTCAGGCGCAGCATGTAGTCAAAGAACTTGGGCAGATTCTCGAAGCCAATGGTTGTGAAGTATCCTACGCTATCCACCCGGTCGCCGGTCGCATGCCCGGTCATATGAATGTACTCCTGGCAGAAGCGGACGTCCCCTACGAACAACTGGTTGAAATGGATGATATCAATCCCAGGATTGAAAATGTTGACGTGGCTATCGTCATCGGCGCTAATGATGTAGTCAACCCAAGTGCCCGGGAAGATGAAGACAGCCCCATTTATGGGATGCCTATTATCAATGTGGATCAGGCCAGAACAGTGTTCGTACTGAAACGTTCCATGGCGTCAGGTTTCTCAGGCGTTGACAACCCTCTCTTCTTCGGAGAGAACACCAGAATGCTATTTGGCGATGCCAAAGAAAGTATATCTGGTGTCATTAGCGAATTCGGCTCCTGATCTGTTTTTAACTGGAATCAAGCAGTGACTCACTGGGCCTGGATGCGTGTGCCCAACCGGCGGTCACCAGGGTGATGGGAAGCACTAACACCAGGCTCAGGCCCAGCAGACAACCGATAAGATGGCAGATAAAGCTACCCGTGCTAAGCACCAGGGGCAGGGCCAACAGCACAACCGCCAGCAGGACCAACAAATTCAGACCGTAATACCGAGGCAGCAGCGCTCGGCACCTCAGACTCAGCCCGAGCAACCAGCCCAGGATTGCACCTAAACCACCGGATAAACCCACGATGCCATCTCCCTGGAAGGTCCACCAGCGTGCGGCAGCATCCACCAGGAACAATGAGCCTGTTGAACTGAAATATAGCAGCAACGGTAGTTTACGGCCAAGATGCGGCCCAGCCAGAACACTGATTAAGGCAAGTGCTAGCATATTACTGGCATAATGAACGATCCCCGAATGCAGCAGGGGAGCAGAAAAGAAACGAAACCAACGATAGGGATCGTCAGTTTCGAATATAACGGCGCCCTTGTGCAACAATTCATCAGCGGAACCAACAACACTAGTCAGGTGTAACTGAGCAATACCAACCACGACCGCGAAGCCAATGGTTAACAGCAACCTAAGCCGACAACGACTGTAAAGCCAACCGTAATACCAGAACCTATCTACTAGCATGGAAGGTCTTAACCTTACATTCAGGTAATCCCACCAGTAATAGGCAGCGCCTAGCCCGCTCATAAGACACCAGGCCAAGGCAGCCCGGTACAAGTCAAACGCGGCAAACCCAGCGGAGAATAAAAGCCAGTAAAATAAGGCCCAGAGCGCGACTTGACGACGCATCTGAATCATTGCTTGTATTCCAAGCGGTGCCTCGGTGGTTGCCGATTCAGTGACTGGCAAAAACCGATAACCCGATGCAGTCATCAAAACACTTTGCCTATCCCTGCCCGCGTCTAGTATTGATTCGCCACGGGGGAAAACTCCGGTCACCCCGACGGGACTGCTGATCAGCACAGGGTCCAGGAAATTCGGCTTTTGTAAAACTCGATCCGAGACCAGGGTTTTATCAATGATTCGCCCGATAGCAGGATAATAAATAAGATTGGGCCCTGGTGCCCTAGGAAAGCTTTCTGCTTGTCTCCACAGAGCCAGATAGTGTTCCTTTCGGGCGATGTATGACCACATAAGTTCCTTGCTCTCAGGACGTTGATGGATCTATGGGTTAGCCCGCCAGGCATTATCTGACTGATTACTTGAACCTTACACCCGCCCACAACTAATTGGTTTCAGAGCGTTCTACATCCCTACGGCTTCAAAAGCCAGCAGCAAACCAACATAAAACTGGTTTAATGATGCGGTATTATCCAGGTCGAGGCTCTTGCCAGTGAGTAAACCCGGAACAAACGTTACTCACGAGCCCAGGGCAATGCTCGGCCGGATTATCTAACTGCCACTTTATTCAGATAGCACTTCGATGGCCACGAGTGCTGCTGCGACCGGAAATCCTATTGCCATAGTTACTGGGCTGTAACTAGCAATAGAGACTATCATTGCGGCTGCATCAATCAGTTCAAGCCCGCCGCTGACTCGTTCAATCTCCTGAGAAGTTAGTTCTCGCATCGAAAAATCCTTTCACTGCTGACATGAACGACACATCCTGATTGAAAACTAATCCTCCGGATACCCGCCTGGTCTCATTAACAGGTGAGTAAAAGCTGATTAAATTAGCTTGACTGCTGCGCAGGGTGACCACACAGGCGCGTGTTATCTGTTAGTCTTAATCGGCTTTTATTGCTGCCTGGATTAGCGGCCTGAACGAATATTGTCAGTACTTAAATAACAAGGAGCTAAGGTGAAGCAACCTGAACAGATTCTCAGTGACCCTGAGGAAGTTGGAATCAAGCCAGACACAATCGCTATCCTCAAAGATCGAGTACAACAGGAAATTGACTCCGGATTGCTGCCCTCGGCCCAATTTGCTATCGCTCGTCGAGGTAAATTGGTTGCTTTTGAAACCCTCGGCGCGGCTACATCAGATTCTCTTTATTGTGTTTTTTCTTCCACTAAAGCGATTACATCGGCAATGGCATGGCTTTTGATACAGAACGGAGAGCTCGATACCAGTATTCGAGTTTCACAGCTCTTGCCCGAATTCAATGAGCGTGGAAAACAGGACATCACCATTGAACAGCTGTTCACCCACACTGCTGGGTTCCCACATGCACCCTTTCGGCCAACGGATTGGCTCGACCCGGAAAAACGTCAACAGCGCTTCCGTTCCTGGCGACTGAACTGGCAACCAGGAAGCCGTTTCGAATACCATGCCACATCTTCCATGTGGGCAATTGCAGCCATCATAGAGCTCATTACCGGTCAATCTTTTGCTCAGCAGGTACGGTCCAGGATTGCCCAGCCGCTATCCCTGGAGGACCTCTGGCTTGGCTGCCCGGCCGATCAGCATCACAGAATTAAAGAAGTTGTTCATGTGGGTGAGGCTATGACAGCGGCAGATTATGCAGCACTAAACCTAGCCCAGCCGGCGGTAACAGAAGTCACCGAGGACGCTCTGACTCGATTCAATGATGCCGAGGTCAGGGAAATACCCATTCCAGGGGGTGGCGGCATTATGTCGGCAGCCGAACTTGCAATGTTCTACCAGGGGTTAATCGGTTTTAATGGTTCTGCCCCACAGTGGCATAATGTCCCCTGGCAGCCTGAAACCATCGAAAGTGCCACTCAGATAAGAACCCAGGATTTGTTGGACCCCTATACCGGGATACCAGTCCTCAGAGGATTAGGCGTGGTAGTAGCCGGTGAAACCCAGGCAAACTTAAGAGGTTTCGGGTACAACAATTCGGCTGTCAGCTTCGGTCACGGTGGCGCAGGAGGCCAGATAGCCTGGGTCGATCCTGAGACCCAACTGAGCTTTGCCTACTGTACTAATGGCCACGACCGAAACCCTATTCGCCAAGGACGTCGTGGCGTCAGTCTGTCTAATCGGGCCGCCACCTGCGCTGCAAGTACGGATTAGGCCGATGCAAGCAGGCAAACCTGAACCACTTAAGTTATAACCGTTAGTGCAGGTGCCATCCTCAGATGAACCCCTCAGATAACCTCGGTCAATTATGAGAACGGACTGAGCTCAGCATATCCTGGCAAAGGCCTCGATCGCCTTACAGACCAGCAAAGCTGATTCTAACGCCAAACAGGTTGATAGCCTCTCCATCCCAGGAAAATGTCCCGGAACTCAGTATTGTCTTCATTCTTTCAGGATCGGACACGGCCAGTTCAAAGCCAGTGAGCCCTTCACGTCGATCTGTTCCCGGCGCTACGAAATGCACCTTAGCACCATCGGTCATGGCAAGGCTGACGCCACCGGTTCGACTGATTTCCGGGTTGATACCTAATACATGAGCCCAGCTTTCGGCAACTTTCTGCGGCTGCTGTACTGAAATCTGGCAACTCGTTATATCACCTGTACATTGCGCTTTCCTGTCCTGCCACTGGCTGCCTGCCCACACCCACTCTTCAGCAGGAATCATCTCATCAAAGGAAACCAGGGCGCCCCCTATATCTTTAGGATGAACGTGGAAGGCCTTGACCTCAGCGCGTTCGACCTGCCAGATCTTTCTCAGGCATAACTGCTCAACCCGCTCATTCACAGGCGCTAGGTCGTCAACCTGAAACAAGACCATATAGCCACAGTCGCCATGCATTCGATCCAGCATACGACTCACTGCTGTATTTTCTTCAAAGGGAGACACTATTTCCAGAAAACTGGTACCGGTTGCCACGACACTGTTATGGAGTCCGAACTCTGCTACACCGGGATCTGAAAAATCCGCATCAAGCCCCAGCAGAGCGAACAATTGATATCGCGCCACAGCCAAGTCATGGGCCGCAAATGCAAGTTGTCTAATTCGCATCTTTTGATCCTTCTGAGCGTAAATTTGATTATAATGTCACATCTACAAGTATGCTAACAATACCACTGACCCTTTCAGGACAATCATAATGAAACGCTATATCAGTCTGTTAATGCTGTCTTTCGGGATGCTCCAGGCAATGGCCGCAGAAATCCTGGATTCACAACCCAGTATGGCAGAGAGCATTCAAGCAGCACTAGAACATGAACGCCGAACAGATAGCGAAAAAGACAGAGACAAAAACCGTAATCCCAAAGAAACACTCGAATTTCTAGGAATAGAAGCGGACATGTCCGTACTTGAACTAATGCCTGGCGGCGGCTGGTACACAAAAATACTGGGGCCTATACTGGACCCAAAAGGTAAGCTTTATTTATCGATTGGTGCCGAACGAACAGCTGAAAAACTGGCTGATCAACCGGGATTTAGCTCAACAAAACTCATCCCGTTTGACCGCACCAATTTTGTTAGGAAAAGCGGCTCTCGGCAATTTGATCTACCGGAGTTCAGTTTTGGCATAAAAAAACTAGATTTAGTATTAACCTTCAGAAATCAGCATAATTTTACTGAGACGGGCCGTCGTAATCTCAACCAGGCTATTTTCGAAGCCCTTAAGAAAGGCGGTCGCTATGGCATTATCGACCATACCCGGCGGCACATGCAGGACGATTCCTCAGAAAACTGGCGAAGATTAGATCCCGTTCTGGTCATTAAAGAAGTCCAGGAGGCAGGTTTTGAGCTGGTCGACTATAGCACGCTTCATTACCGCCTGGATGACGAACTGCGTTACGAAGTTGGCAGAAAAACGGTGACCGGGAATACGGATCGATTTACCCTTTTATTCAGGAAACCCTGATAGCCTGATACCAGTATAGCTGTTCCGACAGGCCAGTGCTCCCGGCCTGTGGAGCCTTAGTATCCCTGTAAGACACCATAGCGGTCGCGATGGAAGGCACTACTGCCCAATGTATGCTCACAAACCCGGGAACGCTTCATGAAAAAACCTATTTCATACTCATCGGTCATGCCTATTCCACCATGCATCTGCACCCCTTCACTGCTCACCAGATTATAGGTATCGTTTAATCTGGCTTTGGCCAGGCTGGAAAGTTCTGCTATGTCATCTGCGCTCTCATCCAAGGCAGACAGCGCCTCCAATACGACTGATTTCGATAGCTCTACTTCGCAAAACATCTGCGCTGCTCGATGTTTCAAAGCCTGAAACGAGCCGATGGGCACGCCAAATTGTTCCCTGACTTTCAGGTATTCAACTGTACGCTCGAAGCACTCCTGGAGACCGCCCAGCATTTCGGAAGAGAGCAGAATACGACCAATATCAAGTACCTGATCAAGTACATCTGCGCCCTTACCCTCCTCTCCCAGCAATTCACCCTGCACCTTCGAAAACTCAATATTTGCAGCGTTTCTGGAATCAGCCATAATCGTTCTGGTGATATCAACACCGTCTGCGCCGGAATCGACCATTACCAGGGTTAAACCCTCCCTATCGCCCGCCTTGCCGCTGGACCTGGCTACCACAATAATTTTATTGGCAATGTGTCCGTCGAGCACAAATTTCTTACTACCCGTCACGTTATAAGCATCTCCGCTGCATTCGGCCACAGTGGCGGCACCATAAGGACTGTGATGAGGTGTCTCTTCTAATGCCAAGGCAAGCAACAATTCTCCTCCTGCCACCCTGGGAAGCAATTCATTCTTCTGGTCATCGTTACCACCATGCAGGATACAACCAGCACCCAATGCTGCTGTTGCCAGCAAAGGCGAGCATGCCAGGGTCCGACCACACTCTTCCATTACAACACCCATGCCAGTGTAGCCAAATCCCAGCCCACCAAAATCTTCAGGGATGGTGATGCCCGCCCAGCCCAGCTCAACCATCTGGGACCAGGTCTCGCGATCAAACCCTGCTTCGCTGTTTTCATCGCGCAGCTTTCTCAATTGAGTGATCGGCATATTATTCCTGCAAAAATCCTTGGCAGCATCCTTGAGCATATTCTGTTCTTCATTTAGAACGAGTGGCATTTACATTTCTCCTTACGCAATTTCCATGAACTCATCACTTGATGGCCCCTATTACATCGATATCCTGCCTGGATGTCCATCGTTTCTACAAACTTCCTGGTAAAATCTTGCTCGTCCGCCAGCCCTTCAGACCAGACCCTACCAGCCCTGCTGCAAACAGGTCAGTCCGGCAACCCAAGCACTCGCTTGGCAATGATATTAAGCTGTATCTCAGAGCTGCCACCAGCAATTGTTCCCGCTTTTGATCGTAACCAGGTTCGGGTCAGGCTGGATTCCAGGTCGTCAAAGGACTGCTTATCCCAACCCAGCGACTGCGTGCCCATAGCTTCCAGTTGCAATTCCAATCTTTCTTTACCTAATTCAGAACCAAAATACTTAAACATAGACGTGGCAAAGGTCGGTGTTCCACCAGAATGGCTCTCTTCCATGGAACGTCGTTGAGTCAGGCCAAATGCCCGCTGGTTCATCTGATTAATTAATACAGCTTCTCGCAATGCGGGCGTCGCTATCCTGCCGTCTGTTTCGCCTACATACTGCTTGGCTATTTCAGGTAATCGGCCCAGCGCCTCGTACCTGCCTCGACGACCACCACCGGCCAATCCGGAAATAGAACTGCGTTCATGCTGAAGCAGTCTTTTCCCCACCGTCCAGCCCCGGTTCAGTTGGCCCACCAGGTTATTTTTTTCACACCTGGCACTATCGAAAAATGTTTCACAGAAGGGCGAGTTGCCGCTTATTAACCTGATGGGCTTTACGGTAACACCCGGTTGGTTCATATCAATGAGTACAAAACTGATGCCATCATGTTTGGAAGCTTTTGGGTCTGTTCGTACCAAGGTAAAGATCCAATCTGCATATTGAGCCCCGGAGGTCCATATCTTCTGCCCATTTATCTGGAAAAAATCCCCCCTGTCTTCACAACGGGTCTGCAGACTGGCCAGATCTGACCCAGCACCAGGTTCACTGTAACCCTGGCACCAGCGTATTTTGCCCGAGGCAATCTTGGGTAGATGGGCCTTTTTCTGTTCTTCTGAGCCATAATCCAACAGCGTCGGTCCAATCATCGAAAAACCCATTCCATTGATCGGCGCGCGTGCTCCTATCCTCATCATTTCATCCTGCAGGATCCCATGCTCCTCCTGGGATAAACCGCCACCACCGTATTCCTTAGGCCAGGCTGGCGCAGTCCATCCTTTATCTGCCATATGCTCCAACCAGACTTTTGCATCAGGATTAGTAAACACCTGCTTAGTACCACCGCCAATCATATCTTCTTCTTTTTCAGGCAACCTCATACTGGCCGGGCAGTTTACTTCCAGCCAGCTTCTTGTTTCGTTCCTAAAGGATTCCATATCTGACATCAGCCTTTTCCATATAGTGTTTACAAACTCCCCCTGACAGTAACAAACCTGCATCAAAAAATTAACCCCCCTGGCGTCCTGCTGATACAAGCCCTACCTGGCAATTCACACTTATAGTACAGTGTTATCGTGTACTGTTTCATTGCGAGCCTTGATTTCAAATAATGTCACCTCGAGCCAAACCGCTTTACGATAAGGTTATTTGAAGGCAGGCTTATCTAAGGGTAAGTGAGTATTATGCATTATGTTTTTTATGGCGCTGGCGCCATTGGTGGCAGCATCGCAGCCAGACTGGCTTTGAACCTGTGCCAGGTAACGCTAATAGCCAGGGGAGCCCACTGCGAGCAGATCCAGCAATTCGGCCTGCACTACCAGTCTCCCAGTGAAGAAAAACGACTGGACTTAGATTGTGTCAAACATCCGGCTGAAATAGCATGGCGACCAGATCACATTGTTTTCCTCACCATGAAATCCCAGGATACGCAAGCCGCACTCATCGAGTTATCCCGATCAGCTCCTGCTGATATCGCTGTGATCTGCTGCCAAAATGGCGTCAATAATGAAGCCGAAGCGCTGCGCTTTTTCAAAAACGTTTATGCCATGGTTGTGTTACTGCCCGCCACTCACCTCAGCGCCGGTTCCGTTATCCACACTGCCGAACATCCGGGCGGTATACTCGATCTGGGGCGTTTCCCGGCAGGGATAGATACGACCTGCAAACAGGTTGCATCAGATCTCCAAACAGCAGGGTTTCTCTGCACACCGGACGCGCAGGTCATGCGCTGGAAATATACCAAGTTACTACAGAATCTTGGTAACGTGTTGCAGGTGCTTATGGGAGTAGATGCTCACTACGGAGACCTGCCAAAGCGGTTGAAACTTGAAGCACTCTCCTGCTTCAGGGCCGCAGGCATAGACTCAGTTTCCAGAGAGGAAACTAACAAGCATTTTAGGCAGGTGATCACACTCAAAGGTAGCGGTGCATCCCGAGGTGGCGGTTCTACCTGGCAGGGCGTGGTAAGAGGCAATGACACCGTTGAAACCCCCTTCCTTAACGGGGAAATAAGTTATCTAGGCAGAACCCAGGGCATCGCTACACCTGCCAACGATACTATGACCAGACTTGTCAACAAGATGCTCAGCAAGGACCAGCCTGCTGGTAGCTACAGCCTTGATGATCTTGAGACAGCAATTAATCGTGCTTAGTAATGCTGCGGTCTATATTCGCGGGCCTGCCTGCACGCCAGAGGAACCAGTACCCCATGTAAAAATAGCCTGTTTATCAGGACAGGTTCCTGTTCAACATGGCAGTAGCCGCAGCGATAGCGCGTAACAGGCCAGTTTCATCAGCCTGATTCTGCCCGGCAATATCAAATGCAGTGCCATGATCGACAGAGGTTCGAATAAACGGAATGCCCATGGTGGCTGTAATGCTATCAGCAAAATTGTGCACTTTTATGGCGATGTGACCCTGGTCATGAAACAAGGCCAGTACAGCATCAAATTCTCCGTTAATAGCACGATAGAAAATCGAATCGGCAGGATAAGGTCCGCGGATATCAAGGCCCTGGGCACAGGCTTCGGCCACAGCCGGGGCTATTTCATCAATTTCTTCCCGACCCAGCATACCGCCTTCACCGCCATGGGGATTGAGTGCAGCAACGGCAATGGTTGGCCGTGATATCCCCCACTGCTTTAGGCTCGTATCAGTCAAGCGCAGCTTCTCCACTATCACCGGTCTACGAACATATCTAACGGCATCAGCCAATGATTTATGGGTCGATAAATGGGCCACTTTAAGACCTTGCGTCATTAACATCGTCGCCGTCAGCTCAGACCGCGTCATCCTGGCCAGGATTTCCTGATGGCCTATGTCATTCTGGTAACCAGCCAGTTGCACAGCCTCTTTGTGAATGGGGCAGGTAACCACAGCAGCAAGTTGTCCCTGCAGGCACAGGTTCACTGCCGATTCGAAATAATTCACAGCAGCATAACCAGCGGCGGCACTGATGCTACCTTGTGTCAACTTATCCACACTCAGCCCAGGCGGTGTCAGCAATTGAATTCCGGGTTCCTCACGACACTGCTCGGGGCCGAGTATCGGCAATATCGGAAGCACAATTCCGGTCTGCTGCATGGCCAATAGCAGCGGCTCTGAAGAACCGATGACAAAAAGCTGGGCTGACTCAGAAATAACTGCATTGTTGAAGGCACGAACCACTATCTCAGGCCCTATACCAGCTGGATCTCCCATGNTAACGGCTATTATGGGCCTAGACAAAGGCGTGACTCAAGATATGAGCGGCAACCAGTTCAGGCGCCTGCATGGGCATAAAATGGGTTAACTCCGGCAGGTGAATATCCTTGCCATTCTTAAAACAGCTGGCCAATTTATCCCAGGTGGGCGACAGACTGAAATCCATCTCGACCCGATCATGGTCGCGAGCCCTGGCGCGCATAACTTTCACAGGCATTTCAATCCCTCTTATTCGATCGACAACGTTATAACCTGAACTACCCATATAAATAGCGGCTTCGATCGCCGGCGGGCAGGCTAATCGGTAACCTGNGCCCTCTTCAACCGGTAACAGTCCATACCGGCAGTAATCATCCAGCACNTTATCCTCCCAAACGGCAAATGATCCNCTGCCGCAAAAATTAATGTACATGGCTTCAGCATCGTCGAAAAAATTTTTCCGCCGGGCAACCGGGTGTTCACCCTCATTATTTAGCCAGCTGTGATGCTCGGAGTTTACTCCACTATAAGCTTCCGGCGGAAGAATAACCGGATCGATCAGCACCAGTCGCGAAAATCTTGCGGGNTCATTAACAGCAGCTTGCAATACTGAATGACCTCCCATGGAATGCCCGGTACCTATCAGCCTGACTAAGTTCANGTGACGTACAAAAGCCGTGACATCGTCCCCGAAGGATTGCCAGTTAAACGGCATCAGGTCTTCACTTCGTCCATGCCCGCGCATATCAAGGGCAATAACATGTCGATTGGGCATATGNGAGACNGTCTGATCCCAGCAGCGAGCGTGGAAACCAGTTGCGTGTATCAGTAAAATACTATCTTCATCTGCCTTAACCTGCCCCCATTCAAACCAACACAATTCCACGCCATTGAAGTGTTCTCTAAATTCTTTGGGTTCCTGATACATCGTTGCTTCCATCAAGGTTATACAACATGGGCAGGTTCTGTGNCTGCCCGATTCAAAACAATAGCCGCAACNATCAGAAGCCGCGGCCCATTTCTAATTCTGTCAATACTTTGNCTTTCTTCAATAGGCTGATGATGATAGTTATCCAGATGCCAGCGGCTGCTATATAAAGAGAATCCATGGCACCTATNGCACCGGCACAATANCCGAAACCAACGGCACCAATAGGCAATCCACCNAAGCTGGCCAAGCTGTAAACGGCCAACACTCTTGCCCTGTACTGTTCCGGTGCTATCTGCTGGATGATGGTTCGACTCATGCTCATGGTCACGGCTCCACAAATACCCCAGAAGAATAACATCNCCAGGAAGCCCCAAAACGGCAGGTTCTGGGCTGCCACTATCAGAAACAAGCCACCCAGNCCAAGCGCCCATTTCAAACCAGCCAATGGTGAGGCAAGGCCACCGGATTTAACCAGATAAGCCGTCATCGACAGCGTACCGCATACAAATACAACAAAACTATAGGAAAGTTCCGATGCCCCACCCTGGTAGACNTCTCTGACAATCAGGGGAATCAGAACAACATAGGTTCCGCCATAAAAAAGGCTCATGGCAAAAGTCAGCAAACTCACTTGCAACATCAACGGTGACCGAATTACGATATTAAAGCCTGCTATCAGCGCGTTCTCTCCCGGTTCAACTGGTCCGGTTTTTTGCTGTGTTGAGATGTTTATCTTGGAGATAAAATAGATCCCACATAACATGCCAATAGCTTGAACCACCAATAATCTAATTGCCCCGATATGTTCAGCAAAACCACCGGCGAACAAGCCAAGCACCTGCCCGCCAAAAGTTAACCCCATTGCCACAGTTACCACCTTCTGCAACTCCCCATCGGCTATCTGATTAAGCATGCCATCTCTGGCAGGTTGAGCAAATGCCGTTATCGCCCCCATAAGGAGTCCATAAACAATGACGCCAGAATAACTCAATATGCCCCCGCTGATCAGCCAGGCCAAACACAAAGCAGGAAGCGCCGCAAGGAAATGACAGACCATCAGTATCGACCTGCGATCGATTCGATCGGCCAGCAGCCCCCCCATCAAAATCAAGACAATGGCAGGCAATTGCAGACACATCTGGGCAATACCCAAGCGCTCGGGAGTCTCTCCTAGTTCAACTGTGATTAACCAAGGATACAAGATGGTCTGCAATCCAGTCGGGGCCACAAAACTGATCAGGCCTGCCATGTACCAGAAATACTGTGAAAACCTAGTGTGCATACCGTGGTTCCAGTTTCATCTTGTTCTTCTTTTTATGCAGCTTTCAAATAACCTTTACAGACTAGAAGGCCATAGCCCCAATGAGCAAAGTATACGACCAGAAATACCTTTATCTTCAATCACTCTGCAGGCCAGTTAGCCAGTCAGGCTTCTGTAGACCTTTGACAGCTCATCTGGCAGCTGGTGTACGTCCTGTATCACCATATATTGCCGGTCAGGACACATCTGTCTCAGATAATCATGACCAGACGGGTCCACCGTTAAGCAATACGTCTGCACTCCCTGCTGTTTAGCTTCATACAACGCCTT
>NZUN01000141.1 GCA_002697205.1 Gammaproteobacteria bacterium
CCCGCCACTCTTGCCAGAAACTGGTTAATTTCACTTTTTTGAAAACGCCCAAATCCTGATTATTGAGCAGTTTAACCTGTTATTCTGATAATGTCAGAGACCTTATCGGTATGTTGAAATTAACGTTATAAATTACAATTGTTGAATGAAGCAGATGCAGACAGTAAAACCCAGGCTGCTGATGGGCCATTCAGGCTGATAAAGGCGCAGGAGAAAACATAAAATGCAAGTTAGAACAGTTGATGGAGTGGATCTGTACTATGAAATCTATGGCCAGGGCCCAGCGCTGGTGTTTGCTCATGGCGCAGGTGGAAACAGCGCCAGTTGGTATCAGCAGGTTCCGTTTTTCAGCCAGGACTATACCACTCTGGTTTTTGATCATCGGGGATTTGGTAGGTCTAGATTCAACGAGGATGAATTCAGCTCGCATTTCTTTGCAGAAGACCTGGAGGTTATTCTGGATCATGCCGGTATTGATGAAGCGGTCCTGGTTTGCCAGTCCATGGGTGGCTGGACCGGTATTAATTTTGCCCTGTCTCATCCGCAACGGGTAAAAGCGTTGGTAATGTCTCACACTATTGGGGCTATCAGCAGTCCGGAAATAACCACTGCCATGCGCAAGGCCGCTCTGGATCGAGAACCTGTCGTTGCTCCTTTTGGTAGTTGGGCGCTGTCATCCGAATTACCTGGTCGTGATCCAGTTAAAGCCTTTCTTTATCAACAGATAGGCGGATTCAATACTGAAATCAATTTAGCGAAAATTCTCTCGGGTAAGGGCAGCCTGCTCGAGGGGGCGAAGCCGGAGCGACTAGCTGAACTGACCATGCCTGTGTTGTTCGTCACCAGTGAGCAGGATCAGTTGATTCCCGCCTCGGCAGTTCATCTTGCTGCAGAATTATTGAAAAATGCCAGGGTAGAACATTTTGACCAGGTAGGTCATTCATCGTACTTTGAATGCGCAGATGAATTTAATGCCCTGGTATCGGGTTTTCTAGAAGAACAGACCAGCTAAGGACAGCATAGCAGATTTGCTGAAGAAGTCCTGATCATTGTTGCTGCCAGTCAGAGTTCGCTAGTATCAACCATTCGCTGCAGTCTGGGTAGGATCATAAATCTGAGCATAGAGGTACCACTTTGGATTTAACAGTTCGATGTCAGCTGGAGTTCTCTTTCGAAAGTGCTACGCCGGTAATATTAAGGCTCAAGCCACAGTCGGGGAAGGCCCAGGTTATCAGCCAACTGGCATTGTCTTTTGAGCCTGAGCTTGCTGTGGATGAATTTAAGGATTCGTTTTCGAATATCTGTGCCAGGGTCATTTTACCGCCTGATCCGGTTCGTATTACGCTGGAACCGCAGGCTTGGGTGGCGGGGCAGTTGGACACCAATCCTGTGGCGGGCTTCGTCAGAATACAGCATCTACCAGTCAGCTAGCTGCCTTTCTTGTTGCCTTCCCGGTACCGTGAAACAGACCGGCTTTGGCACTTTGCTGCGGATTTGGTCAAGGGCATAACAGCGGGATACCTTCGAGTGAATAGGATTTGTGACTGGATCCAGTGTGCGGCCTTTTTCAGCGCTGGAAGTCA
The DNA here is from genome assembly GCA_002697205.1 of Gammaproteobacteria bacterium. Classification (GTDB taxonomy): domain Bacteria; phylum Pseudomonadota; class Gammaproteobacteria; order Pseudomonadales; family Azotimanducaceae; genus UBA9926. The sequence continues at coordinate 1,584 of NZUN01000141.1, forward strand.
GCCAGCAGAGCAACGGTGTTTGCCGAGACCTTGCTCACCTGGTTATTGCCCTGGTAAGAAGCTTGAGTGCACCGGCGCGGTATGTGGCGGGGTATTTGTGCGGTCTAGTGCCCCAGGATATGCATGCCTGGTTAGAAGTTTTTGTCGGCGGGGGTTGGTATGTATTTGATCCAAGCCAGGACTCGACTCGAAGCGGTCGGGTGGTGGTTGCCTACGGCCGTGATGCGGCTGATGTGGCCATTACTGACTAGTTCGGGCCGTGCTATGCTGTTACCCAGTTCATCCCTGAACCAGTTAAGTTCTGCATGCGGTTTGATTGATAGTAGTGAACGGCTGATTCTCACATCGTGGCCGCCCCGGGGCCTGAGATACAGCTTGTAAGGCTTTAACTGGACTGGCTTATTGATACGATACAGTGTCCTGTGAAAGATATTAATTTTCTGCACTCAGGACCTGCCACTGTCTGAACATGACTGATATTGACTGAGTAGCTCAGAAGTATCTTTACCGTCCCGGTTGCGGATTGCCAGCAGGCCCTTAATATGACTTTCTACAAGGTCATTAACAGATTTATAGCTCATCAGGGTCAAGCCGTTCTGTTCGAGCACAATCTGGCCGTCTTTGCTGCGATAGTAGAGTCGAGAAGCCACGTTATTCAGATTGTGAATGTAGATAGTTGTGCAGACCGACTTTGCCAATCAGATCCAATTGGGTCTCTGGCCAATGCACTTGTTCTTCTTCTGTCGCCAGGATTTTGGCATGCAGGAAATACTGATTAACGGCTGTTAGTTCTTTCTTCAGGACCTGGTTCAAATGCTGAATGATTTCAGGATGTATGGCTTTCATCGGTGACTCCTCGCCTTGAACGGGCAATGATAGCGCAAGTAATTTGCATGATCAGGATTATGGCACTAAATATTTGGTATCGAGCCATGTTCAGAATTGTATTGCTTTAGTTATAACAATTACGAAACGTTCTCATTTAGAATATTGGCATGATTGTTTGTTTGTGAAACCGAATCAGTTCCAGCGATATCCAGTCTTATCTTGACCAGGGACGGGGTTTGAGTGCTGTTGTCTCGGGATTAGGGCTGGGAACCTATTGTGGTACCTGTCTGGAGATAGCCCGGAACTTGTTGAATCGACCCTGGAAGCAAGTCTGCATAGAATTAACATCGTTCCAGCGTTGCTGTTGTTGCCTTCTGATCCAGGACTGGCGGTAGTTATAGGATACAGTACCTGCCCGTAGCCTTTACGCAACGAAGGTACAGGTTGATATTAGGAAGTCAGCGAATGCCCTCGGAGAACGGGATTTATTTTTTGTGATGCACACGTGTGGCCTTCAGGTGTTCGGCAAGACCCAGCCGGGTTAGGCTCAATACTGGAATTCGGGAAGTTGGATGGTGATGCCGTCGAGCTCTTCGCTGAAAGGAATCTGGCAGCTTAATCTCGAATTGACTTCGCGATCAGGATTGAGATCCAGCATTGAGTTTTCAGATTCGGAAATTTCAGCAAGTCTGCCAGTCCAGGCATCATCAACAAGAACATGACAGGTGGCACAGGAACACTCACCGCCGCAATCAGCATCTATGCCGGGAACGAGATTGGCAAGAGCAATAGACATCAGGCTATCACCGATGATTCCATCGACATTGTGTTCGGTACCATTGTGTTCAATAAATTTTACGCTTGCCATGATGGCCTCCCTCTGACCGCGAGTATTGTATTTTGGAAGTTTAGTATCGCGGAGGTTAAGTCATTTCGGTTCTGTGCTCCGGCTCTGAATCCTGCTACGCCGCAGATTCGCAAGGCAGTATACAGAATACAAATCGTTAACACTAATTGGTTTTTGAGTTTCTTGCGTATTAGGGATTCGATAACGGGTTTCGGTGCCATGACACCTTCGCTCTTATCAGGAAATCAATGATTTCAGGTCGATGGCGCTATCTGCCAGAGAGTCCGCGTTAACCTGCATGCCATAAAGCCGCTTTGCAACCATAAATTCCTTCGGGCTATTAACGGCATCAACGGCGACCACTTTGCCATCTTTTAAGTAGAAAGTAGCAAATTGTAGTGCTTCCGGGTTACCTCTTAACACGGCAGTATCCCCATCTGACGAGAACCCGACCATCTGCAGTTTTAGCTCGTATTGATCTGACCAGAACCAGGGTACTGCAGCGTAGGTCTTATCGCCGCCGAGCATGTTAGCAGCTGACGTTCGTGCCTGTTCCATGGCGTTAGGGACTGATTCCAGGCGCAGCCTTCGTCCTAGAATGGGGTTGGGGTGGTTGGTGCAGTCCCCAGCAGAAAAGATATCTGGGTCTGAAGTTCTGCAATGATCATCAACAAGGATACCGTTATCGCATTCCAGTCCCGCCTGTTGTGCGAGTTCTATGTTGGGCAGGATGCCAATGCCGACAATGACCATATCAGCGGCGATACTTTGATCTTGGCAAAGAACCGAATTGACACGAGCGTCTCCTTTAAACACCGTGCAGGCAGTGCTGGTGTGGATATTAACGCCCCGATCGGTGTGTAAGCGATGATAAAAAGCGCTCATCTGTTGGTTGGTTACCCGTTGCAGTATTCTCGATTCCATTTCAAGNATATTGACCGAGAGGCCCGCAGTCACTGCCACGGCNGCNACTTCCAAACCGATGTAGCCACCGCCGATAATGCAGATNCTGTTCGCTGATGCCATATCNTCGCGGATTCGATCAACATCATCGAGTCGGCGCAGATAGTGGATCCCGGGCAGGTCGCTACCAGGGATGTTAAGTTCTCGGGGGCGGCTGCCGGTGCATATCAGGAGTTTTTGGTAGGCCAGTGTCTGGCCGTTATCTGTACTGATCGTCTTGTTCTGGCGGTCAATGGACGTGANNCNTNCTCCCAATTGCAGATCGATGTTGCGATCTTCATAGAATTTNNTGGGTCGGATATAGACTCGATCAATGCTGAGCTCACCTGACAGATACTGNTTCGAAAGCGGTGGCCGCTGATACGGNGCAAACGATTCATCACCGATCAGGGTGATTGTGCCTTCGTATCCTTCCTGTCTCAGGCTGGCTGCTGCCTGACCCGCTGCCTGTCCTGCACCAATGATGATAATTCCCGACATAGGTTTGATCCTTNCTCTTATATCGCAGGCTATTGTACTGAAGCGCGCGCGCGAGGGAAATGGACTTGNTNACCAAAATNGCTNNTTNAGCANCNCTCACCAGGCTGATCAGCGANGCTGGCCCCTCTTTTGCCTTATTNNNNTAACAGTTTCANNGGTGTTTCTGNCTNGCTGGGGCNACCACTTCGGCAGCAGATGCTGCCGCTTATCGGCCAGGAAAAAAACAGTCAGGCAATAATAATGANGCGGATNGCNTCCAGTCNGCTCCTGGATGCGCTGATAGCGGCGAGACCTAGATCCAGCTCATTTTTCAAGGCCTGAATTTCTTNANCNCGGACCGCNGNGTTGATCTTAGCCAGTGCCGATAANCGATCNAGTTCTTCCTGNCTGGCNCGCTGNTACTGNGAAAGGCCTGTATTGATAACACTCTGTAATTGGTCATCGGCGATAGCCTGTGCAGATTTCAGCATTCGCTGTAGCGGTTTCTGCTGGGAATCTACGATTTTGAAAATAGGTTCNTTGGCGAGTTCTATCGCCNGGGGATATGCATTNAAGGGGATTTGGTTACTGATGTCTTCCTGGGCGGGGGATATCAGTGTTCGAAGAATGTTATCCGGCATGAACCGCCTCAAGCCAAGGTATTGAGGNGCNAGGCATTCAATACTATGAATGGTTTCCAGGAGCAGGGTCCCAGNCNGCATATCNGGGTGCTTGATGACCACAACGCTACTGTTTCCCAGATTCTCCGATAGAACCTTGTCAATGGCCTGTTCNACCATAGGGTGTTCCCAGGTNAGAAATGCNACGTCTTCTCGTGATAAAGCTTTGTTTCTATCAGTGGTGTAGCGGATGCCTTCTTCAGGAATATCCGGGTAGGTATAATGNCCNTGAGCTTCTGCGCTGACGTTAGACTGATGAATAGCNGCGCTGGTTGGCTTGACNAGGTTGATTCCATCACCGAGGTCTTCATAGTCAAGTCCAAATAATTCAAAAGAGATGCCCAGATACGCCTGNAANGCNTTGTTGTTCTCTGCTTGNNTAATACCTTCAATGATAGGAGCAGCAATAGCGGAGTCGAAGGATGATCGTTCGAGTAACTTGTTTCGACCTTCGGACAGATCCACGAGGCGCTGCTGGTTTTCAATTCTGCAGGCATCGATGAGCTCCTGTGNACCTTTCGAATCCTCGGTTAGAAAGCGATCAATATAATCTTCATACAGGCCCTGCGCNGCCGGATTAGGACCTGAGAACAGGTCCAGACCCTGGTGATACCACTNAAACAGCCTGGACATAAAGGATTCGGCTACGATCGGTATATGGATATTGACGTCGTTTTGCTGGCCGATTCTATCGAGTCTGCCGATGCGCTGTTCTACCAGGTCAGCCCCCATGGGCAGGTCAAACATNACCAGGTGCCTGGCNAATTGAAAGTTCCTTCCCTCGGAGCCGATCTCCGAGCAAACCAGAACCTGGGCACCCTGTTCCGAATCGGAAAAGTAATTCGCAGCACGATCTCTTGATATGAGGTCCATGCCTTCGTGAAAACAGGTTGAATGCAATCCNCCATAACGTCTGAGGAATTTATCCAGAGCAACNGCTGTATGCCGATCCGAACAGATCACCAGGTGTTTTTCAGNGGATTGCTGCAATCGTTGGATTAACCAGNTAGTCCGCGGTTCCTGCTGGGAAATATCAGCAGGAACCGCGGTTAAGCTGGTTTCTCTAATATTCTCTACAGNGATTCCGGTTTGAGCTCGTGACGGCAGTAGACCTTTCTGAGGCTCGATCGCATAGGTGTGGAGTTTTCGTTTAGGNAAGCCGGCAATAGCGCTACGCACATTTCTGAACAGCACGCGACCNGTGCCGTGCTGATCGAGTAATCTGCGAATGAGCAGGTTCTCATCCAGGTCTGATGCCGCCCCCAGGCGATCTACGATACGCTGACGAGCCTGTTTTGCTAGCGCCAGGTNCGGATTTTCCAATTGNTCAACCAGCGCTGCNGTGTCAGCGAACCTCNTTTCCTCNGCTTTAAANTCCGTAAAGCTTTGATATCTGTGGGGGTCGAGTAATCGCAACCTGGCAAAGTGGCCTTCCATTCCAAATTGTTCTGGTGTGGCGGTTAGCAGCAGCAGACCGACAGCTGCCTGAGCGATGCTCTCAANAGCNTGATAAGCCGGGCTGGCCTGTCCTTCAGACCAACTAAGGTGATGAGCCTCATCGACCACGAGAAGATCCCAGTGGGTTGCACTGACCTGTTGTAAACGCTGCGGATTGTCCTCGAACAGGCTGGTGTTACAGAGAACAAGCTGTTGAGCATCAAAAGGATTACTCAGATAAGGTTCTGNTTCATCAAGTGCTTCGGGGCGATTGTCANTGACGATTTGCAGGCAGCGTTCTTCGTCGAGAATACTGAACTGAATATTGAAACGGCGAATCATTTCTATGAACCACTGAATGGTCAGAGCGGCTGGGACTATGATGAGAACGCGCTGGGCGCGGCCGGTATGCAGTTGNTGGTGAATAATCAAGCCGGCTTCAATGGTTTTGCCNAGNCCAACTTCGTCAGCCAAGAGTACNCGCGGGGCGTACCGGGCGGCAACCTCGTGGGCGATATAAAGCTGATGGGGAATAAGCGTGGTTCGAGGCCCGACCAGACCGTTAAAGGAAAGGCAGCTCAATGCTGCCNGCTGGACCAGCGTGTANTAACGCAGGTTGAACCAGCGGTGGNCATCAATCTGATGGCTGAATAAACGATCCTGTGGTTTGCTGAAGCGAAGGTTTGGATCCAGNTCCTTCTCACTGATGTCAACTGATTGATCATTTGACAGGCAGTGATAGGTCAGTAGACCTTCCTNCTCTGTCACTTTCTGAACNTCCAGNNAAGCACCGCTGCGCAGGCTGATCAGATCGCCTGCNTGAAAACGGACCCTGACCAGAGGGGCTTGCTCGAGGGCATATATTCTGGTGGTTTCGGTCGCTTCAAAAAAACACGCTATCTGGCGTAGTTCAACGCGTGTTATCTCGGCTAGACCAAGATCGGGTTCAGTTGTACTGATCCAACGCTGACCGGGTTTAAAATCTTTCATGATTAGGTGATACTCTCTCACGCTGGTGAAGGGCCTAAAGGAGACCATGCCATGGATAATGCAACCAAAACAGAGATAGAAGCAGCTGCNTTTCGACATNTGTTGAAACATCTTGACGAAAATAAACAGGTACAGAATATAGACCTGATGAATCTAGCCGGNTTCTGTCGAAACTGTCTCAGTAAATGGTATCGCTCGGCTGCAGAGGATAAAGGAATTGATTTGGATTATGAAGCAGCCCGGGAAATAATCTATGGCATACCTTATAGTGATTGGAAGAANGCCTACCAGACTGAGGCAACCGAGAGCCAGTTAAATCAATTCAAGCCTAGTCAGGATCCGTAGATTGGATTAACGACGTTTTACTATGCCAGGCTTNGCGCNTGCGTCGCAGGNACCCNGGTGTGTCTGTCTCGCTGTGATACCTTAAACCGCCATTTTTGCNTAAATGGGTTCGTGGTANTGATAATCCTGCAGCTTGAAGTCCTCCATCTGGAAATCGTCGATGGTCCGTTGGTCACGATCCTGGATCACTAATTGCGGTAGTGGCAGTGGTTTTCTCGACAGTTGTTCTTTAACCGCATCGATGGCATCCAGATAGATGTGGGCATCTCCAATACTATGGATAAACTCATGGGCCANCAGGCCAGTCAGTTTGGCTACCATATGCAGCAGCAATGAGTAGGAAGCTATATTAAAGGGCACGCCCAGGAACATATCGGCTGATCGCTGGTACATCTGCAGCGAAAGTTTTCCATCGGCCACATAAAATTGGAAAAAGTTGTGGCAGGGCGGGAGGGCGACTTCATCGCNGCCAAGTTCCGAAGGATTCCATGCGTTGACAATAATTCTTCTTGATAAGGGATCGTGTTTTATCATATCGATTGCTATGGCCAGCTGATCAATGGCCTTGCCATTGCCCCCCTGCCAGTCACGCCACTGTGNACCGTAGACGCGGCCCATGTCACCATCGTTACTNTCCAGGCCGAGGCGGGTNAGGTAATCTTCATAATTGGCATCCCAGATCTTATTCTTCTGATAGATTGNCTTGAGATCCTTGATGTTATTGGAGCCTGAAATAAACCAGAGCAGTTCAGAACTCATGACTTTCCAGGCTAGTTTTTTAGTGGTGACAGCCGGAAATCCATCGCTCATNTTGTAACGATTGTTCAGCCCAAAACAGGAAAGGGTACCGACGCCGGTACGGTCATTNCGCTGTGTGCCAGACGTTAAAACCTGTCGGAGTTGTTGCTGATAAATATNCATCTGAGCTTATCTTTTGATTTTAGGNATAGGGGGNTGCAGCAAGCNNTTACTGNATCCTGANGGGTTCCTGGTTAACCGCATTTGCTGTCACCACAGCTCAGGCAAGTCATACAGCCATCCATGAGAATCATCGCCGTCGTCATGCATTTAGGACAGAGTTGGGCTCCCGGCGGGTATTGCTCGCTTTCGCTGNGCTNTTCGGCTGAAGGTTTTGACGCAGCNACACGNTTTTCTGCCAGCATAGNGACGTGTTCATCGGACAGTANCTCATCTTTTATCAGGCCTATNCTGCGCATGTGTCGNTCNAGTACATCGCCTATTTCGGCAACCATGGAGGGCATAAACCGTCCACCTTTCTTAAAGTAGCCGCCNTGGGGATCAAATACCTGTTTCAACTCTTCNACCAGGAAAGTNGCATCGCCACCTTTTCTAAAGACCGATGACAGTACTCGGGTNAGGGCTAATATCCACTGAAACTGGTCCATGTTCTTTGAATTAATGAAGATTTCGAACGGATATTCCTGCTCATGTTCGGTATTAACATTTAGAACCATGTTATTAATGGTTATGTACATGGCGTGGTCTGATAANGGGGTTTTGATCTTGTAGGTATAACCTCGCAGTTCGTCTGGNCGCTGAATTTCTTCATGCATGATTTCTTGTTTCGGTTCTTCGAATACAGGCGCCTCTTTCTTCTTGACTGAATATCCAACAATATTTTTTGAGATTTTCAATGCCATACTAATGTTAATTCTCCTGATTTTNCGACAGCCATAAATTTATGAAATAGGCANGCAGCGTGCAGTGTTAAGTTGTGNCCTTATAAGCTGAGAAAAACACCCGGGNATGCTGATATGGAGTGGGTGTTATGCTGGTGCTTCTCATACCAGAGTNTTTGATAAAGGCGCGCTCAATAAAAGCGCGTTCAATAAAAGAGTTTTTNATACTAGAACTTNCCATAATAGCCTTCTTTCATGGCATCAAAGAGATTTGCTGCGGTGTGTAACTCGCCATCATATTCAATTTCTTGGTTGCCTTTACATTCGATAATTTCACCATCTTCCAGTTCAAACTGGTAGGTTGTATTGGCCAGGTCTTCTTCTTTTACGAGAACGCCCTGGAATGCTTCGGGATTGAACCGAAATGTGGTNCAACCCTTTAAACCCTGTTCGTATGCATACAGATAAATATCCTTAAATTCTTCATAAGGGTAGTNAGTGGGGACATTGGCTGTTTTTGAAATGCTTGAATCTATCCATTTCTGGGCAGCTGCCTGGATGTCCACGTGCTGAATCGGTGAAATATCATCTGCCGTTACGAAGTAGCTGGGNAGTTNNTTNTCTTCCTGCGTACTATTGGGGCCTGCCTCCGGGTTGACCATAGACCGATAGGCAAGCAATTCAAATGAAAAGACGTCCATTTTTTCTTTGCTTTTTTTGCCTTCCCTGATCACATTTCTACTGTATTGATGNGCGAAACTGGGNTCTATACCGTTGCTTGCGTTGTTAGCGAGCGAAAGGCTGATGGTACCTGTTGGTGCAATTGAGCTATGGTGCGTGAATCGACATCCTGTTTCTGCCAGGCTGTCGACCAGGTCAGGGTCTATCGATGCGATTTNCTGCATATAGCGTGAATATCTGGCGTGTAGAATTCTGCCTGGAACNTTGTCGCCTATTTTAAACCCATCATCGGCCATTTCCGGTCTTGTNCGCAGCATNTCTCCATCGACTTCAAAGGTTTCCTCCATCACCGGTGCAGCGCCTTTTTCTTTGGCGAGTTCCAGCCCGGTTTGCCAGCCAACAAGGGCTAATTCTNTGGTCACCTTTTCGGTGAAAGCGATGGATGCTGCATCACCATAACGCATCCCCATCATGGTAATAGTAGAGCCAAGGCCCAGGTAGCCCATGCCATGGCGACGTTTTCGAATTATCTCNTCGCGTTGCTCTGATAATGGTANGCCATTGATTTCNACCACGTTATCAAGCATCCGAGTAAAAATTGATACTGCCTGGCGAAAAGTTTCGGTGTCAAAGCTGGCATCTGCGCTGAACGGCTTTTGCACGAANCGNGTCAGGTTTATTGAGCCCAGCAAACAACTTCCATAGGGTGGTAGAGGNTGCTCTCCACAGGGGTTGGTTGCTCGAATATTCTCACAATACCAGTTGTTATTCATCTCATTGACTTTGTCTATAAGGATGAATCCGGGCTCTGCGAAGTCATAGGTCGAGGACATGATCATATCCCAGAGTCGCTTGGCCTTCAGGACCTTGGTAATTCGACAGGCAACCAGGCCATCAGTATTGGTCGCGTAGCGATTTTTGACCGGGAAACTTCGCCAGAGTACTTTCTCNGGNTCATTGACATCCACGGCTTCTGATTCGATTTCTTTGTCAGTGAGCGGGAAAGAGAGNGGCCAGTCTGAATCGTTTTTGACTGCTTCCATGAATTCTTTGCTGATCAATAAGGAAAGATTGAACTGTCGCAGNCGGCCATCTTCACGTTTCGCCTTGATAAAGTCCATGACATCAGGATGGCCGATTTCAAAGGTCGCCATTTGCGCGCCTCTTCGACCGCCTGCCGAAGATACGGTAAAGCAGGTTTTATCGTAGATATCCATAAATGATAAGGGACCCGATGTGTAAGCGCCCGCGCCNGAAACGTAGGCACCTTTGGGGCGGAGGGTGGAAAATTCATAGCCAATACCACAGCCCGCTTTTAAAGTCAGGCCGGCTTCCAGGTTTTTCTGNAGGATATCTTCCATGGAGTCATTGATGGTCCCCGAAACAGTACAGTTGATGGTTGAAGTGGCTGGTTTGTGCTCCTGCGCACCCGCGTTTGAAGTGATTCTCCCGGCAGGAATGACGCCCTGTCTGAGCGCCCATAAAAATTTTTCGTACCAGGCCAGGCGNTCATCCGANGGCTCTACNTGGACNAGTGCCTGAGCGACCCGCTGATAGGTCTGATCAATATTCTGGTCTATTCGTTCACCCTGCTTGCTTTTCAGGCAGTACTTGTTCTCCCAGATATCCATGGAGGTGGGCTGGAGNTTTATTTCATTTACGTTTGCAGGAATCGCCTTCAGTTCGGGCTTTTGTACGCTAGAGTCCATGGTGATTAGGATNTCCTTGTTTGTGNNCTTCTATGACCATCTATGACCCTCTATGATCTTCGTGGTCGTTTCGGGTGGTTTTGGCCGTTATTGTTTTTCAGTGTCTCGTTTATACCTGTCCATGTTTAGCGGAGTTAAGNCTATTCTANCCTCGTTCATGGTGTTGNCCTTATCTCGTTGCCCTTTATCATGCNTACACGCTGAATACTGGGCCCTGNGCAATAAATTTCCGTNTTCCGGTCGTTTCACNTTGTAATGTGANCACAATTTTAGCGTGGCCTTGGTCGCCNTAGTGAGGNGCCGGAGCCGCTTTTTGCAGTGGACCAGTACTGGCTGCNTTGCCCACATATTGTGCTACAGTCAGTCGCTAAGCACAAGATGTTGTTATGGTTCATTTTTGGCTAATAATGAAATTTTGATGNAAAANGAGGGTCAGGTCTAGCTATCTTAGTTGTTTGGTNGTTTTTCATTTACACCAGACATCGATTTCAGCGACACTGAATTAAATGCATTACGGNAGAATCCATTGGCGCGATTAGAAAAAAGGGTCGCAATTGTNACCGGTGCGGGTAGTGGCATTGGCGAGGCTACTGCTGAAGCCCTTGCTCAGGCGGGAGCCAGTGTGGTGGTAACTGATATCAATGTATCAGCNGCGGAGCAGACAGCTAATGTCATTCAACAGCGCGGTCAGCAGGCGCTTGCCTTGGAGCAGGATGTTACCTCACAGNCGCAGTGGGATAGCGTATTTNCTGCCGCNAGCGAACACTTNGGNCCAGTNAGTGGCCTGGTTAATAACGCAGGTGTCAGCGGTGCAGGTAAGGATCNTCTGGAAGAGGATGTAGGGCTCGACGCCTGGCGTTCGATCATGAGTATTAACCTTGATGCGGTTCATCTTGGCTGCCGTAAGGCCATCCAGGAGATGAAAGTCAATGGCGGCTCCATCGTTAATATCTCTTCGATAATGGGGCTGGTNGGGGGNGCTGGTCCCGCCTATAACGCCAGTAAAGGCGGCGTTCGTCTTCTGAGTAAATCNGTGGCAGTTCACTGCGGCAAGATGGGCTATCCGATCCGCTGTAATTCGATTCATCCTGGCTATATCTGGACNCCCATGGTTAGGAATATCGTTGAAAGTNTGGAGGATGTCAGCAATGAAGAGGAACTGCACGAGATGCTACTGGCTTTGCATCCGGTCGGTCGACTNGGGCAGCCGTCTGATATCGCNAATGGCGTNAGTTTTCTTTTGTCTGACGAGTCTAGTTTTGTCACGGGCTCAGAACTAGTGATTGATGGTGGTTACACCAGTGTTTAAGTGCCGTTAGGCCAAAGNAATTATNGCAGGTNGGGTATTCGGTGATTGATCGAACNGTNTTTTGGTTGAGTTTCTAGTGTGACCNAGGCATCTTAGGGCATCGGNNGGTATTCCGGTCCGCTTATTAAGCAGATATTATGCAGATATTATAAAGNAGGTATTTNAAAGCGAATATTATAAAGCAGATANTANAGAGAGANTCGACATGCACTTAGCAAATATAGCAAAGCAGCANCCTGATAAAGCAGCTTATATCATGGCAGCNACCGGCCAGACATTTACCTTTCAAGATCTGGAAAGAGGGTCGAACCAGATGGCTCACCTGTTTCGGGAAATTGGCTTGAAGCGTGGTGACCATATTGCAATNCTGCTGGAAAATCATCCTTTGTTCCTGCAGATCTGTGTTGCCGCACAACGNTCGGGCCTGTACTTNACAGCGATCAGTTATCGNCTTCAGGCCGATGAGGTGGAGTACATCGTAACTGACTGTAATGCNAGGGTATTTATCACTTCCAGGGATCAACAAGGCATTGTNGAGAGNCTGTTAGGGAAATTACCTGTCCTGGATAAGGCTTATATGCTTGACGGTGTGCATGCAGGCTTTGAATCTTTCGAATCGGCCCTTGAAACACAACCGGATACACCGATAAGTGATGAGAGTATTGGTACTTCGATGCTTTATTCATCCGGTACCACAGGTCGTCCAAAAGGCGTTTTGCGACAATTACCCGAAGGTGTTTGGGGCGACGACGACGCTGCTGGTATGTTCAGAGTTCTTTATGGTGCCACTGATGAGAGTATCTATCTGAGTCCTGCACCTCTGTACCACGCTGCTCCGTTGGGTTTTACGCTTATTTTCATGCTGGGCGGAATGACCTGTGTGATCATGGAGCATTTTGAGGCCGAGCGGGCGCTCAAGACGATCGAAAAATATAAAGCGACCCATAGTCAATGGGTTCCAACCATGTTTGTGCGGATGCTGAAACTGGACTCGGCAATCCGCTTGCAATACGACTGTTCCAGTCTGAGCTGTGCTATTCACGCCGCAGCGCCCTGTCCAGTACCGATCAAAGAACAGATGATTGATTGGTGGGGGCCCGTTATCTATGAGTATTATGCTGGTTCGGAGGGGAATGGTTTTGTTGCCATCACGTCTGAGGAATGGCTTGCTCATAAAGGCTCGGTGGGCAGAGGCCTGACCTCGGTCATGCATATCTGCGATGACGATGGCAACGAGCTGTCGACCGGTGAGTCAGGCACCATCTACTTCGAAGGTGGCGGCGAGTTTGAGTACTATAACGATGCAGAAAAAACAGCTGAATCGCGTCATGAAAAAGGCTGGTCAACGCTCGGTGATGTCGGTTATATGGACGAAGAAGGGTACCTGTACCTGACTGACCGGAAAAGTTTCATGATTATTTCCGGGGGCGTCAATATTTACCCGCAGGAGACTGAAAATCTACTGGTTACCCATCCGAAAGTGATGGATGTGGCAGTATTTGGAATACCTAACGAGGATTTTGGTGAAGAAGTAAAAGCAGTTGTTCAACCCATTAACTGGGATCATGCCGGTGCAGAGCTGGCAGCAGAGCTTATTGAATTCTGTCGGGACAACATCTCTCATCTGAAATGCCCAAAGAGTGTCGATTTTGAAAGAGAATTGCCCCGCCATGCAACCGGGAAACTCTATAAGCGACTGTTAAAAGATCGATACTGGGCGGATCACTAGCCGACCTGATACTCAGGCAAGTGGCTGTTCCAGCGACGTTTGAGCGTGGCATTGGCCTGATGCCTACTTGGCCGATTGATCGTCAATGCCTGAGCAAATTAGCTGGTGC
>NZUN01000142.1 GCA_002697205.1 Gammaproteobacteria bacterium
CTGAGCGACTGTCAAGTGCTGAGACGGGAGGGTTCCTGAATGTTCGTACGGCAATTGAGTCTGCTGTACCCCGGCCGCCGATAACTTTAGAGTTGGGAGGGGGCAGCAGGTCACCAATGCGTGAGAATTCGGCATCGGGAACGCCAATAAAGAAATCGGCGTCCAGCGGTCTGGCGATGTGTTCTGCAAAAAAGCGGCCCAGTGATAGGCTGGTTATTTTTCTAACCAGTTCGCCGATGAGATAACCTTGCGTTATTGCGTGATAGCCTGAAGCTGAGCCGGGTTCCCACCAGGGAGCTTGTCTTGCTAGGGATTGAGTTATCTTGTCCCAGTCATATAAATCTTCGCTTGTCATAACCTCATCGATGCCGGAAAGACCGGCAGCGTGGTTCATAAGGTGCCATACGAGAACGCCTGACTTGCCATTTGCCGAGAATTCAGGCCAGTAATGGGATACCGGCCGGTTGAAGTCCAGCTCTCCTCGGTCGGCGAGTAGCAGGGCACAAAGAAAGGACATGGTTTTAGTGGTCGAATAGACGTTGACCAGAGTGTCTTGCTGCCACTCCAGCTGTCGAGTCTCATCCAGGTGGCCACCCCAGAGGTCTACGATGACTTCACCTTTCCAGGTGGCGCAGAAGGATGCCCCAAGGTCCGCGCCACTCGCTAAGAGGCCATTGAAAACGGTGCTTACTTTTTCAAATCTTGGGTCACAGAACCCTTTCGTTTGAACGTCCATGAGACTTCCTCTTCGATGACTATAGTCACTCAGGATAGCAGATTTGCCGCGCCAGGCGAGGTTGATCTGGAATTTGGTAGCGGCCACTGTGGCCGGTCTGGGCAAGGTAATAAGTCGCGTTCAGTTATTAGGCACAGGCAGGCGAGATACAATTCAGACTATGTCAGCTGTCTGTCACAGGTTTTAAAGTTCTAGGGGGCTTATTCTGTGGCTTTGATTAGGGTATGTTTGTAAGCAGTGAGGTTAGCCGTTTCAGGATACGAACATGAGGATAGACTATAAAATTCCGTTACTTTTACTATTCAGTCTGTTGAGTGCTGGCTGCGATCCGACTGAACAGGACCAGCAAGCCTGTATGCCAGCTGGCGGTATAACACCAATTTGCGGATTCAAGAACCCTGAGGATCTGGTGCAATTGCCGGGTACCCGGCAATTACTGGTAAGCGAAATGGGAGAGTTCATGATGGATACCCCGGGCAAGTTACTGATCTACGATATCGATGCAGCTCAGCAGCAGGATCTGCCGATTAACTGGTCTTCACAGGCAGATGTCTGGGGAGACGAGGACTGCATGGCACCCGAGCCAGACTTGTTCAGCCCTCACGGTATTGATTTGAGCGGTCGTGCCGATAATCGAATGCAGCTACTGGTGGTGAATCATGGCGGGCGCGAGGCGGTTGAGTTCTTTGAGGTGTTAGCGGCACCAGATGGCTGGGCACTGCAGTGGCGGGGCTGCGCTCTACCACCAGGAGACCCCTTCATTAATGATGTAGTAGCGCTGTCGGACGGCGGTTTTCTGGTTACTCATATGTGGAATAAGTCTATTGCCTTTGAAGAGGTTGGTCGCAGGCTACTCAATGGTGAAAAAATGGGTTGGGTCTGGGAGTGGCAGGCTGAATCTGGGTTTAGCTTGGTAGCAAACTCTCAGCTGGTGATGCCCAATGGTATTACTGTCAGTGCCGATAATAAGAAAATTTTTGTTAATGTTTANATGGGNAACAGGATTGTCAAANTGGACCGAGCCTCAGGCATGCTGGAAAGNGCCTTTGATNTACGTCAGCCGGATAACGTCACCATNGACGATGATGGCATGCTATGGATAGCNTCTCACCAGCACGATCCTCTGAATGAANCCTGTACTGCNGAGCAGGGGCCNTGTCTNCTGCCTTTNAAGGTGGTNNGAGTTGANTCCGAGACGATGCTGGGTGAAACCGTGATTGACCATAATGGTGCCCCNATGGGTTATGTCACTGTNGCNCTGAAGGTAGGCGATGAGATTTTCATGGGTANTGCGCACGGTGATCGAATGGCCAGAGCCGCTCTTCACTAGGTAACNACCTTNATTGATTATTCGCTANCCATGTCGATTATTCGCTNNCAATGANTNCTTGCTGTTATCGTGCCTGTTCAGGTTAACAGGGCCGGGGGANTGGTTGATAGGGAANNAGTAGGNTGAGTCGTGTTTATAGCGTTTTTCTGGCCAGACCGCGCTANTCCCTGTTGTCTGCTCGCCAGGCTTTGAATTTTTCTAACTCATCNNTGNCCTGGCCATAAATGTAAGANACAACGGCTATATCNTCGAGTAANCCCCAGGCAAGNATGAANTCGGGTATCAGGTCNAANGGTACCAGGAAATANAGGACTGCGGCAGCNATTGCGACCAGGGTTTCGTTNGAAANGCCTCGATAGGTCCCCTGTACATAGCAGTTTAGAAGATCNAGAAACAGCGTGAGATTGGATTGTGCTTCNGAGANTCTGGANCCGCTGGTTGCNGCCAGTTTTTTNCTGGCACTGGAAATCAACGCNTTAAGNTCAGCGGGTCGTTTCAGTAACTTTGANGCCTTCGGAAGAAAGCGTTTGAATCCTTTNGGNGCTTTTTGAGTCATGGTTTTCCGGTGTAGTCGGNCCAATGNGAAGCATTTAACGGTTTTGTTTAAATCTTACCCTTTCTCAGGNGTGGATTTCACTGTGCTTCGCNAGTAATTCTGGAGGCATTTTATCTGACCTGAGGCGACCTTGCTGCGCTGATTGCGGCCAATTGTTTGTNGCAGTGCAGGCAGNTCGGGNGACCNGCTGACNGTTGGCTCCGGGAATNGTCTGCTTGTCAGCTGAGTTTCANNTNTTTATGGCTGATGCCTGCTTCGATCTNAANCTGTTGGCAGACGCTATAGAGAATAAGNCTGGGGCCATATCCNCCGATAAAGNCAGATAGTCGNGGGTGCAGCCAAAAGCAATCCCTAGCCNGTTNCCGGGTAGGATCAGATGGCACCCCATAATGTTGTTTGCCGTAAGACGGCCTAGTCNTGGTATTATGATCATTCTCATGCTGGTCACCTCACTTCAGAATATTTCAGTTTCCTACGGCAATAATGCGGTATTGAACNACGTTAACCTCAGCATCAGTTCTGGGGAACGCTGCTGTATTACCGGTTACAACGGTAGTGGCAAGAGCACCCTATTGAAAGTGATTAATGGCGTGGTTCTGCCTGATGAGGGCAAGATTTGGCGACAGGACAANCTGAGGTTTTCTACCCTGGACCAGTNCTTGCCAGNTGCGGCNGATAAAACTGTTTANCAGGCTGTTGCTGCAGGATTCAGTGAAATTGGCTACCTGCTGAATCAATACAAGGGCCTCACGGCCGATGCTGCAACCGCNCCTGAAGAATTGCTAGCAGTGCAAAATAAACTNGATGCATTGGATGGCTGGNCANTGGGCTATAGAGTTGAGNCCATGATNGACCGGTTGGAATTACCTGCAGAAAAAAAGCTAAGTGAATTGTCAGGTGGCTGGCTAAAGCGAATGGCAATTGCNCGCTCTCTGGTAGTTGAGCCTGATGTTTGGTTGTTAGATGAGCCTACCAATCATCTTGATATACCGACCATCGAATGGCTGCAACAGTTACTGCTCGAATTTTCNGGAACCGTCATATTCATCTCTCATGACCGGGAGCTGATGCAGGCGGTTGCGACCTCCGTGATCGATATTGATCGTGGCGCACTCACCCGGTGGGACACGGACTATGCTTCCTTTCTGCAACGCAGGGAACACCAACTCGCTGTGGAATCAGAACAGGACAAAAGGTTTGATCAGAAACTGAAAGCGGAGGAGGTCTGGATTCGCCAGGGNATTAAAGCCAGACGCACTCGTAACGAGGGTCGGGTGCGGGCATTGCAGTCTNTGCGCGANNNNAGGAGACAGCGGCGTTCAATTGCTCAGTTGAAACTTGAAGTNGATAGTGGCGAAAGATCGGGTAAGGCTATAAAGGAATGCATCGACNTTAGTTATCAGATAGATGATCAGGTATTGATCAGAGATTTTGACCTGATNATCCAGAGAGGAGACCGGATTGGCCTGCTGGGCCCCAATGGTATCGGGAAATCGACTTTACTGGGTCTTCTGCTGGGGACGCTGTCACCCTCTGGCGGTACTATCAGAACCGGGACTAAGTTAACAACGGCCTACTTTGACCAGATCCGTANAACCCTGGACCCTGAAATNCGGGCCTTGGATTTTCTCTGCGACAGCGGNGATTTCATAGAAATCAATGGTAAATCTATCCATGTGCTGGCTTATCTGAAAAGATTCCTGTTCAAGGGCGACGATGCTCGAGCATTGATAGGTACGCTCAGTGGTGGCCAGCAGAACAGGTTGCTNCTGGCCAGGCTGTTTATGGTGCCGGCCAATCTTNTGGTGATGGATGAGCCTACCAATGATCTTGATGTTGAAACCCTTGAATTACTTGAAGAGCTACTGNTGGAGTACAAGGGCACGATTTTAATGGTCTCTCATGATCGATCTTTTCTTGATAATGTGGTCTCTTCCCTGCTGGTGTTTGAGGGTGACGGGCGGATTTGTGAATATGTCGGTAATTATCNGGATTGGAAAGACAGTGGTGGGGTTTTNGAAGGNCACGCTGGAAGTAAAGTGAGCNCTGTAGCTGGCACANCAGAGGCTAAAAGGCAGCCCTCGACNAAGACCAGGCAACAGCGCAGGCTAAACAAGGAACTGGCCGGATTACCCGNTTTGATCGAGCAGGCTGAAGCAAGAATTGCATCTTTNGAGGCNGCGGTTACTGATAGCAGTTTTTTTAAACTGGNNCAGGTTGATCAACTGAAGCAGTATCAAATGCTGGATGATGAACGCGACATNTTGTCCTCGCTTTATCATCGCTGGGAAGTATTGGAAGATNAGCAAGCTGATGCTTGACGCGNATCCGCGAAATTCANAGGCNCAGCATCCTGGCATTAAACNTTAGCTTCNCTCGNTGAGCTGGTCAGGCTCCAGGNGCCGATATGCTGCGTTGCAGATAGGACCAGTAAGCCTGCNATAATGGCCATGTTTTTGACAAAATTCTGCATTTCATGNGCTTGCTGAATTCCCGATTNGAGATTCCAGAAATCGTGCATGACCAGACTGATAATGAGTGTCAGGACAGCAAACATAAAGGAAACTTCACTGATTCGAAACCCCAGAATCAGCGCNATACCACCACCGATTTGCAGGATGATGGTTATGNCCANGAAAAAAGGNACAAGAATCATACCGTGTTCTGACATATAAATAGCGGTTGCCTCGAATCCGNCCACTTTTGAAATCCCGGGAATCAAGAAGTACAACCCCAGCAGGATGCGTCCTATGACAGCACTGAATTTTTGAAAATTAGGCATGGCGGGTGATCTTTATTCGGCCAGGGCAGAGAGTTAATCACATANCCCGATCATTGGCGAACCNGGATTAACAGGTTCTGCCNGAGCGAAGNNCCCAGATCTGGCATTCCTGGCATTAGCCAGACTGATTCTCCTCATAGGCATGCATATCCCAGTCGGGCCAGCGAGATTGCGTCAGCCTTAAGGTCCGCGGGCTCCAGAAGGCATCNCCCGGAAGGGGGATTCCTAGACATAGCAGTTGCTCTGGGGAAGCGTTATTGAGGATCTTTGCCCATGGNCTGTCGGCNGCATCCTGCCAGACATGAAAGCCGATCATATCGTTACCGGCGGCTTTGTAACCCATGGTCATGGTAAAGCGGAAGCCTTTGTCNGCGGTAAGATTNCTGCCGCGATGAAAAGTATCAATACTGTGAGCTANCAGNGNTCCTGAAGGCGCGGCAGCAGAGCGCTCGCGCTGNTTCAGCGGTATTTGTACTTCTTGCGGTGCAGTGATCTCATGCTGGCCNATAATTTCATTGCTGTCCGGTTTAGTGACATAGCGAAGGGCGCCTAATTCGTCNGTTACATCTGAGATATAGACGACGAAATCGACGGTGCGATGGCCGGGGTTGTCAGCAGGTACGGTCAGGGTGTGGTTACCAAAATCACAATGAAAGGGTTGGTCGTAGTCAGCTTCACCGGTGTATTTTGCCCAGGTATGAGATTGATACAGGTGCACTTTCTCGACGCCGAGAAGATCTTGAGCGAAGCTTATTAATGCAGGATGCAGGGAGATAAGGTTAATGGCTTCGGAGGCCTGGTAGGGCAGGGTATCGAAGTGAAGAAACTGTTTGGGGTGGAAGCCGCCAATNTGNCCATCGGCTTTTAGGTCNAGTTCCGTCGCGCTGNCGGGCTGGCTNCTTTGTTCAGTATAGAGCTGTTGAAAGTCCTTTAGAATAGGCGCTATTTCCTCGCGGTTGAAAAAATCCTGGATGAGTACGAAGCCTTGCGTTTTCCAGGTGTCAACATCAGCGGGGCTGTGTCGGCNGTTCATTTTTNCTTTTCCTGCTTGACCAGNCTAGATCATAAGTTGCATCCATTGCTGNCGCAATATGTCAGTCCGTCACCTGGGAAATACTCAGACTTTTGGGTTGGCTGCTGTTTTATCGTTATTTTTATCTTTCGTTCGAGATCAAACTCCGCTTTAATCGAGCGAGAAGGAGATGGGTATGGCTATATCGANGTTAGAGAGAAGTCCAACATTCTGGTTTTACGGTTCTGCAGCAATTTCATATGGTGTNAAGAATAATGCGTTCAGTTATTTATTGCTGATCTATGCAAACCAGGTTCTGGGGTTACCCGGGTATCTTGCTTCTATTGCGCTCGCTATAGCCATGCTGTGGGACGCCATATCAGACCTATTGCTTGGCCATTGGTCCGATAAAACCAGCAGTGCTCTAGGACGGCGACATCCTTTCATGTATNTAGCCCTGTTCTTGTTGCCGGTGACTTTCTATGCCTTGTTTAATCCTGTTATTGAACTTAATGAAAGCAACACCTTTGCTTATGTACTGACGCTAGCCTTGCTGATTCGAACGGGCACGACCCTGTTTGAGGTGCCTTCTACTGCATTGTTGCCTGATCTAGAGACTGACTATGATCGCCGGAATAAGTGGCTTGCCCTNCGTCATGCATTTGGCTGGTATGGTGGTAANGGCATTCATACCGTGAATATGTACTTGTGGGTGGGTGCTTACGGCTTTGCGGTGCAGACTGGTTANAGCATCTATGGCGCTGTGGGTGCTNTTTTGATAGGCCTGGCAATTCTGGTATCGGCACTGGGCACCCAAAAGGNGGCTGCTGCCTTACCGAGACCCAGTGAAAAATTCAGGTTTAGGGAAATTTCTCGGGAAATTCGTCAGATATTTCAATCCGTCAAAAATAGAAATTTNGCAGCACTTTTTTTCTATGGGTTAACCGTTGGAATTGCCGGTGGCNTGGGCATGGCACTNTACCTGTATAACACCACGTATTTCTTTGCTTTTACTGGCGAGCAGATTGCTGTCACCGGGCTTGGTGTTCTCGTGTCTCCGGCGGTNGCCTATTGGGCGGCTCCCTTCTTCGGTAAAATGCTGGGCAAAAAGCAGGCAGCAATTGCTGCGATTCTGGTGAATATTATTTTATACCCGATACCTTACATTTTGGTGCTCAGCGGTTGGTGGCCAGAACTGGGAAGCTGGTTGTCTCTCTACATNTACAGTTTTGTTATCGTAATGGAAGTGATTTGTGGGATCATCGGTGGCGTGCTGCTGGATTCCATGATGGCGGATGTGGTCGAAGATAGCGAGATAACGACCAATAGAAGATCTGAGGGATTGTTCTACGCNGCGCGCGGGTTTGCTGCTAAAGCTATTTCAGCGGGGGGGATTATCGGCGCAGGGGCAATTGTCTCTTTAGTTGGGCTGGACAGTATTAGCTCGGTGACTGAGGTTACTTATGAGATAAGGCGAGACCTTGCCACGCTTTTTCTACCCNTATACTGTGGCCTGTTTTTGCTGGGGCTTTGGGTAGTCTCCACTTACAGGATTAGCAGATACGATCATTCCTCAAATTTATCTGAACTGGCTTCGCGTAAATCCAGTAGTGGGGGTGCAGGTGATAGTAGCGGCACCAATACTGTCAGCGAGGTGTGATTGAACTCAGTACTTGGATCCCCTGATGTCTAAAGGCGCCGCAATTCGGGGTCTANNCCCGTGGAGCCCTTGGTAANACCTGAATATCTGCCGGTACGGGCAGAGGCTTTGGGGAACCGCCTNCTCAATTCAGGACCGGCTGCTGTGAGTCCACCATCAACGATGATGTGTTCACCAGTCACGAATTCTGCATCATCACTGGCTAGAAACAAAGCCGCTCCGGCAATGTGATCTCCTCTGCCCTGTTCCGGCCAGGGTTGAGCTTTGCCAAAGGCTTTCGCTGTTGCNTCGGGGTCTCCGCCATCTGCCAGGGGTGTATTGATAAAACCTGGGCAGATAGCATTAACCCGAATTCTATCTGGACCCAGTTCAACCGCTGCAGCCTTGGTCATGCTGATGACNGCGGCCTTTGCCGCTGAATAGACTAGCGGTCCTGCATCACCGCTGAGACCGGCGATTGAGGCTGTATTGATAATAGACCCNCCTTTGNCGTGCGCCCTGAAAGCTCGGGCAGCATGCTTGATACCGAGGAACACACCTTTTGCCAGCACGTCAAAGGTATAATCCCAGTCGTCGGTGGTGGTTTCTGTCAAGGGGCCTATNGCGCCACCNACACCCGCATTATTAAAGATGATATCGAGACCACCGAAGTGAGATATTGTACGGTTAATCATTGCTTCAATATCATCTTCTGAGGCTACATCGGTTTTCTGGAACAGGACTTTTTCGCTGAACCCTGNCTGGCTAGCCTGANGTACAGCCTCCAGGCCATTATGTTCATTAAAGTCGGCTATAACAACGCAGGCACCTTCGTCTAGGAAGCGATGTACCGTGGCCAGTCCCATACCGCTGGCGCCGCCGGTGATAATTGCGATTTTGTTGTTAAGTCTCATCTGATACTCTCCTGATAACCCGGTATGGGGGTTAGATAGTTAACTGTGGGGGTAGCAATAAATTCTGACTGTTTCTGACAGCAGATTACATTGTGCATTAATTGGATTGGTTCTGCTGCTGTTTATCCATTAATTATGGTTGCGTCAGGCAAGGTAACTCGTTGTCTGGTGCAAGTATTAATAGTGGCCTGGTAGCTGATAGCGAGGTGTTTTCCTAGGCGCTCAGATACAAACTCGTGCTAATGGCTGGCCCCCCGGGCGATACTGGCTACACATTCTGCACGGCTAGATGAATGAAGGGATATACTTATGACGATTGATGTAGTGGCTAGTGATTTTGATTTTACGGCCATCACGGCGAAGATGCAGAGTTATATTGATAAGGGGTTATTGTCCTGCATCAGTACCGTTATTTTAAGGGGTACTGAAGTCGTTGATGTTCAAAACCTGGGTTTTCAGGACCTGGAGAGTAAATCAGCTTTGCGGGAAGATGCTATTTTCAGGATTTATTCCAATACCAAGCTCATTACGTCCGTGGCGCTGATGCAATGCTATGAAGCCGGTGGTTTTCACCTGGCAGATCCANTATCGAATTACCTCCCGGAATTTGCCGATATGCANGTNCTCAACCCAGGCNCAAAAAGCGCCGATGACCGGGACAGCGCCAAGGGCCCAATCCTCATAAAGCATATCCTGAGTCATAGTGCAGGCTTGAGTTACGGTCATTTTGAACCAGATTCAGTGATTGATCAGCTGTATAGTGAGCAGGGTATTGGTGCCTTGATGGAAGGGGGTGGTGATCTTGAAGCGCTTTCACAGCAGATAGCGAGCTTACCGCTGGCATATGAACCCGGCGCCTTCTGGCGATATTCAGTGGCCACTGATATCTGTGCTCGATTGGTTGAAGTGCTTTCCGGGCAGAAGTTTGATCGCTATCTGAGAGAGCATGTTTTTGCTCCGCTGCAAATGGTAGATACTGACTTCTGGGTTCCTGAAGATAAGGTTCATCGCTTCACGACCCTGTATGCGCCGACTAATTTGATGGATCCCATGAATACTGCACTGGTGAAATTTGATGATGCTGTCAGTGGACGGTTTAATCATCCTGGTCGATTCCTCAGCGGTGGAGCTGGGCTGGTGTCGACGGTTTCAGATTATCTTAATTTCATTCGCATGATTGCAAATGGCGGTGAGTGGTTTGACCAGCGCATAATAAAACCAGAAACCCTGCAGTTAATGCGAACCAATCAGCTGGCGGAAGGTGTGGGAGTAAAATTTTTGATGTGGCAAATGCCAGGCACTGTCTTTGGTCTCGGCTTCGCACTTAAATCGCAGCTGACTCAAGGCGAGCATCCTGGTTCGCAGGATGAGTACCACTGGGGTGGCGTTGCTGGCACGCATAGCTGGTTGGCGCCGCACGCCGGCATCGCAGGGATGTGCTTCACGCAGCGTATGCCTGGTTTTCTTCATCCGTTCAGCTTTGATTTTAAATCAATGGTTTACGCTACCATGGCGGGTGGCGATTAAAGTCTTAGGTATCGGCAGGGGCGCCGAAGTCATTAGCATCACAGTAGAAATGAGCTGGCAGTTTATTCATGAATTACCGTAGTTTGAAGGTAATGGCCAGGAAATCAGCCTTGGCGTTTGGCCGCAACGATATGCAGCGTTTGGCTGTATTTATTGTGACCGGGCAACGATTATCAGAGGAGGACCTTACATGAGTCATAGCATTGAGACGAGCTACGGCTGGGTAGTCGGTGATGACACTGATACTGATCCAGCAATACGGGTTTTCAAGGGTATACCCTATGCGCAGCCGCCGCTAGGTAATTTGCGCTGGAAACCCCCGGAAGCGCCTATGGCGTGGACCGGAATGCGAAGTGCCAGCGAGTTTTCGCTGCCTTGCTGGCAGGCCCATAGTGAGGATGCTTTTGTCTGGAGTAGAGGTGTATTTGAGCGCAGTGAAGACTGTCTTTATCTGAATATCTGGAGCCCGGAAGATGCTGACAACCTACCTGTGATGGTTTGGTTTCACGGCGGTGCTCACACGGGTGGCTGGGGTCATAACGTGCTCTTTGATGGAACAAATCTGGCTCGACAGGGTGTTGTCCTGGTGACCATCAATTACCGATTGGGACCCTGGGGCTTTCTGGCGCATCCGCTGTTATCTGAAGAATCGCCTAATGGTTCCTCGGGTAACTATGGGCTCCTCGATAAAATAAGTTCTCTTAAATGGGTTCAGCAGAATATTTCTGCTTTTGGCGGGAATGCAGCTAATGTGACCGTATTTGGNCAGTCCGCTGGCTCCCAGAGTACCTGTGCTTTGATGACCTCTCCCTTGGCAAGAGGTTTGTTTCACAAGGCNATTGGCCAGTCGGCCAGCTGCCTGGGAGCCTTTTCCAGTGATGCTAATGGTTTTGTAACGGGTAGGGAACTGGTATCAGAANTAGCTGAGGATATGAGTCTGGATCAGCTNAGNGCAGTCTCTAATGAGCGATTGCTGGGTGCTGCTCTGGCAACAAACTGGGCCAGTCGGAGTCGTATCACGATCGATGGCTGGGTCCTNCCAGAAGCTCCAGAAAACGTTTTCAGGAAAGGTGCAGCAGCCAGGATGCCGCTACTGGTGGGTTGCCTGGCTAACGAAGGTCATTTACTGATTCCTCTCAATCAGAGCCTGACCCATGAGCAATTTGACGACTATTTGTTAAGGAACTTTGGCGGCGATGAAAGCCAGNTTCAGACGATCAAAGCAGCTTATGTAGAAGAAATACAGCAATCCCCGGGAATAGCCCAGCATGCGATTGCCACGGATCTGTTCATGGCATTAAGCATGCGACAATGGGCCAGCTTCAATAGCNNGNCGGATCAACCGACTTTCCTTTATTTTATGGATCATGTCCCGCCAGCATCACGAATCTATTTGCCTGATACCGCCGAGCTGGNGCTTCCTGATGGTCCGCGAAGCGCTGGGGCTTACCATTCGGGTGACCTGGCTTATGTCTTTAATAATCTGGATAAAGCTGGCGCCAATTGGTTACCAGTGGATTACCCGTTAGCGGAGCTTGTGAGTCGTTATTGGACTAATTTTGCCAGGAATGGCAACCCAAACGGTGATGATTTNCCCTTCTGGCAGGCCTACCATCCCCAGGAGCATAGCACCATGTTATTGAATGCAACTGCTCGATCCAGCATGGGTATTCGNCTGGCTAAACTTGATGCCNTGCAGGCGGCTGTGTAGTGCAGCATCCTACACTTTGCCAGTCACTATCCACAGCGGGTCACCGTGNNGAGGCGAGCNATCCCGAAATTGTGACGATGCATATCCAGCCTGTTCAAGATAAGATTTTACCAGTTGAATTCTTTCATTAGCGGGCAAGACNTGGAAAGCGGCAATGGCCTTGGTTGGAAAACAGCGATGCGACATGGCTATGGCAATCTGGCCGCCGGGTTTCAGGCAGTTCCTGAGTGAATCGAGTACAGCAATAGGTTTTGTTAGATACTGTATGGACACNGTGATCATGGCGNAATCAAACCTGGCCGGATCCAGCGGGCAATTTGGATCCTGGTTAAGGTCATGGACGCACCAATCGGTCAATCTGGGGTTGCGGCGNAGTTCTTCGGCGTTCATGCCGAGCCCGGTGACTCGTCCAAACTGCATCTCCTCGGGTAAATGCGATACCCAGGAGGACATACAGTCCAATAAATCAGATCCTTCCTGCAGAAAATGGCGATAAAATTCAGTCAGTTGATCGATGGTTGCGAGGTCGATGTGTTGCACCAGCCTGGGTTGCGCATAGAAATNATGGTCTGCCGAGTTATCCTGTCGATCAAACCAGTGGCTNGGNAGGGTCTTGTCGGTGTCTGGCATGATGCTAGCTCGTCAGGTTGATTCTGATCTANTTACGGTTTACCCCGTATTGCTTTGCGGTGGCATCNAGNGCAANCGCAGAGGCGNNGGATCAACAGATCTATTTCTTCTCTGTTGATGATAAGAGGCGGTGCGCTGATAACTGAATCACCTACCTGGCGAATCATGAGATTATTGTCGACCGCACTGTTACGGCAGAATACAGCGGCCTGGCTGTNTGGTGCTAATCTGGTTGTGCTGTCCTTGTCGCGAACCAGCTCAAGGGCACCGAGCATNCCCTGGCTACGGGCTTCACCGACGATAGGATGTTCTGCCAGGGAGGNCCACTGTTCGGCCCAGTAACGCATGNTGTCAGACTGGATTTTTTCCAGNAGGGCTGTTTGCTGGTAGATCTTGAGNGTTGCTTCCCCAGCTGCACAGGCGGCTGGATGTCCTGAATAGGTAAAACCATGNGNGAATTCACCCCCTTTGCTGGTAAGGACTTCAGCAATGCCATCGCGTACCGCGACGCCGCCGAGAGGCTGATAGCCATTGGTAACCGCTTTTGCGAAGGTGATGAGATCNGGTTCAAAGCCAAAGGTCTGGCAGCCAAACCATTGACCGGTCCTGCCAAAGCCGCAGATGACTTCATCACTGATCAGCAGCACTCCCCGCTGCTTGCATATCAGGTCAATTTCGGGCCAGTAGGAATCCGGCGGTATGATNACGCCACCGGCTCCCTGGACAGGCTCTGCTATAAATGCAGCTACCCTGTCAGCACCGAGTTCATCAATCTTGTCGGCGAGTTTATTAGCATACTGTTTACCGAATTCATCCCTGGTTAGATTATCGGCTAGTTCAAAACTATAGGGTTGTTCGATATGGTGAACATAATTAAGCCCTGTGAATTGCTCATGCATGCCCTTCATGCCGCCAAGACTGGCAGCTGCTATGGTACTGCCGTGATAAGCATTTTTCCGGCTGATGATCAGTTTTTTTTCTGGCATTTCGATGAGGTCAAAATAGCGGTGTACCAGCCGGATATTCGTGTCGTTGGCTTCTGATCCGGAATTGGTGAGAAAGAAGTGATTGAAGGCCTCTGGGAAAACCTGGCTGAGACGCTGGCTCAGGCGTATAGTGGCATCGGTTGTGCAGTTAAAGAAACTGTTATAGAAAGGCAACTTTTCCAGCTGTTCTGCTACCGCGGTTTTGATGCTGTCTTGGCTGTAACCTAGGTTAGTGCACCACAGGCCAGACATGCCGTCGAGTATTCTATTACCATCGGCATCTTCAATATAAATGTGCTCGCCGCCCACATAAGTGCGACCGCCTTGTTTCTTGTGGTGCTTGAAATCGGTAAATGGGTGCAGCAGGGAGCTCCGGTCCAGATTAGAAAGCTCAGTTGATCTATCTTGTTTGCCCATTTGACTTGTCCTTGCTTGAGCCCGTCATTTAGATGGAATGTCTTTCTGATCAGCGCTGAAGCCTGGCGTTTCAAGAGTTTAGCGACCCGCTGGCTAGCTGTGTATCAGTAAAGTTTTAATTCTAAGGTTAAATTCGAGGAATGGCTTCAGATTGTTGCGATTTTTCCCAATTAACAGTGCTGTATGACAATAAGATGGGCTGAGGTAGGGTGGTTCAGTCTTACCGACTGATGCCTCGGCGCTGGTTCGATGCTATCAGCAGTGCAGTTGCTGACCGCGAGCTCTTTAGCATTGTCCAGTGAAACAGATCTGATCAGGTCTGATTGGCTCGTCATTGGGCGCTCGAAATCCAGAAGTGATGTTCAGTAGGGAGACCAGGCTGCTTGACAGCCTTGAACTCAAATTTTTACAATGAGGTTAGCTGGAGTGGAAATAGCGATATTATCTCATCATAATTTTATTAGGCAGTATCGTTACATTAATTTGCGTTTAAGATTTCACAGACTTTGCAGGGATTCGCTGTAAATCTGGTTCGGAACAAGTCCCATGATCCAGAAAATTCGATTGTTATGGTATTGCCTGATACTGATTGGCTGCGTGGGCTGTTGTTCGCGGCCCGAGTCTGCGGATCTGTTGCTCACCTCAGCGGTAGTTTATACGGTCAATGGTGCTAGACCCTGGGCGCAGGCTATTGCCATCCGTGATGGCACGATTATCGCGGTGGGCACCAATAAGGAGATCACAGATCGATTTGAAGGCCCCACTGAATCTCTGGATGGACGAATGGTTGTGCCGGGTTTTCATGATGCCCATCTGCACCTGCTGATGGGTGGAGTTCAACTCATGCAATGTAACTTAAGTGGGCTTGCAGCAGTGCCGGCCCTGCTTGAAAAGATCCGCTCCTGTGATGCTGCCCTGGTCGGCGGACAGTGGCTGGTTGGCGG
>NZUN01000143.1 GCA_002697205.1 Gammaproteobacteria bacterium
TTGATATCGATGGTAATGGGGCAGCCGAGCCACTCACCGACGGTTTGGTGTTGATGCGGTATTTATTCGGGTTCGAAGGTGAAGCACTGATCGAGGGGGCGGTCTCCGCAGATGCTACCCGGCAGAGTGCTGAGGACATTGCTGATTATATTCAGGCTCGGATGCCGTCAGAGTAGAGTTGTTACCATTGGCTAATAGCATTAGTTGTTTTAAAAAAAATATTTAACTAGTTGATTATTAAATAATAAATTTAGGAATAGTTTAATTCAGGCATCGTAAATATGGCAGTGCCAACGATGGGAACAGAATGTAGAGGGGTTGTTACTAAAGCCCAGATTACAGACTATACTCGTGGTGATAAATGGGGCACTGCCAGTAATCCGCCTTAGACGTTTGCCATGGATTACTCTGCAGGGAATTTTGCCAAGTAGCGTAGCCAAATAATTCAATTTTTCTGCTGTCATCGGCTTGAAAACGACCGCCTCGTCTCCATATAAGGACGTGAGTCCCAAAAGGATTCTACCGAACCTCACAAGGGTTCATCAATCGTTCCTTATAAGGAGAAAAAGGTGTCCAAAAGACGCATCATAAGATATACATCTGCATCACTTGAACTCACGCTGTTAGCCTCTGCCGCCATAGTGGCGATACCGTTTTTTGTGGGTTAGGCCTCGTGCCCTGCTAGCTTAGGGCCCAAAAAAACCGTGGCGACCGGTTTAGGTTGCTGGATAGTGGTTTGTTCGCCAGGAAAGGGGGTAGGGCCGTTGTAAGTTGGGTTTGCTTCTGACCCGGTCTGCTCCCAATCCAGATAGTTTGGTAACCCCATTAGCCGTGTGCAGCGATCTGACTGTTGGATTTAATCTTGGCTATCGGCTACTTGTGCATGCAAGGCGAGCAGGTCCGGGATGGATTCCGGGTCGCGACGCCCCAGGCCACATTCTGTGGCAATGCCAAACTCGGTAAGGAATTCCTGCGCGACATCGATACGCCTGGCTGCACCGCTGGCGCCATCGGTGGTATGGATAAGGCCCAGGTAAATTTCTGTGTCTGCGGCCAGCCGCAGATCTTTGAGTGGTCGGTAGTAGGCTGCATCATGGCGTTCTCGAGGGACTGGCATGTGTAGCCAGTTAATATTGCGCGATAAATCACTTGTCAGACGATTAGCGACCGCAACAAGCTTACTCATGTCGTCAGGTTCGCTAAAATGTTTGTGTCCCGAATCCCCATAACACAGGTGATAACCAAGCTCTGCGCCTTCCGGCACGTACTCTCCCAGCCTGATAAGCCGGGCGATAATGTCTTCGAATGGATTGTCCAGGTAACTTGGGAATACACCTTCCAATACGCCAAATTCAACAGCCGTGTCCCATTGTATGGCAAGCTCTTCGGCCGGTATCTCGGTAATGATCCCGGCCAGTTCTGTTAACAGTGCGGCCTCATAAACAGGCTCAAGCACAACCTGGTCCGCTTTTTGTACATACAACTGTATGGGCGCCAGCGGCGTTGGCAGGCAAATCTGGAAGCGACAGGCCGAATTAATGCTGCCTTCTGCTTTCGCCTGGGCGAACACCGCATAAGAAGTCATTGCTGCGTCAAAGTAGCCCAGGTCCCGTATTTGCACACTATCCTGGCAGCCAGGGGAAATACGTACCAGTTCGGTCCTGCCGTAGCCTTTGTCAGGTTGGTCATAGAGTTGGAGGCCAGCGCAAGCGGCAATCTTTGGCAGTTGCCAGCCGATCCAGTTTTTGCGTTCACCGGTTTCGCCATCGGGAACACGCTTTAGGCGCTTACCGAGAATTCGGGTAGATGTTCTGAATACATCAGCCGCTGTATTCAATGGCACGCTTCCTACCAGATGGACCGATTGCTTTAACGTCATGTACTTCTCCTTTAGCGCCTTAACCGTTTGATTCTAAGCGCTTCTCTTCCTGATAAACGGTAATTGTTACCCATGTGTTTACCTGGGTCCAGCGGCCTTAATGGAGCGGCTATTAACCTATCGTTGTGTCAACGAAGCCATAAATCATATTTAGTGTTAAGCTGACAACGTTGTCATACATCTGATATTATTCAATGTAACTGGATGCGAGTAATCGCATCTCAATCATGGGACTCATCTAACATGACTTTTATGCCATTGCGTGCAAAGCTCCTGCTGGCCCTTGTGGTACTTACCATCTGTAATCATGCTCGGGCTTTAGCATCGGATGATACTTATATCCTGACGGCGGGTCATGTTGACGATATCTGGGGAGGTGATGCGGCCCTATCGTTTTTCGATGAGCAGAGCGGCTATGGGGACTGCACTAATGAAATAGCCGGGACCGAAAGTTGCCAGAGTGTTGACTGGGGTATCGTTGAAGACGAGTCGCGCGGCGATGTTCTTGAGGTGAGTTACTTATCAGATGCGGGGCATGCTGGTCTAGTGATAGGCCCGGGTAACCCTATCGATCTGAGTGGTTACGCTGAAGGGGACCTGGTTTTTGACATAAAATTAATCGATCTCGGTGTCGTCAGCCAGTTTTACATCAAGGTAGAAAGCGGCTCGGCGATTTCAGGTGAATTACCCGTGGACGGCTTGCTGATCCAGGAGGGTTGGCAGACAGTAACAATACCGGTTGCTACATTGACTGCCAGCGGTGAGTTGTCATTGGCTGGTATCACCGCCCCCATGGTGTTCTTTCCCGCTTTCCAGACCGGGGCGGGGCTGCGCTACCGCATTGATGAAGTCAGGTTTACCGGACTGGCTGATGGCGAGAATCCACCTGGACCGGGTTCAGGTACCGATTTCGATTATGAACTGATAGCTTTGGGTGCCGGTAGTGCTGCCGATGGTATTAATCCAGATAGTTATCGTTGCGTCTATGATTTCGGAAACTGGATATACAATGCAGGCGTCGTGCTGCCTGGTGTTGCCGGTTGTGATACTGCGACCCAGACGCCAGTAGGGCAACCTACTGCCAGGGTCCCTCAGTTGGTCGCACCCGCATCAGAAAAGCCNACGGCGACGCATCGGTGGTGGGGCTCCGTTGCTTTTCTGGGAGAGATGCGAGTCGGTAATNCCTCGGATGCAGCCTACATNACGCCAGATCCNATTATTGCCAGAGTCACCGAGCGAGGCGTGCGTTTGATGGGTATCCCGGGTGGTCTGTCGATTTCGAGCGATGGTTTTCTGTACAGCCCTCCTGATCCTTTTTCAGAAGTGTTTGATGGAATTGCAGTGGGTAACTCAATGCATTCCGATCTTAATGCTTATATGAAGGATTCGAGTGCCGGCTCGGTGACCGTTCAATGGCGCTCGGGCACCGATCCAGTCATGGAAGCCGTCTTTAGCCATGGCTCACCTCACGTTTTTTTNAGCGTTTTCCAGGGTAATCTCNTACTGCGAACACTCAGAGAGGATGGTGGTGAGAAGGGCNTCTTCCTGGATGAAGCAGATCGCCTTGGCATATGGACGTCAGTGGCTGGGAATCGTAACGATTTCCTAGTTACCGGTAACGGCGATACTTCGTTTGCCGACGTTTCCGGAAGTGAGATTACCATTAACGATGATACTGGCCGAGTGACCGTAACCTGGTTGCCCAATGATTCTNGCGGGGATGTGCCTACCTCGGTGATTGATGCATTCTCNGCGACGGCTTCGAGTTCTGTTGCCAGGGTGGATATCCAATACTCGGTTGACCGCAGCANCAACGAAGTGACTGTCAGCCATCATTATCTTGATGAGGCCGGTGCAGCAGTGACCACAATGATGGGCNTGCATCCCCTGCACTGGAAATTCGGTGAAGTCCCTGAAACGGTTGCGTCTACGCGCAGTGCTCGAGGCNTGATCAAGTTCGCTTCAGGTAGTGGCTTCAGTTACAAGCTTCCCTATGNCGGCGTATTACCGTCTCTGCCGGTGCTTACCGATTCGCTCGACCTTACTCGGTTGGGCGAANTGATTCGCGAGTTCACAGATCCNGGGCCAGAAAGCTGGAATGACAGCACCGATACCTACTGGAGCGGTAAGAATTACGGAAAAGTCGCCGAGCTGGCCGCGCTGGCACGCTCAGCAGGTTATGTGGAAGAAGCNGATCAGCTGGTAGCCTGGTTAAAATTNCAGCTTGAAGACTGGTTCACTGCTGAAACCGATGGTGAACTGGATGTCCTGCGCTATTTCGTCTACGACGCGCAATGGAGTACGTTGCTGGGGATAGAGGAGGCTTTTGCATCTCATCAATTGCTCAACGACCACCACTTCCATTACGGGTATTTTGTCCGTGCCGCTGCTGAGATCTGTCGCGTTGATCCCACCTGGTGCAGTGCTGACAACTATGGACCGATGATCGAACTGCTGATCCGGGATTACGCTGCTGCGCCAGACGATCCCATGTTCCCGCCTTTGAGGAATTTCGACCCTGCTAACGGTTTTTCGTGGGCATCCGGTGCCGTGAATTTTGTCCGCGGTAATAACAATGAATCGACCTCGGAAGCGGCTAATGCCTATGGCGCCATCATCCTATATGGTTTGGCCACAGGCAATGATGCATTGGTTGAACGCGGTATGTATCTGCATGCTTCGACTTCAACTACCTATTGGCAATANTGGAATAATATCGACGGTTACAANGCACCCGGNACCGACGTTGATAACTTCCCATTCGGGTACAACAAACTAACAACTTCCATTATATGGGGCGATGGGGCAGTNTTTTCGACCTGGTTCAGCCCGNTGTTGGCACATATTCTTGGCATTCAGGGGCTCCCATCCAACGCGCTGACCATGCACGTCGGATTGCACTCTGATTACATGGATGACTACGTTGCACTCGGACTGGGTGAATCGNCGAATGGCAAACCCTCCGGNCTTGGCCCTGATGAGTGGAGCGATCTCTGGTGGAATCTGTGGGCNCTGGTCGATNCTGATTCCGCTATTGCTGATTATGAGACGGTAACGCAGTACACACCGGAAGCAGGTGAAACCAAGGCGCANACCTTTCANTGGCTGCACACCATGAGTGNACTGGGTCATCTGGTCANGGGCGTGGGGGATATTACNGCGGACTACCCGGCCGCCATGGTGTTCGACCGAGGTGATCTCAGGCAGTACGTGGTCTACAACTTCAGCAATGANGCATTGCTGGTCAGTTTCAGCGATGGCCATGTCTTTACTGCGCCAATGGGCTTTTCGGTGAGTGATAACCAGANNGTAGTNCTGGATTCGGACGGTGATGGTGTCAGCGATGACCAGGACGCATTCCCGGATAATTCAAGCGAGTGGCTCGATACTGATGGTGACGGCGAAGGTAATAATACCGATATCGATGATGATAACGATGGATTCCCGGATGANGAGGAACTCACGCAGGGAACCGACCCGTTGAGTGCGTATTCATGCCCTACAGGGTGCTTCAGTTTTGACGTTGATGAGAACCNGGAGGCCNANGCCTTAANCGATGGGCTGCTGGTCATGCGTCACCTGTTNGGNTTCTCNGGCGACGCGCTTACATCCGGCACCACAGCCAGCGATGCCAGTCGAACCACCGCTGAAGCTATCTCAAGCTATCTGACGGACGCAGATANTGANCTTGATATAGATGGCAATGGAGAATCCAAAGCGCTTACCGATGGNCTGGTGCTCATACGNTACCTGTTTGGTTTCACTGGCAATGCGTTGACGGCTGGCGCGATTGGTGACAACGCTCAGCGGGATAGCGCTGAACAAATCGAAGCTTATATTCAAGAAAGGCTACCCGGGTATTAGTCNGCAGCAGCTACCTAGCTAGAGGGGAAGAACCTGCTGCCCAGGCAGGTGCTATTTTCATGATTTGAGCTGCTAATANGGCCAGGAAAGCGCTTCGAACCTGAAGGNGCAGGGCGTACCCATTACAATGGAAAACAACNGGCAGGCTATCCCTTGTCTGGAGAATGGATTGAGGCTCACCCCTGGTAAAACAAACCTGCTAGCGCCTCAACTGGCTGCGGACAAACTTCGTGCCCTTAAATAGTTAATTTGTTAGTCTTTGGCCATGAAAAAAATAATCCTNCTGCTGCTAGTGTTGTTCGGTTTAAATGCCTTTGCTGACAAGCAACCCAATATTGTTTTGGTGCTAATGGATAACTTTGGTTATGGNGAAATCGGCGTTTATGGTGGTGGTGTNTTGCGCGGCGCAGCAACACCAAATATTGACAGCATCGCAGCTGAAGGNTTTCAACTGACAAATTTTAATGTTGAGGCCGAATGCACACCGTCGCGTTCGGCGTTAATGACAGGTCGTTATGGTATACGGACACGACAACGTTTGCAGGGCCCGCCCAGAGGTGTTTGGTACGGNATCACTAAATGGGAAATTACATTGGCAGAAATGCTCTCGAAGGAGGGCTATGCAACTGGGATCTTCGGGAAATGGCATTTAGGCGACACTGAGGGCCGTTATCCTACGGATCAGGGCTTTGATGAATGGAATGGGATTCCCAGATCATCAGACCGAGCCTTTTGGCCNGATAGCAATAGTTTTGCTGCTGATAGTCATCCAGACGTTCGTTTTGCCCATGTCATGTCATCCTTCCGAGGCCAAAAACCAAAGGAATTAGAGGTTTATGACCGAGCTAAGAGGGCGACTATCGATAGAGATATTACCGATCATGCCATCGATTTTATAAANCGTAAGGCAGCTACTAAGCAACCATTTTTTGCCTATCTGCCGTATACCCAAACGCATGAACCGGTTGATCCACACCCTGACTTTTTCGGCAAAACNGGAAATGGCAGTTTTGCTGATGTTTTGGCTCAGACCGACGCCTACGTCGGTGAGTTATTGGATACCATNGACGAACTCGGACTGAAAGAAAACACCGTTTTTATTTTTACCTCAGACAATGGGCGTGAAGGCGTGCCCCGGTCCTTCGGGTTCACAGGGCCCTGGCGAGGAAGTATGTTTTCNCCCTATGAAGGATCCTTACGGGTACCTTTCCTGATCCGCTGGCCTGGGAAAATCCCACAGCGACAGGTATCAAATGAAGTTGTCCATCAGATAGATNTATTTCCAACTTTGGCTAGTTTGATTGGTGCTNATATTCCAANAGATCGAGTCATNGATGGTGCAGACCAGTCTGATTTTCTGAAGGGAAAAACGAATAAATCAGCTCGCGAGTCCATGGTTATTTACATTGGTAACGAGTTATTTGGCGCGAAATGGCGCAACTGGAAAATTCTAATTAAAGAAATGGATAGAGATGGGTATGGCATNAAAAATATGGCTTATCCCTCAGTCTATAATTTGATCGTAGACCCAAAGGAAGAAGTACCCGAGCTCAACTATTTAAATGACACNTGGGTGGATTTCCCTNTATATCAAGTATTAGAAGACCATATAGCCTCTATTGAACAAGACCCGGGAGCCCCAGNTCCNTAGNANAATCGTAAGCTTGGNGAAAACGCCCANAGTAACGGATCANNNNTGGGGTCATGGATGGGGTNATNGATGGNGATCCCGGTTCAACCAGCGGCCGTAATATCTCGCTCAATGGACTACAGGAAGGTACGAAAGCTGTGATTAGCGGGATAGACTGGAGCAGCGTCGATAAGAGTCTTTTAGAACTTAGCGTCAGTGGCCCAGATCGGCTGACCTAACACAGTTATCAGCGTCTACCACCCCTAAGCATCCAGCATAAATTGAACGCGAAGTTGCCTGATGATCGACAGGCTGGTAGAGCGCACCAAGGCGCAGGATTCGCCTAACAGGCGGATTCAATTGCGGTGGCTATGATTTGCCTGCCTGGGTTGGTGATGCTGGAATTGAATTGTTGACAGCAGGTGTGATGCAATATTGGTTCGATGATTTGATTGAGCCATTCTGGAGTAGGTGATATGTCAGAAAAGCGGCGCGCCCAGAGCCTTAAAGAGCTGGCAACAAAAAGCCTGGATGTGTTTTCTAAGGAGGTTCTCGAGCAGGGCTTGGTATTGAAACTGAGACCCACTGATGTTGTTATCACGCCCTATGGTAAGAGTGGAACCACCTGGACTCAGCAAATCGTGCACACGCTCAGAACCCGCGGTGATATGGATTTTGATGACATCTCTCGGGTTATTCCCTGGATTGAAGTGAGTGCAGGTCTTGATTTAGACCTGAACGCAGAGCAGAAAGCGCCGCCGAGAGCATTCAAGAGTCATCTGGGCTGGGATCAGATACCCAGGGGTGGCCGTTACATCAACGTTGTTCGTGACCCTGGCGATGCGGCGGTGTCACTGCTCAGATTTCAGGAAGGTTGGTTTTTGGAGCCCGGTGCTGTGCCCACTGATGAATTCGTAGAAGAAGCCTTTCTCAGTCATCGCCGATATTATAAGCATTTGCAGTCGTGGTGGCCGCATCGTAACGATGATAATGTCTTGTTTCTTGCTTACGAGAAGATGTTGAAAGATTCGACCGGTACGATTTGTCGAATAGCTGAGTTCATAGGGATTGAGCTGGATGATGAACTGCTGGCAATCACAGAGAAGCACGCCTCGCTGGCTTTCATGCTCAAGTATAAGGATCGCTTTGATGACGCCATATTAAGAAAGTTGAGTGAAGACAAAGGCGGTATTCCGCCCGGTAGCGATAGCGCCAAGGTTAGAGAGGGTACCGCCGGTGGCAGGGCCGAGTTAAGTGATGCTACCTTGGCCAGGCTTGACCAGGTATGGCGCGAAGAGATCACCTCGTCTCTGGGTTTTGAAACGTATAGTGATCTCATCGCTGATCTGACGTAGTCTTGTTCCTCCATTTCCTGGCCCTGAGACAGCTGGCATAAAGCGCATAAGAGAGCGTCGCAGGTGCGACGAGAAACCGACACAAAAGAGCGAATTACAATGCCCATATCAAAGAAACTTCAGCTCGATGATGACCAGATCCAGGAGATACTGTCAACCCAATGGAACTGCAGGATTGCCACTGTTGGACCGGGCAGCCGGATCAATGTCACGCCCATGTGGTTTGGCTGGGCTGGTGATCGAATTTATATATATGGGCGGGGTCAAAAAGTGGTCAATATCAGGCGCCAACCCGACTGCACCATCATCGTTGATAGAAACGAGAAGTTTCCTGAACTGCAGGCGATCATGATGCAAGGCCAGGGACATATACTCGAATCGACGGATGCTGAAGCGGATGATCCGCATCTTGCTGAAGCCAGAATCCATATGGGACAGAAATATAATGGTGGCCACGGCCAGGCTAAGCATGACCAGCCGCCCCCAAATAGTGCGACTGTTCGTGGCCGCAACGGACGTTGGATAGTGTTCGTCCCTGATCGGCAGGTGACATGGGATAATTTCAAGCTGAAGGGTTTGCAGTGATGAGGTCAAACCTTGAGGTCAGCTAACTTCATTTGGAAAACCAGGTTGACATGACACAACAGCAACAAATTCAAGTAGACCCCGTCTCCGGGGCGCTGGGCGCAGAGATATCGGGCGTCGACCTTCGGGCCCCGATCGGAGACGACTTGGTCGAGGAGATCCGCTCGGCATTACTCGACAACCACGTCCTGTTCTTTCATGACCAGGAACTCGATCCTGAGGCCCAGGCCAAGGTAGGCGCTCGCTTTGGTGAGCTCGAAGACTATCCTTTCGTCGAGCCGCTAGCCGGTCATCCCAAGGTGATCCCGGTGATTAAAGAACCCCACGAAACCAGCAATTTCGGTGGCGGCTGGCACACCGACCTGATCTATCGTCCGCAACCATCGATGGCAACCATGCTCTATGCGGTTGAGGTGCCCAGTCGTGGCGGCGATACGCTGTTCGCCGATGGTGTACTCGCCTTTCAGGCGCTCTCCACTCGCATGCAGGACCTACTTGCGACCTTGCAGGTCGAATACAACGTGCGACACCTGGCCCGTACCATGATCCAGCGCGGCAACGGCGCATCAACAGGCAACCGTTCGATGCCATCGAGGGCAGACAAGGCGGTGCTGGATACATCCCCTGTCCATCCGCTGGTACGCACGCATCCGGAGACCGGCGAAAGTGCTCTGTATTTCAGCCGGGAACACACCATCAATTTCGAAGGCATGACGCCCAGGGAAAGCGCGCCGTTACTGGACTGGCTCGAAAGCCACATGACGCAACCGGTCTTCACGACGCGTTTTCATTGGCGCAAAGGTTCAATGGCATTTTGGGACAACCGCTGCGTCAGCCATTACGCGCTTAACGACTATCAAGGCGAACTTAGACACATGCACCGTCTGACTATCGCCGGTGACACCCCTCGATAATCACAGCGTCTCGGTCGGCTGACGATTGGATGTTCCAACTTCAAATTCAAATTCAAAATAAATTTAAATCGATATCGATTGTTAACACAACCTGAGGATTAATACTTATAGAGAGCGATATGTTGATGCCGGGCAAGGGCCACTCGATATCCAAACGCGAAATTCACTTCATCGGAACCCTATTTATCAAGAATGAAAATCGACATGATGTACCAGGGCACAGATGTACTTGGCTAACGAGGTAGAAATGTGGTTAATTCTTCTTATTCCCAACTCATAAAGTCGGATAGAACAATGAAAAAGGTGCTGATCAGTCTTGTTGGCGTGGTGGCTATTGGCGGTTTTCTCTTGTCACAATATTGGTATTATCTACCAGGAATTCTCTCTGACATAGTCAGCCCAATTGGTGAAAACCAGCCCGTTATCTGGGAGCAGGGTCCTACCGAGCCGCGCGCAGAAGGCGGTGGGCCTCCTAATGTGGTGCTTATTGTTGTTGATGATCTTGGCTTTAATGACATTACATACTACGGTGGCGGCATTGGCAGTGGCAGTGTACCGACTCCGCAGATTAATTCCATTGCGGCACAGGGTATTCATTTTACTAACGGTTACACTGGCAACGGCACCTGTGCTCCCTCCCGCGCTGCATTGCTCACGGGGCGTTATCCCACCCGAGTCGGGTTTGAGTTCACGCCGGCATCGCCGCAGTTTATGAGAATGATTGCCGGGGATAGTTTTAAAGCGGAAAACGCTGAGAACTATCCTGAACCGAGTTCATTAGGGTTACCCGGAACCGAACAGACATTGCCGGAACTACTCAAGGAGAAAGGTTATCACTCTATTGCGCTGGGTAAATGGCATCTGGGCGGTGATGAAGGCATGTTGCCCAATGATCAGGGCTTTGATGAGTTTCTTGGCTTCCTGGCAGGCGGCGCAAAGTTTATGGAGGAAAGTGATCCAGATGTCGTCAATTCAAAACAGGATTTCGATCCGATTGACAGGTTTCTCTGGCCCAACCTCANATACGGCGTGAGGTNCAACAAAGGCNATCGATTTAAACCNGANTCACACGTGACNGATTANCTCAGNCGCGAAGCCNTCAAGGCGATNGNGGCTAANCGTAATCGTCCGTTTTTTATGTATCTGGCCTACAATGCNCCGCANACGCCGTTACAGTCTGAAAAGAAAGACTATGAGGCTTTGAGTCACATCACAGATCATNCCGAGCGAACCTACGCAGGNATGATACGCGGCCTTGANCGGGGTATCGGTCANGTGCTGGCCGCGCTTGACGAGAATGGCCTGACGGACAATACCATTGTTATTTTTACNTCTGACAATGGCGGTGCAGGTTACGTTGGTCTTCCTGATCTGAATAAGCCCTACCGTGGATGGAAAATCACCCTNTTTGAAGGNGGTATTCATACGCCGTACTTCATTAAGTGGCCGGCGAGAATCGCCGCTGGCAGTCAGTATGGNTCGCCGGTTGCTCATATCGACATCTTCTCGACGGTACTNGCCGCCGTTGGNGTAACACCGCCTGATGATCGTATCATCGATGGTNTGGACATTCTTGAGGTGGCGCTTGATCCGGAGCAACCCTCNCTNGACAGNCCGCTCTTCTGGCGNTCTGGTGGCTACAAGGTCGTGCAACAAGATGGCTGGAAACTGCAGCTACTGGAACAAAACGGTAAAACCTGGCTTTTCAATCTGAACGAAGATCCAACGGAACAGCGAAACCTTTCAGCATCANATCCTGANAAACTGGCAGAATTACGCAAGGTGCTCTATTCGCTNGATGATCAAATGGTGGAACCCTTGTGGCCNTCNTTAGCNGAAAATGAAATTCCAATCGACTATACCATTGACAGAATACCCGATGCGGAATACGAAACGATAATATGGGAAAATTAATCCAGCGTCGCTGACTCGGGCAGATAGATTAATCCGAAAATATGACTTTTATAGAGGGAATATTAGAACGGTGATCACAAACAGAAAAAAAGTAGGAACGGTACTGGGTTTTGTTGCCCTTACGGCCGCCNTACTGACGGTGGCATTTTGGTTTCNCCTGGCCNATCAGGTGGCAATTCCCGAGGANCGAACGTTATTTGTTGTNGCCTTCCTGGTGGCTGCCGGTCTTGGCGTTGCAGCCTTGGTCATCGGCCCGCGCTGGTTTGGTGNTATACCTGCAATACTGGCAATTGCAACAGGGGGGTTCNTGACATTTACGGTCGCAATCAGCCCGCAACAGGCTGCGGACAATCCTATTCGAGTCGGTGACATCATTCCTGTTTTTACTGCGCTGGATGATCAGGGTGATCGTTTTAGATCGGCCGACCT
This sequence comes from Gammaproteobacteria bacterium, assembly GCA_002697205.1. GTDB lineage: Bacteria > Pseudomonadota > Gammaproteobacteria > Pseudomonadales > Azotimanducaceae > UBA9926. The sequence continues at coordinate 12,571 of NZUN01000143.1, forward strand.
CGCCGGAGCGCCCGTGCTTATCAAGTTTTTTCGAGCGCATTGGTGACCTTACTGTGTCGCCGAGTTACGGCGATGGTCAGAAATTCAGGAAGAGTTCGAGAAGNGANATGTGCAGGTGCTCACAATCAGCACCGACAANCCGGAGGTGATNCGCAANAAGAGAGGGGTACATCGTCTTCAGGCACGAATGTTGTCAGATCGGGATTTGGTGGTGACNGATGCCTTTGGTCTTCGTAATCAACTGATTCACTCAGGGCCGCTCGACGATGAGGTCGAAGCGTTACCGGTACCAACAACCTTGTTGGTGAGCAGTGNTGGCCAGGTTCTGTGGATAGACCAGTCAGAAAACTACCAACGACGGTCAGGGCCCGAGGTCGTGCTGGCCGCATTGCAATCACATCTAGACACACCTGAATGAAAACGTTNGGNCTTTGGGAATAGGCGATTCCTGTAAAGCCGGCTGATGANAAGGTTCAGGATGATNCATGTTGTCCAAAAAANAATGATTCGATGACCTGAGCGTCGGCGCAGGTCACTTAGCGATATCCGGGCAAGAAATGCTTACTATCGGAACCGTCTTCATCGAATAGACAACATCAAGCGTTAACGCCACTACCGATTCGTTACCACCCAGCGATNCTCAATTGAATCGANGCCNGNCAGAANGGNGTNCTTAAGGNGNCAAGGGATTGCTTGATATCNGGGANACCCTGTTGCCTAATCGAATTCCTCTAAGTTACCATCTNCNTGCACCGTTAANCCTCTNTCCCGAGGAAGGNAAATACCATGNCACTNACTTATCTGNANGCTGACGCACCNGTTGANNAGGTNGTCAGCGCGCTCAGGCGCGNTGGCGCGGTGGTCNTNANNGAATTAGCNGGGCCCGATATCNNCGATNTGGTCGCNGCTGAACTGCGGTCAAANCTNGATCAGGCNGACCTNGTNAAGCAAAGCGCCTTCGATGGCACCAGGACCCGTCGNTTNGGCAGNATCATGCGCGATGCCCCGAGTGCTGCNGNACTTGTNGATCACGATAGCGTGGTTGCNGTGGCTGATGAAATCCTGCTGCCGCACTGCGCGACCTATCAGGTGGGCAGNCTGACCGCCATNGAGATNNTGCCNGGCGAGGGNGCGCAGGGCCTGCACCGGGANGATTCGCTGTATCCGATGGAACTNGCTGGCATGGAATTGCAGATTGGCGTTATGTGGGCGCTNAACGATTTNACNAGTGAAAACGGCGGTACCNGGGTAGTGCCGCGTTCGCATCGNTTTATCCGGTCCTGGCATCTGCCGGACGTATCCAACTGGGAGTCAGCGATCATGCCCAAAGGTTCAGCTTTGTTCTACCTGGGCTCAACCTGGCATGGCGGNGGTGCCAACCANAGCGAGGGCAGCCGNCTTGGGCTCANAAANACCTACTCGCTNGGCTGGCTGCGCCAGGAAGCAAACCAGTACCTGGAGACACCGCCCGATATCGCGGCGAAGTTTGGNGCNCGGTTGCGGGCTTTGNTGGGTTATACGCCGCACGGTTCTGGAGANGATCAGATTGGTGTTTTCGACGGTGAATGCGCGGGCTGGCTNCAGNTGCCACCGGAACCGGCGTGGCGGGACGAACGTGGGCAGNTGGGCAGTNCGNTAGANGCCAAGGCCCAGTCCGGTGACTGACAGTGCTCCCGAGTGCACTCGAGTNCGCCTGGTTCAACGCCCNGGTTNTCCATCGCNAGANATCNGATGGCGCTCACGNANAGGANTTTTTGAATGCAGTACGGCCGAGCAGGGCGCTACTCCAATTGATTAGTCNNCGTTAGGTATTTGGAATCCAACTGCCTGTACTTTGATCGTATGNGTATGTAAATCACTACNAGNGTAATGTAACTTGCCACCAGGNCCCANCCTGTNAGGTCGATATCTGAGAACGNNAGCGCGCCCTGTCCCAGGAGAATACAGATGCCAATGACACTGATGACTTTAAGNGANTTCTCCGAGAAGTTCATNCGNGCATTNGCAAAGGNCTCTGGCAGTCGCTTTGCGAAATTCATAGCTGCGATGAGCGGAATGAGGTCATANATGAATACCANTCCGCCACCNAGCATGATGATGTAACGCAGATCCTTGCCNGCGATGATTGGCGCGGCGCCTAAAANCAGCAGCANNGTNAGNAGAATATGCGGTGTGTTGAANCGCTTGTTGACTACGGCAATGCCTTTCGGCAGCCAGCCATCTTCGCAGGCNATCAGCACTGATTTTGTTGCCCAGGAGAAAGTGGCATTGATGCTGGTGGCCAGGGCAAACAAACCAGCNCCCACGATAAATGCGGTGTAAACCGTCGCTGGCAGNATCGCTTTGGCGACTTCCGACAAGGGTTTTCCGGCAGTCTGTTCGANNGGCAATATGCCGACCGCGACGATTGATACCAGGGCAAAAAAGACNGCCGCGAGNACCGTGCTGTAGATAATCGCNCGTGGCAGGTCGNGGTGCGGATTTTTCATCTCACCGCCCAGCTCCGATATGTACTGNGCNCCACCAGTNGAAAAGGACAGCACAACGCAGGCAAGGCCAAAACCGTACCAGCCATTCGGGAACAGGCCTTTGGTCTGCGTGAACCTCGCGTAATCGACCTCCAGGATGCCAAAGAAGATCAGCGACGAAAGGCCAAAGAGCAGAAATAGGATCATAATTTTCTGCACGGCTGCCGCCTGTTTAACACCAAACAGGTTAACGAAATANAANAGCAGCAGGATACCNATNGCGATNGCTCGAATATTAAGGNNGGGTACGAGCGCCACCGCGTAGGATGCAAANCCAAGGGCAAACAGNGCAATCAGGATATGTGTAACCAGGAGAATGGCGAGNTAGAAGAANCCGATCTGCGGGCCGAGAATTCGCTTGCAGTACACGTACAGTCCGCCGGTCGCCGGCATTGCCGAGCCCATGAATGCAATGGGAAGTTGCTTGATGATCGACAGGCAGGCNGAGAGTACGAAGGCGAATGGAATCGCATAAGCGGTGAANTCAATACCGATTCCAATGAGNACCATAATGCCCGAGCCGATGACCTGGCCGAGAGCGATGGCGAAAACGTCCCAGAAGCTGAGTGATTTATTTAATTGCACAGATATTGTCCTGGTTGGCCCACTGCACTCATACCTTTGTCAGTGCCGCGTCAAAATCGGCAATCAGGTCATCCACGTCTTCGAGTCCCGTGGAAACGCGAATCATGCCATCGGCAATGTTCATCGCCTGGCGTTGTTGTTCCGGTACGTCCAGGAATGCCATCGATGCCGGGATCTGTGTTGTTGTGCGCACACCACCGAGACTGGCGGCAAAACAGGCAAGTTCCAGGTTGTCCAGCACCCGTAGCGCTGCATCAGCATCACTGACTTCGAAGGTCAGCATGCCGCCGAATTCCGGTATCTGGGCTTTCGCAATCTCGTGTTGCGGATGCGATGACAGGCCGGGATACCACACCTTGCCGATAGCAGGATGCGACTCGAAGAAGCTCGCGAGCTTTGCAGTGGATTGGCACTGCCGCTGCACGCGAACGCTGAGTGTCTGGATGCCGCGTAGCAGCAACCACGCATTGAACGGTGCCAGCGGTGAACCCAGTTTTACCATCGTGTTCCAGCGAATCTGTTCCAGGAAATCATCCGGCAACCGGTCTGACTTCATGCAGATGGCGCCGCCAAGAGCATCGCTGTGACCACCGATGAACTTGGTCGCACTTTCGAGCACGATATCCACGCCCCATTCCAGCGGTCTGGCAACATAGGGACTGGCGAAAGTGTTGTCACATACCAGGATTGCGCCGCTCTGGGTGGCGATCTCCACCAGAGGTGGAATGGCTGAGATCTTCATGGTCGGGTTAGCGATCGTTTCGAAGTAGATGACTTTCGTGTTCGGACGCATTGCTGCCCGGACAGCCGCGGCATCGGCTGTATCAACGAACGTGGTTTCAATGGAGTAGTCGGTGTAGCGATGGTCCAGCATCTCATGGGTTGAACTGTAGGTTGTCCAGTCACAGACGACGTGGTCACCGCCTTTCAACAGGCCGAGCAGCGTAACCGAGATCGCGGCCATGCCAGATGCGGTCGCAAGGCACGCATCGGCTCCCTCAATCATCATCATCTGTTCTTCGAACTGATACTCCGATGGATTGCCGCAGCGGCCGTAAATGTTGACGGCCTTGCGCTCTCCATCGACCACCTGTTGATAGATGTCAGCATCGTACTGAAAACTCGAAGACATAAAGATAGGTGGGTTGATTGACTTGCTGGCTTCGTCTGGCGGCAAATAGACCGCCCTGCTGTCAAAATGAAGATTGGCCCTTTTATCCGATTTCACGGTATTGCCTCCAGGTTGTGCGTTCAGGGCCTGGTTAAATACCGGCCCGCTATATTGATTTAGTTGTTCGAACCATTGGCAGGTATGCCGGATGTTCGTTTCCACGGCTATAAATCCTGCCTCGCGAGAAGGCCTAATATTACAAACAAACGTATAGCAATCAACCCGTGTGCGGGCAGTGAATAGGATTGCAGGTGGTGCTGTTCTTGCCAGGTCAGTTGACGCTGCCTAGATTCGCCTGGGTTCAGTTATGAGCGTTTTTTTGGTCTTAAGATTCAGTCGGATGGTTTACCTTTGAAGTGAAGGTCCATTGCGGGTCGAGATTCCTAGTAGGACAATATCTCCGAATTGAAAATAATACGCTAGATGATAGTATGTTTTAAATGTTGATATCCTGCTCAATAGGTTTTGCCGACTGTCGGGCATGCCAGCACGGTCTAACCCAGAAACTAACCCTAAATGGAGTTGTTCATGTTAAAAATTAATGTAATTGGACTGTTAATGCTGCTGCCAGCTTACATGGCCTCTGCCGGTGATGAGCCAGCGGGCCCTCATAATGGCTCGGCCTGGCAGATCTGGGCTTATAGTTCGGCCGCACCGGCATTTCTCAGTAAGAATGCAACTATCATCGGCGGCGATGGCAGCGTTATCCGCAAGGGAAGCAATGGCTGGACTTGTCAAGCAGGCAACCCAAGACCTTTCCCAGCATCAGGATGGAAAACAGCCCATAAAGCTATGCCAGCCTGTTTCGATGAAGCCGGTGCCGCCTGGATGAGTGCCTATATGATGGGAAAGAAACCTCAATTAGAAAGAGACGGCTATATGTGGATGCTCCACGGTGATGTAGGAGAAGACAATTTTGTAGCAGGTGTTTTAAATAAGGACGACGCAAACCCCGAGCACTGGATAGAATCTGGCCCTCATTTTATGATCATGCCTAAAGAAGTCTCCAGCATTGCCAATGTTACGACAGATTTTAATACGGGTGGACCCTACGTCATGCTCAAGGGAACCGGCTATGACCATATCATGTTGCCAGTAACAGGCTATTATCAATACCAGCCCCAGAAACAATAAAACCAAGCCAGTAGCCAGGTAGGTCGAGTAGCAGACCGCGGATCTGAAGTGGGCTGACCTATTCGGGTCGCCTACAACTCACCCGGATACGAGCTAACCGACCACTCGATAGCGCTCGTTGACTAGGCACGCACCAGTAGACTAAACCCTTTGATGCAGGTAACGTTGCAGCCCTTTACTGAACGCTATTGTTATCGCTGAGGAACCTATTATGAAAACCAGAATGACCGAGTTATTTGACATTGAGCATCCTATTATCCAGGGCGGCATGCACTTTGTCGGTCTGGCCGAATTGGCAAGTGCGGTGTCCAATGCGGGTGGCCTGGGTATCATTACAGGTTTGACTCAACCAACACCTGCCGACCTGGCCAGTGAAATTGCCAAATGCAAAGAGATGACGGATAAACCGTTTGGCGTCAACCTGACTTTCCTGCCGGGTTTTGTCTCGCCAGATTATCCCGGTTACATCAAGGCCATTATTGAAGGTGGTGTAAAGATCGTCGAAACTGCCGGTCGTAGCCCGGAGGCTTATATGGAGACCTTCAAATCAAATGACATCAAGGTCATTCACAAGTGTACTTCTGTCCGCCATTCTTTGAAGGCGGAGCGAATTGGCTGTGATGCCGTCAGTGTGGATGGATTTGAATGTGGTGGTCATCCAGGTGAAGATGATATCCCCAATATGATTCTATTACCTCGTGCAGCGGAAGAATTAACTATCCCATTTGTCGCGTCTGGTGGTATTGGCAATGCTAAGCAACTGGTGGCTGCGCTTGCCCTGGGTGCTGACGGTATTAATATGGGGACCCGATTTATTGCAACGGCAGAAGCACCTGTTCATCAGAATGTGAAAGATGCGATTGTTAATGCCAGTGAACTGGATACTCGATTAGTGATGCGTTCTCTGCGAAATACTGAACGAGTGCTGGTTAATACAGCAGTGGAGCAGTTGATCGAAGTTGAAAAGGAAAAAGGCGATCAGCTGGAAATTGGAGATATCGCCCAATTTGTGGGCGGGGTTTATCCCAGGATTATGCAGGAAGGTACGATGGACGCAGGCGCCTGGAGTTGTGGCATGGTTGCCGGTTTGATTCATGACATTCCTAGCTGCCAGGAATTGATCAACCGCATTATGGGTGAAGCTGAAGAATCCATTAACATTCGATTAGCCAACTTCGCCTAATATTGGGCTATCTGCTGGGTTTGGTTAGCAAACTGTTGAGATTAGCGCACGAACGCAGAAATGTGTGGTAACAATTTCCTTGCTTTAAGGGCGGTCGTTAAGGTTTGCAATCCATGCATTGTGGCTGGCGGCAAAACAAGCCAAGAGGAATGCCACTGCCTAACGAATACCGCTTGGCTCTATAGCCCATTCGGTAGATAAATAGGTTTAACAGAAAGGAATGTCAATGATTACTATTCATGGCTCGAATATATCTCCCTTTGTTCGTAAAACGCTTGTTTGTCTGACAGAAAAGGGAGTTGAGTTCGAGTTGAACCCGATCAGTCCATTTCCACCTCCGGAATCTCATCTCAAGATATCACCCCTGGGCAAGATACCCGCCCTCACCGATGGTGACCTGGCTATTCCTGATTCTTCAGCGATCTGTGGCTATCTCGAAAAACGCTTTCCCGGGACGCCCCTGTATCCTGCCGGCGATGGCGACTACGGCAGAGCCCTTTGGTTTGAAGATTGGGCTGATAACGAGTTACCCAAGGCAACCAGCGCTTTGTTCTTCAATCGCATCGCAGTCCGCATGATGAAGCGTGAACCGGATGAAGCGGTTATCAGCAGGATTCTGACCGATATTCAGCCTGGAATATTTGACTATCTCGAGGCTGAACTCGGCAGCAAACCGTATCTTGTTGGGGACCAATTTAGCATTGCAGATATCGCTATTACCTGCCAGTTTATCCAGATGATGTATTCAGGAGAGACCTTGCCAGATGAAAGCCACCCGAATATTGCTCGTTATGTAAGTAATCATATGCAACGCGCTTCATTTAAACACTGGCTCAATAAAGATGGATTTATGACCCTGGATTAACGGACACACCGGGTGAAATCCGCAGTGGCCGGTTCTGCTGTGTACCCGAATGGTTGCGCCAGCTAAATTGGCCGCTAATGCCAGGCTTATCACGCCGTTTTCAGCTTAATCGGGCTGGGAACTGGCGGGCCTGTATTTAGCTTTGATTAAAGACGGGTGCGCGCTTCTGCATGAAGGCCATCATGCCTTCTTTGGCATCTGCAGTGCCCTGGTTTTCCTTTATTGCTGCGCGTTCGGCGATTAGCAACTGGCCCAGGGATTTATCTTCCGAACCAACAATAACCTTTAGCATACTGCGTACAGCACCTGCGGGTTGCCTGGCCAGTTCGTGAGCCAGTGCAATTGCCCTGGTTTTCAATTCTTGAACTGGCCATAGTTCATGTACAAGGCCAATGCGATAAGCCTCTGGTCCAGATATCTTCTTGGCACGTAAAATCATATCAAGTGCATGGTGACTTCCAACGCATCTGCAAAGGCGTGCGCTGCCGCCCCAGGCAGGTACAGCGCCAAGGTCCATCTCAGGTAGTCCAATTTGGGCATTTTCTTCGGCCGCCAGCCTGAAGTGGCAGCCCAATGGTAATTCGAGGCCACCACCCAGGCAGTAACCAAATAATGTGGCTATCCAAGGTTTACCCATATTCTCGATTTTTGAAATCACATTTAAGCGTTGATCGAAAACGGCATCTGCACTGCCTTTTTGCTTGATACCTTCGGGTAGCTGTTTCAAGTTCATGCCCACCGAAAAATTATCAACACCTTCACTGGTGATCACAACCGATCGAATGCTGTCATTCTCGGCAATTTCATCGACCAGAAGCTCAAGCTTATCCATAAATTCCAAAGACATACGATTATAAGGTGCATCGTTAATTGATACGATGGCGACGGCATCTTCACGCGTAAACAATAAAGGTTCTGGCATACAGACGGCCCACTGAATTTTCCCTCGGTCGATCAGTCTATCACAGCCTTAAGAGTAGACGCTTTACGTTGCAGGGGCGGGGGCCTCTCATTTCGTTTGACGACGCAAATATAAGCCGAAGCCCAGCTACGAGCATGATAGACCGCATCTTAAAAAAAATTGGCCCCCCTGCCAGGGTTGGTAGGGGAGCGAGGAGTTACAAGGCGTTACTCCTGAGGAGGAACCACCTGTTGGCCCATCCAAAGGCTGTTGTTGCACTCCATCACGGCCTGGAAGTGCCTTCCAAGTGATGGTCCGGCTTGCGAGGCAGCAAAGGCAGCTCTCTTGCTTGCCCAGTCAGTTACAGTATCACTCACCCCATAGAGGAAGAGATCAGGTGTGGTAGAGCTGGATGTAATCGGCGTGTGGGAATAAAAAACCCCATTTTTATATTCTTCCATGCCACCCAGAGTTGCCCTGACATGGCCCCACAGATCTTTCAGTTCCGCTGCACCAACGCCAGGCNTNAGNTTGCANGCNNTGGAAGTAATAATTGCCGGGGGAGTCACGTCTAGTCCACCGCCGTCGAAGATCAGGTTCCTCGTCCCCAGAGATGACGTACACTTCACTACAGAATCGAAGCGAGCCTGAACTGCNNNCATCTCTGNTGAGGCGGCTTGTGCATCAGCTGTTGCTGCAAATGCTGCCAGGTTCTCATAGTTGCTGAACCAGAGCAGGTCACTGGTTGATGAGCTTGTTTTGTAGGGAGTCCAGACAAACGAATTNGGGACGTCAATGCCAGCCTTTTTNGCCTGTTTTAGATAGTAGTCCCTGGCAGACATCATATCTCCCATNTCCTTTCCGTCAAGGTAATTACAAATGAAAACCTCTCGAACATCTGCCTGAGCTGACCAGCTGGTTGCAATTGCAAAAACCAGAAAGGCAGCGNATATTATTTTGATANGTTNCACTTTATTTCTCCTTAGTGTTTTTTTATTAACTATAAAATAATCAAAACAAGAATACTATCAAGTATTGCTGCTCGTCCGAAAGAGAGATTGAAAAATCTAGACANNGCAGAAAAATTCATTTCAAAGNCAATGGTAATCGCACCATTTTCTACGCTTCGGTTCTTTAGAGGGAGTTTCACATTCTTTAATTGATTGGCTTAATCCTTTGGGGCTTGAGGCCATATCCCCAGTGATCTCATTCATTAGCCTGTTCATAGCGGAATTAATCTCATAAAGCTCTTTTGCAAGAGTACCCCATCATCGCTATGTGGACCGATTAGCCTGGTAGCTTAGAAGACACTTCTGTTAATTGAAACTGAAGCAGCTGCGTTTCTAAATAAAATCGTCATCTTGACTGTCCCTAGGTTAGTGTGATTTATTAATCTTATCTTAAAAAATACGTTAACAAACTAGGATGAAAGTCATGAAAAATCTAATTAAAGCTGGTCTTATAATATGCCTGAGCCCTTTTTATATCTCAGCAGCAGAACTCGCCTTGGATTCTGAGTCATTTTTTGATGCGACCTTCACAATAGACTCGACCTATACAGGTGATGGAAAAACTTATGAAGTTTCGGCTTCGGGGGAAGCAGGCCCCTATGGGCGAGTGTACCTCTCTTATGAATTTACTGATAAACAAGATATGAAGGACCGTGGAGAGTATACCGGTTACGCCTGGACACAAAACGGAGAGAATATCGTTACGGCTTCCCTTCAGGGAATTTATATAAAAGACGGAAGCGTCTTTAAGTTGTGGGGCCTTAATATTGTTAATGATGGGAAGTTGCACTATGCCTATGGTGTGGTGGACTTTGTTGCCAAGACAATGAATTTTGAAGTTGCAGATATCGATACTGGAGACTAATTTTCCGGTCCGGAATTGGGCTAAAAATTGAGATGGTGCATTGTCAGCCCATATAATACCACTGACACTAAATCCTAAGAGACACTTTTCTGCATAGGGTTGCTTCAGTCCATCTTGGCTGCAGGTGCCTGAGCCACGCAGAAGTGCCTAGATAGCTCTTTACCCGCAGTTAGATGGTTGGGATACGTTCTTCGCTGGTATAGGCTTTTATCTGCTCGGTAGAGGTACGCTCGGCATTCTGAGGATAAGGAATATAAACCACATTTTCCGAAGAACGGTTATGTATGGCAATGGCTGATGCTCGCTTAAATTTAAGACACCGTCATGTGGTAATCTTTTTGATGGTCAATGACTGTAATGATGCTGTTCTGCTGTCTTACAGACTGTTGGCTTGATCACTTAGGCGATTTATGGGTCGGGCAGGGTTGATTTGGCTTGTTTGTCTGAGCCTGTTTAGGATTGGATAGCTGTTGCAGGTTTAAGCGGTGGTGGTTGCGGTTCGATGTGATGGAGGATTTTTTGGATTATGTCTGGGTCAGTGATATCGGCGATGACGCGAATGTAGCCACCACACAATGGACATACGGTAATATCAATATTAAAGACTCGTTTGAGTCGCTGAGCCCAAGTCCGGGGAGCGATCAATTCATGTGCAGCTTCGGATTCCACGATCGATTTATGTTCATTTTGATCGAGTTTTGCTTTGGTTTTTAACTTTGCTGGGAACGATGAGTTTTCTCAGCTAAATTAAGCCATCATCTCTCAGGTCTTCAAAGGTTCTCTTGAAGGCATCGATGACCTGATCAATTACATCTGGCTTGTGTGCGAATGAAATGAAAGCAAGATGAATCCCAGGAACGATCACGTTGTGACCGAGAAGATGAAGATAGAACTCTTTTTCCAAAGAGTAGTGGCTGTGATCTATATCGCGTGATGACTCAATGGTTTCGCCACCGAAAATCAGGTGCATCATAGAACCTGCGTTCATCATCTGTGCTGGAATATTGTTCAATCGACAAAATTCGTTGATTTCAGCTGCCATTCGGTCCCCCTGCTCATGCAAGTATGGGTAAACCTCCTCCTGATTCTCCTTTAGATACTCCAACGCGCCAATACCCCCGGCCATTGTGAGCGGATTGCCGCTAAATGTTCCTCCAGCAAAGATTCCTGGAGTGTCGTCAGCACCAGAAAATGCA
>NZUN01000144.1 GCA_002697205.1 Gammaproteobacteria bacterium
TGGAAGCAGATACACTGCATCGGTTCCCACACGCCTTTTCCGGTGGCCAGCGGCAGCGTATCGGCATTGCCCGGGCATTAATACTCAACCCCAGCCTGGTAATCTGCGACGAGGCTGTCTCTGCCCTGGATGTATCCGTGCAGGCCCAGGTCCTTAATTTACTGGTTGACCTGCAGCAGGAAATGAATCTGACTTATATCTTTGTCGCTCACGATCTTAATGTTGTGCATCACTTCTGTGAACAGGCATTGGTCATGTATCACGGCTCGGTAGTAGAGTCGGGCCCGGTCAAACAGATATTCACCTCACCCAGGCATGACTATACAAGATTGCTGTTATCTGCCATCCCATCCTTGGATCCTGACATAAAACTTTCTCCTCTGGACCGGAACAGCCTGTCTCTTGAATGAGGAGAATCAGCAGGACGCGCCCATACTCGCGGTAAAGAAAATAATTGACTTTCGGCTCAACTGCAAGCAGATTGAGTGGCAGTTAGTGGCTGCTAAAAGAAGCTATTTTTAGCGTACAACGCAAAACAGAAAATGCAATTCAGAGGTGTCTATGTTTCAAGTATTGTGGCCAATGATTCGATGGCAGGATGATAACAAACCGGAAATTTCCGGGCTCAATGGTGACGATATAACAGCTCACTTCATGAAACACCCGTCCCAGGTCAGTGACGAGCAGTGGGCCAGCTGCGATGCCATAGTCGGCCCACAGATACCCCCTGAATACATGGATCGACTGGAAAAATGCAGGATCTTTGTAAAACCTTCGGTTGGCTTTGACGAAGTTAACCTGGAAGCCTGGGGCAATCTGGGTATTCCAGTCTGTAATACACCCAATTACGGAACAAGGGAGGTCGCGGATCATGCCATGGCATTAATGCTGACCCTGACTAAAAGTATCGCCTTTCATAATGAGGAGCTGAGAGCTTCCCCTGTTAAGAACTGGCGTCCGGCGCTCAACCCATTCGGACAGAGAATGTCTGACTGTACCGTGGGTATTGTTGGCCTGGGGCGCATCGGTACGGCTGCTGCGCTTCGACTTAAGGCGTTTGATATGGATGTCGTATTCTTTGACCCCTATAAACCAAACGGTGCCGACATCGCATTGGGAATCAGGCGGGCCGATAGCCTTGAAGAATTATTCTCGAAAAGCGATGTGGTAACCTTACATATACCCCTGAATTCAGAGACTCACAACCTCATCAGTACCGATGTGCTTGCCGCGGCAAAGCAGGGCCTTATTCTGATTAATACTGCAAGAGGGCCTGTGGTGGACATTGATGCCCTTTATGATGCCCTGAAAAACGATCAGATACTCGCTGCTGGACTCGATGTCCTCCCTGAAGAACCAGCCAATATAGATAAGAAACTGATAAAAGCCTGGCACGAGAACGAAGACTGGCTTCGGCATCGATTGATCCTTACCCCCCATTCAGCTTTTTTTACCCCGCAGAGCATGCATGACATCAGAAGCTTTTCAGCCGCCACTGCGGCCAAATACCTGCGCAGTAACCGGTTGGATAATTGTGTCAATGAAGACTTCCTGAGCTTTCGACGCTAACAGGAAGCTAACACATTGCTGGATCAGAAAATGCCATAAAAAAGGCCGCTAATGCGGCCTTTTTACATACCGGGAGTCTATCCTTTAGCCTGGCGGCGCTCCTGAGCTTCCTTGATAACCACATCAGCCACACTACGAGGTGTTGGATCATAGTGACTAAATTCCATGGAAAACTGGCCCCGGCCTGATGTCATCGTTCTCAGATCACCAATATAGCCAAACATCTCGGACAATGGCGCTGATGCTTTTACGCGAACGCCGGTTGACTGGGGCTCCTGGCCCTGGATCATTGCCCGNCGNCGATTAAGATCACCAATAACATCACCAACGTGATCTTCCGGTGTAAACACATCAATTTTCATGATNGGTTCCATGATCTGTGGACCCGCTTTGCCCATNGACTGCCTGTAAGCTGCTCTTGAAGCCAGTTCAAACGCCATCGCAGACGAATCGACAGCATGAAAGGCACCATCCACCAGCGTCATTTTCACATCGAGGCAGGGATAGCCAGCAAGCGGTCCCTCTTCAAGACAAACCTTGAAACCTTTTTCTACAGCTGGCCAGAATTCTCTGGGAACATTACCGCCAGTCACTTTTGATTCAAACAGGAAGCCAGACCCTGATTCCGCTGGCTCGATAATGTAATCAATCTTAGCAAACTGACCCGATCCTCCGGTCTGCTTTTTATGCGTGTAGCTGTCATCAATGATTTTCGTGATGGATTCTCGATAGGCAACCAGGGGTTTACCAACNATCACTTCAACTCCATGAGTCCGTTTAAGAATGTCGACCTTAATATCAAGGTGNAATTCGCCCATACCTTTAATGATCGTTTCTCCAGATTCCTGGTCCGTTTCCATCTGAAAGGAAGGATCCTCNTGGATCATCTTGGAGAGCGCCAAGCCCATTTTCTCAGCACCACCTTTATCCTTAGGCGCAATAGCGATNTAAATGACCGGATCAGGNAAAACCATTGGCTCNAGTGTCGCNGGGACTTTCTGGTCACACAGGGTATGTCCTGTCTGCGTGTTCTTCAGACCAATAAGCGCGACAATATCACCCGCCTGNGCACGATCAAGCTCTATACGTTCATNTGCATGCATCTCAACAATACGCCCGATTCTTTCAGTCTTACCTGTGAAAGTGTTGAGTACTGTGTCCCCTTTCTTGATTGATCCTGTATAGATACGCGTAAAAGTCAGCGCTCCAAATCGATCATCCATGATCTTAAAGGCCAGTGAACGCATTGGTTTACTCGGNTCAACGACCGCGAATTCACCTGTGGGGGTGCCGTCCAAATCAACTTCCGGTTGAGGCTCGACNTCAGTGGGATTAGGCAAATAGTCAACAACCGCGTCCAGAATCATCTGCACACCCTTGTTCTTNAACGCCGAACCGCAATAAGTAGGGAAAAAATCCAAGGCAATTGTGCCTGACCTGATACAGCGCTTGAGATCCTCGACACTGGGCTCCTGTCCCTCATCGAGGTAAGCCATCATCAGATNTTCATCCTGGTCGATCACAGATTCAATCAGCTTTTCCCGATACTCCTGCGCCAGGTCAATCAGGTCGGCAGGGATTTCCTGAACCTCATAGTTCAATGGATCACCGGATTCGTCCCATACAAAAGCCTGTTGACTGAGCACATCGACCACACCGATAAAATNNTCTTCAGTACCAATGGGCAGNGTCATCACCAGAGGTGTGGCCCCGAGGACCTTCTTGACCTGCTCAACCACCCTATAGAAATCAGCGCCCATGCGATCCAGTTTATTGACNAATATAATTCGAGCNACTTCGGATTCATTGGCATATCGCCAATTAGTTTCTGACTGTGGTTCGACACCACCTGAACCACAAAATACGCCNACACCACCATCAAGCACTTTCAGAGATCGATAAACTTCAATGGTAAAATCAACGTGCCCAGGTGTATCGATAATATTCAACCGATGATCTTTCCAGAAGGTAGTGGTTGCGGCCGATTGAATTGTAATCCCCCGCTCCTGTTCCTGATCCATGAAATCAGTTGTCGCCGCACCATCGTGCACTTCACCAATCTTGTGAATCTTGCCGGTAATATTCAAGATGCGTTCGGTAGTTGTCGTTTTNCCAGCATCTACNTGGGCGAAGATGCCTATATTCCGGTANCGATTCAGGTCAGTCATAGCGAGTGCTCATTTTTGGTATTGTGGAGTGAAATCATCAAAAACGCCGCATCTTATACTCACTCGCCTCCAGAATCCAGTTGAGTTTTCAGGGATTGCCATACCGCTACAAAAAAAATACGTTCCTGAATCGATCTAGCCCTNCAGGAATCAATATAACCTAGCCTGTTNTGCTGCAAAATTGGTCATGCAAAAGTGTTTCCAANCGATCCCAAAGNCCCTCGAACAGCTACTTCAGCNNGCTGTCGNCTGCCTTTTGTGAATGNCTGATAAACAGCGCCAGTCCTTGATCANGGTATTNACNTGAGCTTGACCAAAAAAGCCACCAGCAACCCCTTGCACAAGCTTGTTGATCCATCTATTCACTCACAGGCATAACCACCCCTGGGTGTGTCGCAAAAAAAGAACGCCNTACTACATANTAGTGGGCCTGGCCTTTCCCACCAGCCCNGTTTAAGGGCATTATGTCCGCAATCTATTAACAATCCGTGAAAATTTATGGCTGACTCCTTCTCTGGTATATTGATATTCGCCTTANTGGTCACTTTCATTCTTATGGGCACGATCATTCGCGCCCGATTTAAAGCCCTGGGTAAAACGCTGATCCCGGCCAGTCTGATTGGCGGTATCATCGGCTTCATTCTGNTCAATTCCAANCTCACTCTGGGTTACACCTCCGAGGATTTCACTGTATTCACCTTTCATTTCTTCACCTTAAGCTTTATGTCATTGGTTTTAACNGGCAAAGAAACTCAGCAATCCAAGGCGCCNGTGTTCCTGGGCGGCTCCTGGCTGGCGCTGATCTGGGTAATCAGCCTGGGCATGCAGGCAATCCTCGGCCTGGGGGTTATCCAGGCTTACAATTTAAGCGCCGATGTCCCGCTCTCTGAATTTCTGGGTATCATGGTNACGCATGGATTTACCCANGGCCCGGGGCAGGCNATTGCCCTGGGAGACCTCTGGCAGAACCAGTACGGCATCAGCCATGCTATGGATTTTGGCTTAATCTATGCTTCAATCGGTTTTATCATGGCATTTATTTTCGGTATTCCAATTGCCCGATGGGCCATACGAAAACAGCTTCATTCAAACTCGCTGGTCAACCTGAGCGAAGATTTTGAAAAAGGCCTGTTCCCAGANGGCGANGGNCCGATCAGCGGCAGGCAGATCACCCAGCCCGCTAATGTGGATAGCCTGGTTTTCCATCTAGGCATACTGGGTTTCGCCTACTTACTCACCGATCAATGGCTACTGCATACTCAGGTTCTTGTTGCAGATTCTGGTTTCGAGAATATCTTCAGCCACAACCTATTCTTTTTCCATGGTTTGATTATCTGCGTCATTCTAAGATCNCTCATAGACAGATTCGGCTACGGTCAATACATAGACAATGAAACCCAGAAGAGAATTACCGGGTCTTCTGTTGACCTGATGGTNGCTGCCACGCTGATCAGTATCCAGTTCANTGTGCTGCTGGAATTCATCGTACCAATTTCTCTGGTCTGCATCGTGATAACCCTGGCAACGGCNNTACTCTGCTTTGGTTTTGCCTCGAGGTTGCAGTCTCTGGGAATCGAACGCGGCCTGACTACNTTCGGTTGCTGCTGTGGNTCAACCGGNAGCGGCCTACTNCTGCTGAGAATCCTGGACCCCAATCTAACAACGCCCATCGCCAAGGAACTNGCTTTTTTCAATATAGCGATCTTNTTCCTCAGTTTCCACATACTCGTTTTCATGGCACCTATCCTGCCCGCCATCAGTCTCATCTGGATTGCCCTGATCTATATCGNCACTATNGTCATTGCGGCTGTGTTACTGATCCTCCTTAATCGCAGAATTCGATCCTGANGNTTGTTGCTGCCGGCACACNACAAATGAGTANCNGGNAGNNGTCACCNACAAGCCCATCAGTAATCAGCCGATTCGCCCGGAANCAGTCTGGTCTGCTATATTCTGTAGTAAAATGCCCGACTGGCCGGAAAGCAGCTAAACAATGAANACAATCTTAAATTTTGGATCATGTTGTATTGATCANGTCTATCAAGTCCCCTATTTCGTCGCTGCAGGTGAAACACTTCCAGGNAAACATTACGCTGTGTTTCCTGGCGGCAAAGGCCTTAACCAGTCAATTGCTATCGCCAGGGCAAAAGGCCGGGTTCATCATGCAGGGAAAATCGGNCAGGACGGAATAGGGTTAANAGATCAGATGCTGGACGCAGGNGTGAACCTCGAACANCTCCTGATCAGTGAGACCAACACAGGACACGCGGTCATTCAAATAGCTAGCNGTGGAGACAACGCCATCATCATTTACGGTGGCACTAACAGAGAAATTCAAGCCAGTGAAACCATCAAATTCTTTANTAACCGCGCTGCAGGTGACTTACTGTTNTTACAAAATGAAGTAAGTTGCAATGAAACTGCAATACGTACAGCCANAGATAAAGNTATGACGATTGGCTTCAATGTAGCGCCCATGACTCAGGAAGTTTTTGATCTTCCTNTAGACCTAATCGATTATTTTATTATCAATGAGCATGAGGGACGGGCTCTGGCTGCAACGGACAATCTGGAAGACGTACCGAATCGCCTGATTGAACAGTATCCCCACTGCAGNGTGTTGCTGACCCTGGGCGAACACGGTTCATGGTACAAAGACGCGACGACGGAAATCAAACAAGCAGCGTTCAATGTAGAAATGGTTGACTCAACAGGAGCAGGAGATACTTTTACTGGTTACTTCTTCGCGGCTCTTCAGGCAGGCGNATCNACACAGTATGCNTTAACTAGAGCAAGTGCAGCCGCTGCCCTGAGTGTTACCCANCCAGGTGCCGCGACATCGATACCCTTCGCAGAGCAGGTCGATGATTTTCTTCAGAATCGACAGGCCTANGTGTTACTGAGACTTGGATGGAGCGATTGACAAGCCGANGTGTAATCTGTCTTTTCAACCCAGNCCAAGGGTTTCCTGACTTCCNTCACAGACAGGGGATGCGCCAGGTANTCTGGATGGAAAGGCACNAGTTGGCCTTTNACCTCACCGCCAGCNAAAATTGATTCACTCGGCACTGGAACAAAAACTTTCATANGTTATAACCAAATTAACTACGACTTANTTTACAGGACAATAGGGNAATCAGCGCTCAGGCACAATGAAGAATCGCTGGATAATGGTGGAAAACTAGTGAAAGAATAAATTTTTTCTGTTTTCATCTGGTTACAGCGTCAAGATGTTCTGCATCTGATCCTGAAATTAGGCAAAAAGAAGCATAAAGTAAGCAATCATNGCAGNTCAATTGACTGCAATTAAATTTATAAGGAACCTGGTATGGCTAAGCGCATCGTCATTGTTGAGGACGACCCGGATCAACGAAACAACTATATCGACGCCATCTCTAAAAAAGGTTATGAGGTCAGAGCATTTGCATCANGAACCGAAGCGCTGGCCGGATTTGATAAAGAATTACCCGACCTGGTCATTCTCGACATTATTCTTGGTGATGAAGTCGATGCTGGCTTTGAACTTTGCCGTGACCTGCTTGCCAGATCACCGAATCTNCCTGTCATTTTCCTAACAGAACGAATAGCTGAGATAGACAAAATCAGCGGTTTAAGGCTGGGTGCCTGGGATTATCTGCCGAAACCCATCTCACTCGATTACCTGTCTGAGAAAATCAGCTCACTCATTCGAATTCACAAGGCCAGAAGCCTGACCATACAGGGATCAAATCAAGCCAANCTGGTGGGTGACATGTCAATCGATCAGGAAGCTCTGNTGGTATCCTGGAAATCCCAGTCNATTAATCTCTCTGGAACGGAGTTTCGAATGCTGGCTAAACTGGTCAGGGTGCCCGGCCATGCCGTGTCTTACGATACGTTNATGAACGCAACTATGCAGTCGCTNGTTACCAACAATACTATTAATACCCATATGAGGAATATTAGAAAGAAGTTTGAGGCCGTCGATGCGGAGTTCGACTGNATAAAAAGTGAATACGGTTTTGGTTACCGCTGGTACACACAGCCATGAGAGGGTCNACAGCATAAATAAATGAAAGCNACCACCTTCAAGGGCCCCAATCTCGGTACCAAATTGTTCATCCTGATGAGTTTCATACTTGTCGTCATACCCTGGTTCAGTTATCTCTATCTGAGCGAAATGGAAGATTTCCTGTTTGAAAGTCAGGCCAACGCGCAAATGTTAACAGCCGAAGGGATTTCGACTTTACTCAACGGAAGAGCGGACCTGTTCAATGAGTTACCCCTGAGCCCTGATGGCTATGAACGNCTCTATGCCCATCCGCTCGAAAAACCAATTCGAATNGACGGCAAGCGGNCTGACTGGGANGATGTGCTCGACTATAANGTGGGCTTNGGAACCAGNANAGTGCCCGACGACCAAACCCAACTGGTAAACCAGTTTTACCTGGTGCTCGGNGAACACAATGATCAGGTCTACGCATTTGTTCAGGTGCTCGATGANAGTATCATATTCAGAAATCGCAATATCCTTCGCCTGGACCTGTCAGATCATATTCGAGTGACCTTTACCGGGAAAGACGGCGAGATCCAGAAATTAGTCATTACAGCCACCGAGGAGGGGGTCACCACAGCTTATGCGGTAGAGCAAAACTGGCGCTATGCACTTATGGGCGAAGCTGAAAATAAAGTGCCTGGCGTGCTCACTAAAACCGCCAATGGATATTCAGTTGAGTTTCGCATCCCGCTGGAACTTTTAGGTTCAACCAAGAACTTTGGTTTAGCTGTCGTCGACGTCGATAGCATGGAATCCAGGTCAATTGAATCAATTACGGGCACCCTGCCATCGGCAGGACGAGAAGCTTTTGGCCTGGTTTTACTTAAATCGCCTGAGGTTCTGCGAATTATTGAGGGACTGGGTTATTCAGGCGCCAATATCCAGGTTATCGATGCCCAGCAAAGGGTTCGAGCTGAAGTCGGCAGCTATCGCGATACCAGCAAGACGCTACAAAATATCGAATCCGGCAGTTCGCAGCCAGTGCTCAAACGCCTGGTTAACGGGCTCCTTAATCCTGTCTATCAGATCATAGATGCGAGCCTTCAAAACCAGGAATATACGCGGGAAGATAACATAATCACTGAGGCCCTACAGGGTAATCCGGGCTTCGACCATCTATATTCAAATGATCAGGGCGAAATGATAGTAGCTGCTCACCCGATCATCGACCAGAATGCCGTGATTGGCGCCGTCGTTCTGAAGCAGAGCACCGACAGAATCCTTGAAGTTCGTCGCGATGCGCTCAAGCGCATCGTCAACTTCTCGGTTATATCGGTCATCTTATTTGCAGGTATCATTCTCGGTTTTTCTGTCAGGCTCGCTGGCAGAATCAGACGCCTGGGTGCAGAAGCCAATAATGCTATCGATATCTATGGCCGCCTGAGAACCAACAAAATCTCGTCTGAGACAGATTCCGGAGACGAAATAGGGGACCTGGCCAGGAGCATTTCAGGGATGTTGACCCGGTTACACCAACACAATCAGTTCCTGGAGAATATGCCCAGAACGCTCCGACATGAGATAAATAACCCGTTAAATGCACTCTCGACCTCCCTGCAAAACCTTGAAGGCCAAACCGATGATAAGGCAAAAACAAAATATCTGGATAGTGCAAAAAGAGGCGTCAACAGAATTGGTATGATCGTTCAGAACCTGGCCGATGCAGCCAGCCTCGAAGAGGCCCTGATAGGAGAGGAAATGGAGGTTATCAACCTCCATAATCTAATCAAAAACTATCTCGCCAACTGCAAAGTTGTCCACCCTAAGGTGCAATTCGAATACCTAGGTGCAGATCTACCCGCATATGCTGAAATCTGTGATTTTCGCATAGAGCAGCTTCTCGACAAATTAGTAGACAATGCCATCGATTTTGCTTTACCCGAAACAACGGTCAAACTGGGTCTAACTGCAAGTGCTCAGACGATAAGCTTTTTTGTTGAAAACCAGGGAGACCCTATTCCGGAATTAATTAAAGACAGCCTGTTTGATTCGATGGTCACTGCCAGAGACAAGAACCCGGACAATCGATTGCACTTTGGTATCGGCCTTTATGTTGTCCGGGTTATAGCAGACCATCATCGAGGCAGCGTCCGAGCAATTAATCTTAGCCCGAATAGTGGCGTTCGCCTGGAGGTTACCTTACCTCGCTATATCAATACTGAACCGGATCAATCCACAACTCTGGCAGACGCCATCAGTTGATCTGAACTTTCCCTTGCCCAGTGTATGGACTGGAAATAGCAGTCAACTGCCACTGACCTTTCACACCAGCGGCAGTCAGCATCTCAATAAAGGAAATACTGATCTGGCTGGTCAATACAAAATCCAGCCCCTCTCCCTGTCTTGGTAATAATTGCAAGCGCATTAAGCCATCTTTAAGCAGAGAATAGTTTAGTTTAAAGGCCACTGGCACGGTCTGTTCTAGCGGATAACTCTCTTCTGAATCAGCAAAGGGTTGCTGAAAATCAGCTTGTTCCAGGGCCTGTTCTCGCTTGAAAGCCTTGACCTCTTCCTTACTGGAAGGAGAAGTCTGCGAACTGATATCCGGGTCTATCTCCAGGTGTTGATTGAGCGCCTTGAGAATCAGCGACAAAAACCGTCTGGTCAACCAAATCCTGAACTCTTTGTCGTCATCACGACTGACCCGCAGCAGAATACGATCCTGTTCCGCATCATAACGAGCCTGGATTTGCCGTATCATTGCCATTTCCGACTGAACCCTCTTATAAACAAGTTAGCGACTGAGCCTAATCCTCATCTTATAAACACCGCTATCAAATAGTTTTATTGTCGCAGGACAACTGTACCCTATGCGGGCCCATATCAAAAAGAACTGCTATCGAATGACCACAGGCTGACTTAGCTTTTTATATCAACATTTTTCGATATAACTTGCTATCCTCGCGACAATGATTACTATATCGAAAAATTTTGATATAGCTATTTCATGCCCACTGATAACAATCCCTCAGCCCTGCCCTCAGAAGTTCTACTGACTTTCTGCAAGGCGGCTGCCGATAGCCTCAGATTAAATATCCTGAGATTACTCAAGAACGATTCTTTTGGCGTTCTTGAACTCTGCCGCATTCTCGATACAGCCCAATCGGGCATGAGCCATCACCTGAAAATCCTGAGCGCTGCTGAACTGCTGGAAACCAGGAAAGAAGGCACTTCGATTTTCTATCGAAGGGCAATATTATCCACCAGAGGACCGTTGGCGGACTTCAAGGAAAGCTTTTTCCATTCAATCGATCGACTCCAGCTTGATTCAGACATTCTTATTCGCAAAACCCAAGTTTACGATGACAGAGGATGTCAGTCGCAGAATTTTTTCTCCCGCAACGCTGACAAGCTGCAAGAAAACCAGGATTTGATCGCAGCCTATTCAAATTACTCAGGCTGCCTTGAAAACCTGATTGATAACGAACAAATACCCGCAGCAACCCGGGTCATGGAAATTGGCCCGGGAGGGAGCCCCCTACTGGCAAAACTGAGCAGTTCATTTCGATCTATCCTGGCAGTAGACAATTCATCGCTCATGCTTGAACAAACCCGCTGTTTTGCACAAAGCCACAACCTCCACAATATTACCTATCTGGAATCCAGTATTGATGAACTCCCCACAGAAACCCGAACTGATCTGATCGTCATGAATATGGTATTGCATCATCTCCCGTCGCCAGCTGCATCACTAGAGACTGCGGGACAACTGCTGAATGCTAATGGCCGACTGCTGCTGATCGATCTCTGCCCACATCATCAGGACTGGGCAAGAGCCACCTGTGGCGATCTTTGGCTGGGTTTTGAACCTCAGGACCTGGATAACTGGACCGCAAATGCCAAATTGCGTCGCGGTCAGTCTGCATTTCTGGGTTTACGAAACGGCTTCCAACTCCAACTTCGTCTATTTAACAAAGCCTAAGCGCCTGCATGTTTATCTAACGGAAATCACCCATTATCGCCTTAACAGGCTAACAACAGAGAGACTAACAATGACCGATTACAAAGTAGCTGATATCAACCTGGCCGAATTCGGCAGAGCAGAAATTGAACTTGCCGAAGCGGAAATGCCTGCGCTCATCACCCTGAGAGAAAAATACCGGCAGGAACAGCCCCTGGCCGGCGCTAGAATTCTTGGTTGTATACACATGACCATTCAAACGGCTGTGTTAATCGAAACTCTGGTCGAGCTGGGCGCCGATGTCAGGTGGTCATCCTGCAACATCTTCTCAACCCAGGATCATGCTGCTGCAGCCATCGCAGCCAGGGGTATCCCTGTCTATGCATGGAAAGGTGAAACCGAGGAAGAATTTTTCTGGTGTATTGAACAAACCATTTTAAGAGACGGTAAGCCTTGGCAGGCCAACATGATTCTTGATGATGGCGGTGACCTCACCGAAATGGTTCACGGTCGTTTCCCTGAAATGCTCGACAAAATACATGGCATCACCGAAGAAACAACTACCGGAGTTCATCGCCTGCAAGAGATGCTGGATAACGGTGAACTGAAAGTCCCAGCTATTAATGTCAACGATTCAGTGACTAAATCCAAGAACGATAACAAGTATGGTTGTCGGCACAGCCTCAATGATGCCATCAAGCGAGCAACCGATATGCTCATGGCCGGCAAGAAGGCACTGGTTATTGGTTACGGCGATGTCGGCAAGGGATCAGCTCAAAGCCTACGCCAGGAAGGCATGGTTGTCAGAGTTGTAGAAGTGGATCCGATCTGCGCCATGCAGGCCTGTATGGACGGGTATGAAGTGGTGTCACCCTACACGGGAGGAAAAAATACCGGCAGCGCCGAAGATATTGATCTGCGTCTCATGAATAACACCGACCTCATTGTTACCTGTACTGGAAATGTGAATGTCTGCGATCAGAACCTACTCAGAACAGTAGCCAGCAATGCTGTTATTTGCAATATTGGCCATTTTGATACTGAAATAGATACTCAATTCATGCGAGACAACTGGCGCTGGCAGGAAGTGAAGCCCCAGGTACACAAAATTTTTCGCAGTGCTGAACCTGACGACTACATTATCTTGTTGTCTGAAGGCCGCCTGGTCAATCTGGGTAACGCCACCGGTCACCCGTCACGAATCATGGACGGCTCTTTTGGTAATCAGGTTTTAGCGCAGATGCATCTATTTGCAAGAGCCTGGGCTGACCATGATCCCCAGCAACGGCAACCAATCACGCTTGAAGTCCTGCCCAAAGCGCTGGATGAAGAAGTGGCGACCTACATGGTGCAGGGATTCGGTGGAACCATTACCCGATTAACCCAGGCTCAGGCTAAATACATTAATGTTCCAGAGGATGGCCCCTTCAAGTCTGAAACGTACAAATACTGATGACCAGCACCCTCCTAAAAAAATGGGCAATAGTAGAACTGCCGGTCTGCATCACGACCGACTCTGCTTTGCCCTGTTTGGATTAGGGTTACCGTGAAACCTGAACTTGAAGCATTGCTGGAATTACTGGACCTGGAGCAGGTCGAAGTCAATCTGTTCCGCGGTGTAAGTCCGACTGAAGGCTGGCAGCGAGTCTATGGCGGCCAAGTCATTGGCCAGGCGTTAGTAGCCGCATCTCGAACCGTGGACGATATTAACCGCGTCGCCCATTCCCTGCACGGCTACTTCCTCAGGCCAGGCGATACCACTATCCCAATTCTTTACAAGGTGGATCGCATCAGAGATGGCCAAAGTTTTACCACCCGGCGGGTGGTTGCCATCCAGAAAGGCCAAGCCATCTTCAGTATGTCTGCCTCCTTCCAGGTCTGCGAGACAGGGCTTGAGCATCAGGCTGCCATGCCCTGCGTACCGGATCCGGAAACCTGCCCCAGCGAAACAGAACTTATGCAACCCCATCTGGAGGGTATGTCAGAAGATCAGAGAGCCATTGCCAGCCGACCGAAACCACTTGAAATGCACTTTATAGATGACAGCGTCGAATTTAGTGCTGAACCGCAGGAACCCTTCCAAAGGGTCTGGATAAAAACCGTAGACAGAATGCCCTCCGATATAAGGCTCAATCAATGCCTGTTAGCCTATGCCTCTGACATGACACTGATTGATACCAGTTATCGCCCTCATGGCATCAGCTGGCACAATGACAACTTCCAGGTGGCCAGTCTTGATCATGCCATGTGGTTTCACAAACCTTTTACCGTCGACGGCTGGTTGCTATATTATCAGGACAGTCCATTCTCCGGCGGAGCAAGAGGCTTCAGCCGAGGCACTTTCTACAATCAACAGGGCGAACTCATCGCCTCCTGTGCCCAGGAAGGTTTGATAAGGTTATACAAATGAAAATTCAATATATCCAACGAACCCGAGATTACTATCGAGCCCAGGGGTTCGAGCAGGACTATTCTTGGGCTGAGAACACTGCTACACCTTTCCAGCCCCTGCTGAAACCACTGGCAGACTGTGTAGTCACTCTGGTAACAACCGCGGTAACCGAACCGGAAATACCCAAACCAAGCAGGGCCGCCAAGCGTTATCGCTTTGATGACACACCGGCAGCCTTTGACACTAGCGAGCTTTCCTGGGACAAAACAACAACGCACACGCGTGACCGAGGCTCATACTTCCCCATGGAAATTCTCAGGGACATGGTTAGCCAGGGAACGATCGGCGCACTGGCAGACCATTATCATTTCGTTCCCACAGAATACAGCCAGGCAAATACCTTAAACAAGGATGCTCCGGCAATCGTGAAGGCTTGTATACAGGATAACGTCGATGTCGCCATCCTCATCCCCTTGTGACCAGTCTGTCACCAGACCATCAGTTTGACGGCCAGAACACTCGAACAAAACGGCATTAGTACTATCGTAATCGGTTCGGCATGGGACATATTAGAACGCTGTGGCACACCCCGGGTCCTTTACAACGATCTACCCCTGGGTAATCCAATGGGCAAGCCATTCGACCTTCAGATGCAGACCAAGACAATGCAATACGCACTACAATTGCTGACCGAAGCAAGCGAACCCGCTACTATTCTTGAGTCACCTTTTCAATGGCAAAGTAGTTCCGCATGGAAGCAACATTTTATGGAAATTAAACCGGAAATGCGCGATACCCTGAGACAGATGGGAGAAGAAAATCGAAGCCAAAGAGCCCACAACAGGGCCCAGGGTTTAGTCAGAAAGTAAACGCGGACACATTCGATATCAAAGCAAAACCCGCTTGCCTCGATCTAATCCACAGGCATTAACTCGCGCAGCGCGCTGACCGTTGCCATAACGCCTGATACAACTGCGGGTTCCGGGCTTATTTCAAACAGCGGCGAATGATGGGACGGTACAGCTACACCTCCCTGCGCCTCGCGCACAAAATTTTCCTTGGGCGTGCCACCGACGCTAAAGTAAACACTGGGTATATAAGGTGCCTGGGTAAAGAATGGGAAATCTTCCCCTCCCATACCCTGCCGCTCATACTGAACCAGCATATCCTCGCCAAATTCGCGCCGCCAGCGGGAAGTGAGTCGATCAACCAGGACTTCATCGTTGGCGGTAACCGGAACTCCACCTTTGATCTCAATATAAGGCAACCGGTCTTCGGGCAAATCAGCTGCTCGGCCGATATTCACAGCAATTCGTTCAATACCCGCCAGCAGTTTGTCCCGGGTACTTTCATTGTCTGAGCGAACCGTCAATTCCAGCCTGGCCAGTTCACCAATGACGTTCCTTTTATTGCCTGCCTTGAATACCCCCACCGTGACCACACCAGGTTCCCTGGGCGACAACTCTCGGGAAACTAGGGTCTGCAAGGCCAGGACAATCTGGGAAGCAATCACGATCGGGTCCCGACCTCGATGCGGACTGGCCCCATGAGCGCCGATGCCGGGCACAATGACATCAAGTGAGTCGACCGCAGAATAGGCAGCATTACGCGGCGCAAACAGTTTGCCCGCTTCAATATCTGCAGCCACGTGGAAAGCCAGGGCATAATCGGGTTTGCCAAACCGTTCCCAGATGCGGTCTTCTCGCATTGCCTTGGCGCCTGAAATTTTCCATTCTTCTGCTGGCTGGGCAACCAGCATCAATGTGCCCGACCAGGTATCTTTGCTGGCAACCATCCTGCGGGCGGTACCGATCAGAGAAGTCATATGCACATCATGTCCACAGGCATGCATCACCGGGAAAACCTTGCCCTCTGAATTTTCCTGGAACACTTTCGAAGCATAGGGCAGGCTGGCGCGTTCCTGTACCGGTAAGCCATCCATATCCGCTCTCATCATGACTAACGGACCGTCCCCGTTCCTCAGGATGGCCACCACACCCGTGGTCCCCACGCCACCGGTTACTTCGAACCCTATGGACTCGAGCTCCCGGGCAATTCTCGCCGAGGTTTTGAATTCGACAAAAGACAGTTCCGGATTTGCATGAAAATACCTGAATAGCTCCCCCAGATAATTCTCATAATCCGAACGAGCTTCATCTTCCAACTGACCTGCGTAGGCCAGGCTGCAACTCAACAACAGCATGCCAAGGCAAATCCCGACAATCAATCTATTAACCATAGATTCTCTCCTGTCTCATCTCTTATCTCTTATCTCTTATCTCTTATCTTCTAGGACTGCCAGTTAGGACTGCCAGTGGCTATCGCTCTATCATTGCTCACGCCCAGCGGTGCTGCTGCCATCAGGGACTTGCCCTTTTGATAGGCGAAGATAACGCCTTGCAAGTAACGATTGACGTGTCCTGGATTCAACCCAGTTGCCATTAATCATCGTCTTAACCGGCGCCGACATTAATTCCAGAGGATCGCCATCCCAGATCACCAGATCAGCGATACCACCAGCTTCAATACTACCCAGTGAATCAAGACCCCAAATCTGAGCGGGACTGGATGTGATTGCCTGCAAAGCGCGTTTAAAAGGCAGGCCATTTGCCACAGCCACGCCAGCAGCCTGGGTCAGTGATCGAAATTCAGAAAATGGAGTACTGGACATAAAGGCTATGCGCACACCTGCCGCTGACAGGATCGCCGCGTTGTCCAACCGAGCACCCAGTTTATCAAAATTATCCGGCGTGTTATCGAGGACGTTAAGCACAACAGGAACAGGCCCGGCGGCTAAATCATCTGCCAGCTTCCAGGCTTCAGTGGCACCCATCAGAACAGGCCTGATGCCTTCAAATTCAGCAAGGGCAGTTAATACCAACCTGATGTCAGCAGCCCTATCAACGTGCACTGCCAGAACCAGCTGTCCTGAAACCACCTTGGCGAGTGCCTTTAAATCCGCTTCACTTAATTTAAACGGTCGCAACTTATTGGCAGCAAACGCTCGGCGATTTTGACTATAGCGCTGGCTTTCGCGCAACCCAAACAAGGCAGAATGGAGCGCAGCTGCTCTCGATCCACCGGCAAATTTTCTGTCCCGTTCTCGTAAATAGAGATGCACTGCATTATCGGCATAAAAGACAAATTCTGCGTGACCGGAAAACTCCACCACAGAACTCTGGCCCGCATAGTTGCTGTTGCCAGGCGCGGGCACAATAACCCCACGGGTAATCCCGTCAGTCGGTGCCATTGTAATCAGTGACGAATCTGGATTTAACGCAAGTGACACCGAGAAACCGGCTCCCAGAGGATAATCTTCTACCTGATTGTCACTGCTGATACCTAAACCTGGCACATCCACCAGGCCAATCGACGTCGCTGAGTCAATGAGGCCTGGCGTCACCCAACGACCTTCAGCATCAATGACTTCCAGCGTCTGGTAAACATCATCGGAAAACGACAATGCTTTCTGCACAGCTTCAAATCTATCGCCTTGCACCAGAATATCAACCAGCACCTCATTGTCCAAGCCATGCTGGGCCAGCTTTGCATTCTTGATCAGCACAGGTGAGCCATGACCATAACCTGCAACCAGACAGAGCAGTATCATTAATCGTTTCATGATTGTGCATCCTGCATTCGTAAACCTAGTTCAAAATCACTCACAGGTTTCAGACCTTTATCGATATCCAATCGAAGCACACCATCTATAAAAACCTTCTCCGCCCGCGCATAAACACTGAACGGGTCATGGCTCCAGATCACCAGATCAGCCATCTTGCCGCTGTGCAAAGTACCCGTTTTATGATCAATACCCAGGGCCTTCGCAGCATTGCCGGTAATCCAGGTCATGGCCTCTGCTCGTGATATGGCCAATCCCAGTCGTAGACCCGCTGCCAGCGCTTTAGCGGCCTCCTGGTTCAAACGCTGAATCCCGATAGCGGAATCCGAATGCACGATCGCACAGGCACCGGCACTATGGACCAGGGGAATGTTTTCCTGAATACCATCAAAGGATTCCAGCTTAAACTGCCACCAATCAGCCCACATAGCAGAGCAGATATTATTTTCAGCTAACAGATCCGGAATTTTGTAGGCCTCAACTGCATGATGGAATGCGGTGACCTGGTAACCGAATTCCTTTGAAAGATCAATTATCTGGGCCATTTCATCAGCCCGGTAACAATGATTGTGAACCAGAATGTCACCCTCCAGAACACCCACCAGGGTTTCCATTTTCAGGTTTCGCTTGGGCGGACTGGGTTCCTTTTTATAGTCTCTCTTTACATCCTCTGTGGATTCTCCAAAGGCTGTCTTCTCATCCTCAAATCTGCCTAAATCTCGGTCATAGAGCACCCAACTTTGCTGGTATTCAAGCGCATCAATCCAGGCTTCGCGGTAGCCCGCAAAATTACCCATCCTGGTCGAAGGCGCTGACCCTTTCCTGCCATAGACTCTCTTCGGATTTTCTCCGCAGGCCATTTTTAAACCGTACGGCGCACCTGGGAATTTCATCCCCTGGACCGTTCTCGACCAGACATTTTTGACGGTGACACTTCTGCCACCAAATAAATTAGCTGATCCCGGCAATACCTGCAGGGTCGTTACACCGCCTGCAAGCGCTAATGGAAACTGGGGGTCCTGTGGCCAAACACTGTGCTCTGCCCAGACTTCGGAAGTCACAGGCGAAGTCGCCTCGTTTCCATCACTGCTTCCCCTGTAACTTGGCGATGGATAATTCCCTAAATGGCTATGTACATCGATGATACCGGGTGTCACCCACTTCCCCTCGGCATCAATAACCCATGTGCTTTCAATACCGGCTGGGCTGCCTGCGCCAACGGCCACGATTTGACCTTGTCTGACATGAACAAAGCCCTTTTCAAATTCACGACCATCACCCACATACAGACTGGCGTTGATAATCAATAAATCAGGCACCTCTGGCGCCTGGTAGGTAGACGGATAGACGTCCCTTGCCTGGGCAGTGAAAATGCAGCCCGCAAGGGCCAGAGTGATGAGTAGCTTAACCATCTGTTTAACCCCTCTCTACTGTCTGTAATTAACGCTACCATATGCTTTTGCCCCCGTCTTGCCTATCGAAACTGAATATTCTCGACTTAAGCAGTCTGATTTCCACTTAAATACCCTCATCATTAAGTATTATTCAACTCAATAGAAAGCAATGATAAATACATTGATCCTGTACAAGCCCCAGATTGCTTTACATAATGGCTTGCGCTTGCCACTAGACCAGCGGCCAGTAACGATCATTAAAAGGAATTGCGGGTGACCATTGAAAACGACGAGAAGCTGGAAAGTATCGAAAAAATTCGACTCGGGCTGGAAGGACTAAACTACATTTCAAATACCCAGATCGCCACTGCGGTATTTCTGGCCTATCATCTGGACAAACCGATTCTAATTGAAGGCCCGCCAGGCGTCGGTAAAACAGAACTGGCAAAATCGGTTGCAGCAATGCTTGATCTCGAATGTATCCGTCTGCAGTGTTATGAGGGGCTAGACGAATCCAAGGCTATTTACGAATGGAAGTACGGTAAGCAGTTACTTTATACGCAGGTTCTCAAGGAGACCCTAGGCGAGATCCTGGAAGGGGCGAGAGGGTTGAGTGAGTCGGTTACAAAACTCCACGAATTTGGCGACATCTTTTTTTCCGAACAATTTCTCGAACCTCGACCGCTACTCAAAGCGATCAAGGAAACCGGAGGCTGCGTTCTGCTGATTGATGAAGTAGACAAGTCTGATCACGAATTTGAATCCCTGCTGCTTGAACTGCTATCCGACTACCAGATATCCATTCCTGAAATCGGCACAGTACGAGCTAATCCGGATAGAAAGCCGCTGGTATTCCTAACCAGCAATAATACCCGGGAAATCAGTGATGCGCTGAAGAGGCGCTGCTTGCACCTGTATATCCCATTTCCAGATGCAGACCTTGAAGGACAGATAGTTCATGCCAGGGTTCCAGATATTCCTGCTAACCTGAGAAGGCAGTTAGTTTCGTTTATCCAGGAACTACGTGAAATGGATCTTAAAAAAGTCCCCGCCATCAGTGAAACCATAGACTGGGCAAAGACATTGATTCTTCTACATACCGAATCCCTTGATGCTGATCTGGTTCGTCAAACACTCAATGTCATTCTGAAATTTCAGGAAGATATTGAAACCGTGCAAGCCGAAGTGCAGATGCTGACCAATAAGGCCACCAAGGAAGCTTAATGGAAACCACTCTGGTTGATTTTGTTAAGGTTCTGCGGACGGCTGAAATCCAGGTGTCGCCAGCGGAAACCCTGGACGCGATGGAGG
>NZUN01000145.1 GCA_002697205.1 Gammaproteobacteria bacterium
CGACAAACCCACCAGGGCATAACCAGCCCAGGGATGAAATGCCCAGTGGTAAATAGTGGCAGCCATAGCCAACTCCCTTAACGATTGCCCTTCTATGGATTCAGCATTAAGGGGCGGTATCAGGGCGTGGTTCATGGGTTCCAGAACACCATAAAACATAATACCAATACCGATTCCTGCCGCAAACAGCATACAAACCCAACTCACGAAGTGATAACGCGGGCTCGCCTGCGGCCCACCTATCCGAATTCGTCCATAAGGTGACAGAACCAGGAAAACACAGAAAAGAAGATAAAGGTTCATAGCGCCCATGAAAAACCAATCCAGGGTGGTAGTAAGCCAGATTCGTAATTCATTGAAATAGACAGCTGCCAAATCGGGTTGACTTAAGGTAAAGACTATAAAAGAAACGATAGTGCAACTGCTGATCAGGAACACCGGGTTATGAATATCAAGCCCGAAAGGTCTGATATTGTCCTGACCCACCTGGTAAGTAGAAGAATATAAAGATTCTGTGGCTAGCGATTGTTCGGACTGGGCTTCATCGATCGACAAGATGTTCCTGCTGATTGTTATTTATAGGCACCCTAGCACGGTGACACCTGTGATGTCAGTTATAAAAGCATCGGGTAACCGGAAACCAGTTTTAGTCTTTAATCATAGCGAGCAGCCGCTGGCCCTTTCTGTTTTACGTAGACGCCCCGTATCACCTCAAATACCGCAGCACGCAGGTCCTGTTGGCTATAATCTTCCTTGAAATAGCTGGTAAAAACCGCAACCAGGTCAAGTGTCGGGTTCACCAACAGGCCCTGCCCACCCCAACCTCCCTTGAACAGAAAGCCTTGTCTATCAACATAGTCCCACTGGTAAATATTGTGACTTCCATCGTCCCGAACCAGATTGGCATTTGCCTTATTGAATAAAAAATCAATGTGCTTGTCAGAGATAATTTTCGTATCTGAAACAATGCCATAGGAAGGCGTAAAAAGTAGTCCAAACCGAGCCAGGTCCCTCATATTAGACAAAAAGCCGCCATGGGTAAGCGGTATACCGTAACGGTAGGCAAGATAAGATGCATCGGCTTCCGCGCCAATCAACTGCCAGATCTCCCTGGTGAAAATATCCTGGAACGGTTCACCAGTCAGCTTCTCCAGCAACCAGGCCAATACAAAAGTATTCAAACCGGAATAGGAAAATTTTTGGCCCGGCTCAGCGTGCTTAGATACACGCAACGTTTTCAGAAAGTCATAGGGATTATCCGGCGCAGGCGCTTCCCTGAAGCCATCACCGATGGCTATAGAGTACTGGTAATAGCAGGATTGCCGATTTTCGTATTCATCCTGGCAGTCAAGCCCCGTTGCCATATCAAGTATATTGCGTATGCTGATTTTAGCGATATCAGAACCAGCAAGTTCCGGCAGGTAAGATTGAATCGGCCGACTAACATCAACCAGACCCCGTTCCTCATAGATCCTTATCAGCGTCGCCGGCAGCACCTTGGCAACCGACCAGTAAATCGGTTTCTCGTAGGGCTGCATGCGCGGATAGTGTTGATAGACGATCTGACCACGATGCAGTATAACCACGCCCATTGCTGTGGTGTGTCTACTTCCCAGAAAATCAGAAAAAGACATCGCACCACTGGCAGTGCTGATTTCATAATCCCCAATCGACGCATTCGGTTCGACTGCCAGCTTACTAACAGGACCATCTCGATAGACATTTACAGTGGGAAACAACTGATGCACATTTTTGTGCATCCAACCCATCTGCTTACCAGTCACCGTCCACCAGATATCGTCAGCCGGCACCAGCCTCTGCCGCCTTTGAATTTCCGCCG
Organism: Gammaproteobacteria bacterium; assembly: GCA_002697205.1. Taxonomy (GTDB): domain Bacteria; phylum Pseudomonadota; class Gammaproteobacteria; order Pseudomonadales; family Azotimanducaceae; genus UBA9926. The sequence continues at coordinate 1,841 of NZUN01000145.1, forward strand.
GGGTATAGGCCGATTCAAAGTTTGCGTACCGCTGTTCAGCAATCCCTGGTTGAGCAAACAGGAAGATCAGGGTAGATAAAACTAGAGCAAATAAATTAGGCATGGCAGGACCGTTTTTCATATTAATGTAAGCTTAATGTAAGCAAGCATAAACAGGAATACAGTCAGGGTTAAGCCCTGATGCGCCTACTACCACCAGGTCGCATACAGCGCTACCAGAATCAGTGCCACCAGGGCAGCGGCCAGATTAAAACCGCCGCTTGTGGCGAATTCGATGTCCCGGAGTGGTACCGAACCTGTTTGATCGCGATTGCCAGCCATGACTGAAATGATTAACGCTATGGCAATACATAACAAGAAGACAATCCCAACCCGATCAATAAACGGCAGCGCCGGCCAGAGCATCTTGAAAGCAAAAGACAATAGAGCAGAAGCGATTGCCGCAGCAAGAGCACCCAGGGAGGTCGTTTTCTTCCAGAACATTCCCAGCAGGAAAATCACAACAATACCGGGCGTAAAGAAACCCGTAAATTCCTGAATATACTGAAATGCCTGATCAAAATTACCTAGCAGGGGTTTAGCGCAGACCATGGCCATCAGCATAGCCAGAATGGTCACCATCCGGCCAACCTTAACCCTGTTACTGCTGATATCACTTCCAGTGCTGAAGCTGGGATAAATATCCAGGGTGAAAATCGTTGCGATACTATTGGTCATCGAGGCCAGCGACGATACGATAGCAGCCAACAACGCGGCAAAAACCAAGCCCTTGATTCCCGACGGTAACAGCATCATGGCTTCAGGATAAGCCTGGTCTGGCACCGTCAAGGTCGGCGATAGTACGAAGATCGCAATCCCTGGAAGCACCACGATTACCGGCATCAGTAATTTAAGAAAGGCGGCGAAGGCAATACCCTTCTGTGCTTCCTTGAGATTTCGGGCGGCCAGCGCACGCTGAATAATATACTGATTAAATCCCCAGTATGAGATGTTCATAATCCACATACCACCCAACAACACTGACAACCCAGGCAGGCTCATATAGTGCGGGTTGTCCGGACTTAGAATCAAATCAAACTTCTCAGGTGCACGGTCAGTCAGTAACTGAAAACCTTTTAAGATACCTTCACCAGCGGCAACCGTATCGAGCAAAACCCAGGCGATCATCAAACCACCCAGCACCAGCACCAGGACCTGTATTATATCTGTAAAGGCGACTGCCTTGAGCCCACCGTAAAGTGAGTAGCTCACAGCGAACCCGCCCAGCAACACCATACTCAGCACAATATCAAGCCCAACGACTGTATTCATTGCCAGCGCACCCAACCACAATACGGATGTGAGATTCACAAAAATATAGACGCCAAGCCAGAAACATGCCATGACCATACGAACCTTATGATCGTATCGCTGTTCCAGAAACTGCGGCATGGTGTAAATGCCTCGCTTCAAGAAAATGGGTAACAGAAATTTACCCACCAGAATTAGCGTAATGGCAGCCATCCACTCGTACGAGGCAATCGCTAAACCAATGGCGTAACCCGAACCAGACATGCCAATAATCTGCTCGGCCGAAATATTAGCTGCGATCAGCGAAGCACCAATAGCCCACCAGGGTAACGATTTACCTGCAAGGAAATAATCCTGGGCGTTCTTCTGATACCCCGATTCTTCCTGAGAAACCCATTGCGCTAGTGCGAACAAGCTAATTGCATATAAAAAAACAATTGCAATATCAAGAACAGACAACACAGCTTAATACCCCCCTGGTAAGCCAAGACAGGTCAAAGATTCAAGACCTCAAAAACAGGGCTGCTTTTCTCTGTGGCATCCAAAAAAGAAGCATCCTCATGCAGACGTTATTTGAGCCCAGGAAAAGTGACGGCTTCTTTGTGCATGCGGATACCTGCATCCCGCCCACTATACAGGACGCTGAATTTACCTTCTCCTGGCTTTGAGTTCCAGGGTCGCCATAGCGGCAGTGATCCACCCCTGTCCTTTCCAGGTGAACTGCTGTAGGCAAATTCGGCCCAATAAGATGAAGGCAGGGGCGAACTTACTTAATTCTACGCCGCCTGCCAGCTCGGCCGCGATGACCTGGCTGTGCTTTCGGCAACGGAGGTTCAGCGGTCGGAAGCAACTCGGGTAATGCAGTCTGGCTTTTCAGCCCCGAAACAATTAAAGCCCGCATTGCGGCATCGATATGAGGGTCCGTTTCGAAAGGCGTATAGTNACGCAGCCTTTGCTCGACCTGCCTATTAGCCCGCTGCTGCAGTTCTTCCGATCCCGCCTCTTNCCAACTTTCACGGTTTAATCGGTCAAAAACCGGATCAGTNAGGTAAAGCTCATTAGGCCAGTGCTCAAGGGTATGGGGCGAAGTAATCAGGTGATCGTCTTGAATCAATTCTTTAACCAACTCATCGGTGGGNAGATCACCCTGCACTTTAATTTCCCGAACGAAATGAAGCGACTGCCCACATATCTCGTTATCAAATACAAGTTTAGCTAAGCTGAAGGTGAGTACGAAATCCAGCATCCCCGGGCCTGAAACGGAATTTATACCTGCAATCGCAGCCAGCAGGGCACTGCTGAAGCTCTCCCCACCNGCCTGCGCATCGAGTAATTTACTGTCGCTCAGGGCCATGTATGCCTGAGTTGGCAGATTCAGAGACTTGGCAATTGCAACATAAGCCACATTGAGGTGCTGCGCCTCAATGGCCGCCATGGGAGAACTGGCAGCCTTCATNTGAAAAGTGGCAGGTGCTCCNCCAAACAGAACCGGTGCACCAGGCCTGANAATCTGTGCCATGGTCAAGCCAGANAGCACATCAATACAATGAAACACCAGCGCGCCAACCATCGTGACCGGCGCAATAAGTCCCATCANGGTTACCGGTACGATCTCGACCGGAATACCCGCTTCNACACAATCCAGTAAATTCTGNCAGGAATCTTCTCCATAACGGAAATTACCGGTCGCAGTGATAGTGAAAATNGCCATAGGNCGGTCAATCAAGTCTTGTCGATCGTTACGGAACATCTGTAGCATTTCTGCCATGACCGGTACGCCATGTTCACTGAATGCGCCNGACACGACCGGNTTTTTTGATGAAATCAGCGTCATGTAGAGTCGCCATGCATCTGANACCTGGGACTCAATATCATGATTAGTTGAGAATGCCGTNGCCAGGTAAGCAATATGCTCNAGACCATCACAGAGCCGGGCATACTCAATGAAGTCGTTTGAGTCCGCCANCCTGACCTGCCCATTCCTGTGGTCAAGAATCTTTAATCCACTGGAACCGGGCACNTAATGCACATTATTACCACCAATNTCGGTATAGAAGTCACCATCCCGATTGAAAAGTGAAAATGACTTAGGGGCNTCTGNNATAGCCCTGTCCACAACATGCTCAGGAAAGAGTATGCGCTGGCTGACCGGATCCGCCAGCAGGCCATGATCAAGCAACCGCTGCCTTAGCNCNTTGCCACGTATTTCGATACCAACCTCNGCCATCAGGCGTTTTGCTTCATCCAGAATGCGGCTGATCATAGTGTCGTTCANGGTCTGTAATAATGGTCGCATTTGTTTGTCCTGTGACTTTGATTCANTTTTGCGCTATCTCTTTTTTACGCACATCCACATACTCGTTCAAAGCAGTCAAGATTGATTCATTCATTTCCGGTTGTTCATATTCTTCGAGCAGTTNCTTCCANATGGTATTGGCTCTGNTTGCCGTATCCTGTGCACCCTGTTCTTCCCAGCTCTCGAAGTTTTCTCGGGTAGAAAGCAANGTAGGATAAAAAGCGGTTTGGTAACGAGCCAGGGTATGCTCAGTAGCNAAGTGATGGCCCCCGGGTTGTACTTCTGCAATCGTTGCCAGCGCCAACTCATCTTCGTTTACTTCTATGGGCTCAAGCGTCTGCGTCATCATCTGCAACATTTCCGCATCCAGAATAAGTTTTTCAAATGAGGCGGTCAAACCTCCNTCGAGCCACCCGGCAGCATGATTAACAAGGTTGACATGACCCATCACNGAACCCCATAGCGACATTTCACTTTCATANGCTGACTGNGCATCGACACAATTCGATGAGGTTGTATTACTGGAGCGGCTCGGTAANCCAAGATATCGGGCTATCTGGCTGCTGGCGAGCGTCATCTTCGTATATTCCGGCGTTCCCAGAGCNGGAGAGCCACTCTTCATATCAACATTGGATGCAAACGATCCATATATNNCCGGCGCNCCAGGTCGCACGCATTGTACGAGTGTAACCGCTGCAAGAACCTCNGCTGTCTGCTGCACCAGTGTTCCAGCCAGGCTGACNGGGCTCATGGAGCCAGCAAGCGTAAACGGNGTCACACAACTTACCTGACCCGCGCTGGCAAGCTCGATTATAGCCTCTGACATGGGAACATCCAGTTGCATGGGNGAATTGGTATTAATAATACCGAGAACGGCAGGCTTGCGCTTGAGTTCAGCCNGGTCCGTAGCCAATGCCATACAGGTCATTTCAAGGCAGTCGATNGTCCGGTCCCGACCCAGAGCGTATGCCTGAACGTTCTTATCCAATAAAGTGAACTGCGCCAGGTATAGATCAAGATGGCGTGAAAGAGGCGGTAGATCCATGGCCTCAAATGCACCNCCACCTTCCTGATGAATCACATTNATACTCTGGACAAGTCGCAGATAGTCACATAATTCTGCATAGGTTCCTGGACGCCGACCTTTATCNAGATCACTGCAGAATGCNGGACCGCCGACGGAGGTAAAAATGATATTATTGTCACCAATGATCAGATCACGACGGGGATTTCTCGCCCGCAGNGTGAATGATGCAGGNGCATAAGAAAGGTACTCNAGCACCATTTCACGATCAAAACGTATGGTCTGCTGCGCTTNGTCNGCTTTCCCTCCAGCGGCAATCAGCCGGCGGCGACTTTCCTCGTGCAGAAATCGCATTCCTTTGGTNGCAAGTATCTTTAACGCGCCATCAACAATTTGCTCAACCTGANCTGGNTTTAGAATCTCTACAGCAGGATANGAATTAGTTACACCTTCATAAGNCAGTTGTGTAACAGCACCAACCTTCCTTCTNTTGCCCCTGATACGACCNCGCCTGCCACCCATGTANCCTATCCTCTTATCTCTATTTCGAAGGGTTGTTTAGTTNTCAGCGTTTTGCTTGNTCAGAGCCTAACTTATCAAGGCTAAGATCTAAACTCCTGTTGCAGNAAACCANCCTCAGTTCGGCTGTACGGCANCCACCACCCCTTTTATATTTTTCNCCTTTTGTNAAATCACTTACCACGCCTGANNTGGTTCAGTTTCATACTCCTGAGNAGCTATCAGCAACNGTCTCTTAGAATTCTTTCTGAAANAGCATGCTCGTGTGCACTGACCCGTCGCTTNCCAGATGCTTAATCAAATGNCCCAAGCNTTACGGCTGGACAAGATCATGACGGTTGAAAATGACTCAAAAATACCGGAGTATTCTCAACCTGATCCACTTTGATGGCATGGATTCTCTAACAAGCGCCGAGTGTCCTTAAAACTAAAACAAGAACCTGATGAAAGCCGCTCCATTAATTACTGCTGAAAACCAATATGTCCAACCCTCTGACAGACCTCCTCAATGAACGCGATTATCTTCTCGCTGATGGTGCCACCGGCACCAACATGATGGCCATGGGACTACCGCCCGGGCAAGCTGCAGATCTTTGGAACCTGCATTCGCCCGAAAAAGTAACGGATCTGCACAAAGCCTTTTTAAAAGCGGGTGCAGATATTATTCTGACCAATACTTTCAGTTCAAACCAGTTTCGACTGAGCCTTGATCACGCCGAACATCTGACCACTGATATCAATGTAGCCGCAGCAAGACTGGCCCGCTCAGCGAGCCAGTCGGCAGGGCACCCGGTCATAGTAGCTGGATCAATGGGTCCAACCGGAGAACTCATGGAGCCCCACGGCACCATGAACTACGAATCTGCCGTCAAAGCTTTCACCGAGCAGGCCAACGCTCTAGCCGAAGGAGGAGTTGATGTGCTCTGGATCGAGACCATCTTCGCCTTTGATGAATTACTGGCCGCGGTCACGGCGGCTGCCAATACCGGCCTACCCGTGGCTTCGACTATGACATTCGATACGGCTGGAAGTACTATGATGGGCAAGACCCCAGAACAGGCCAGCGAATTCATGCGTTCCACCTTACCGCCACTGATTGCCTATGGTGCAAACTGTGGTGCTGGACCCTCCACGCTGGTGGACACAATCTCCAGATTCAGTCGATGTGCTGCTCAGGATGACATCATTATTGCCAAAGGTAATTGCGGCATTCCGCAATCAATTGATGGCAACATCGTTTATAGCGGTGACGATGAAACCATGTGGCGCTACGCCCGTCTGGCACGCGATTGCGGCGCGCGAATCATCGGCGGCTGCTGCGGTACAACACCAGCACGACTCAAGACAATTGCAGCAGCACTGCATAGTTATACACCGGGAGATTCGCCCGATGTCGAAACGATTGAAGCATCGCTGGGCCCGATTCAAAAAAGCAAAAAACGCAGTAAACGGCAGAATGCGAGAACATCCACCTAAATCGAAACCTTCTCCTATCCTAACCAATCACTTGAGTTCCCCGATCAACCCCTGTTAAAACTCAGGCATCAAAAACCGTCTTTCAATCCGAAATAAATCGCGTAGCTGGCACAACTTGGCTTTACCACGCTTTACGGTATCATTAACTTTTCAGTTAATGGAGTAATAATGCCCACTCGCGATCCGCGCTATGACGTCCTATTTGAGCCTGTCAAGATCGGACCCGTCACTGCCAAGAACCGTTTTTATCAAGTGCCCCATTGTACCGGGATGGGCTGGTTACGACCCCGTATGGCTGCCGCTGTTCGCGGCATCAAGGCAGAAGGCGGCTGGGGCGTCATCTGCACTGAATATTGCTCTATCCACCCTTCCTCTGACGACATACCCACCCCCAGTCATTCTCTCTGGGACAGCGGCGACGTCAGGTCACACCGCCTAATGACCGACAAATGTCATGAACATGGGGCCCTGGCGGGGGTCGAACTGTGGGTCAGCGGGGTGGAATCAGCCAACTATCTGAGTCGCGAAGTGCCACTGGATGTCGTGTCAATGCCGAACTGGAATGGTGAGCCATATCAGTCCCGGGCAATGGACAAATCTGATATCAAAGCGCTTCGCCGCTGGCATCGCAACGCGGCCCTTCGCGCTAAAGAGGCCGGTTTCGACATTATCTATGTCTATGCCACCCACCATTACCTGTTGGACAATTTCCTTAATCCGTCGGTTAACACCCGAACCGATGAGTACGGTGGAAGCCAGGAAAATCGAATGCGCATTGTTCGAGAATTAATTGAAGAAACTCAGGAAGCGGTAGGTGATTCCTGCGCCATTGCTGTGCGCTACAGTGTAGATGACGGCGGCGGACCGGACGGTACGCCTGTTCATGCCGATCGAATGGAGATTTTTGAGGCTCTCGCTGAACTGCCTGATCTCTGGGATATCAATATAGGGGATTACTCCTGGGAAATGGGTACGTCACGCTTCACCCAAGAGGGTGCCCTGGAAGCATACCTGGCTAAAGTTAAATCAAAAACTTCCAAACCCGTGGTATCGGTCGGACGGTTCACATCTCCGGACACCATGGTAAGCCAAGTGAAACGCGGCATTATTGATTTTATTGGCGCAGCAAGGCCCTCTATCGCCGATCCGTTTTTACCTAACAAGATAGAACAAGGACGGCCTGAGGACATCCGGGAATGCATCGGCTGCAATATCTGCTTCACAGGTGACAGCAAGCATTACCCACTGCGCTGTACCCAAAACCCCACCATGGGCGAAGAGTGGCGTCGCGGCTGGCACCCTGAGAAGATCCAGGTAAAGGGCTCGGACTCGAACGTGCTTGTTGTCGGTGCCGGACCGGCTGGCCTGGAGGCTACGCTGGCGCTTGGCCAGCGTGGCTACCCGGTCATGTTAGCCGAGGCCACCCGTGAACTGGGTGGCCGGATTACACTGGAAAGCCAGTTGCCAGGGTTGGCCGAATGGGCACGTGTGCGGGATTATCGAACGGCCCGACTGGGTAACATGCCTGACGTGGAGATCTTTCGTGAAAGCAGGCTTTCGCTGCAAGATATCCTCGAAGTAGGCGCCGATCACGTCGCCATCGCGACCGGCTCAAAATGGCGTCGCGACGGCTATGGCAGCCATAACCTAAACACCCTGGATCCTCAGCCACCCCCTGAAAGAACCTATACACCCGACGACATCATGGCCGGAAGAATACCCGTCGGTCCGACCATCGTATATGATGAGGATCGGTTTTACCTGGCTGGCCTAATCGCCGAAAAACTGTCTATGCAGGGTCTGGATGTCACCTATGTCACGCCTGCTGTCAGAGTGTCAAACTGGAGCATCTATACGGAAGAACAAGAGCGCATTCACCAGCGATTAGCCGAAATCGGCGTAAATATCGTCCTGAATCAAGGCCTCGATAGCTTTGATGGCAACCAGGCGGTCATAAGCTGCGTTTATACCGAAACCGAGCAGACTCTGCCCTCCGATAACCTTGTTCTGGTTACCTGTCGCCAGCCACAGGACAACCTTTACCATGAGCTACTGGGAGCCATAGCGCAAAAACTAGAAGGTGCTCCTCTATCGGTGAAACGAATAGGAGATGCCGACGCGCCAGCAATCATTGCAGCGGCCGTGTACTCGGGTCACAAGTACGCGCGAGAACTGGACGAGGATATTGACAGCGATAACCCGGCCAAATACGACAGAGTGTTCTTTAGTGAAGAATAAAAACCATCATCCTTACAGCGATACTGTCTTTGATCGTTACCCAAACTGATACCCATTGCATCGGAGTCCGTCATAAACAATCCCCGCTCTAACACTCTAATAGCCCTGCTAAACAAAAAGACCTTTAACAGCTGGTCACTGTGGCTGCTTATCTGCCTGCCGGTATCAGCAGGTATAGTCATTGCCCTGAGTGGTAATAATATGGACACTGCAGCAGGCGTTTCTGCGATGATTCAATTTTCGGTACGCTGCGCGGTACCCTTTTTGTATCTGGCCTTTGCCGCCTCTTCTGTGCACACCCTTTACCCAGGTCCATTGAGCCAATGGCTATTGCGCAATCGGGTTATTTTCGGGCTGAGCTTTGCTGCAGCAATGGCATGGCAACTGATATTCATCTTGTGGCTGGTTAACATCCATACCACACATTACATGGACAATGTTTATGTATTACGCGATGTCATAGAGGGCGTCTTAGGCTACGGCTTTTTAATTGTTATGACATTAACATCCTTTAAATTTGGGCGACGCCAACTAAGCCGCAAAAACTGGAAAGCGCTGCACAAAACAGGAATCTATTTCCTATGGGCATACGCGTGGAGTGTCTACTGGTATGAATTATACTATTACAGCGATGTGCAGATAATTGATTACCTCTATTATTGGCTAGGCCTGTCGGCCCTGTGCCTGCGCATCGCTGCCTGGTTCCAGAAGCAACAACGCAAATCTACTAATAATCCTAGTCTGATTAAACCAACATCGTTTATCGGCTACGCGGTCATCATCAGCGGATTTATAGCGGCCAGTTCTGGCTCCAGCTGGAGCACGCCGGCGCACGCTTTTCTACTTGATAACCCGCTTTTGTCCTTCCCTGAACTCTACCTGCCTTACTATCCGTTCGTGCCATTTTTACCTGTTTTTACCATCATCGCCGGGGCCTGGCTGCTGCTCAGGCTTGAACCGGGTCAAAACGATTAGTGGTGACTGTTTGAACCAACAAGCAGGATCAGACAGGACAAAACCTGACCTACACCTGGCCGCAGAAACATCGCGAGATCTTCTTTGCAATTAATATGAGCGGCATAAATAGCATGATCTGCCTATGCCCATCAGTAACCCAAAACAAAAATAGAGGGCTTCCACCGTAATATAAAAATCCTGCTCACAAATCCAGCAGCACCACTAAGCGGTCCGGGCTCAGATCATCTCCACCGTAGATCTCGCCATTAATACTTAGCGCAGGCGCACTACGGATGCCCTGCTCCTGCATCAATTTAGCGCCTGCTTCATCCACCATCAGGTCCCGAACCTCAAAAGCCAGCCCTTCTGTCGCCAAGATGCGCTTAAGTACCTCACACGGTGCACACAAGGGTGTGGTATAAACAATTATCTTTGCTTGCATGAATCAGCTTCCGCTCGATTTCAGTTTGCGATACCGTTCTTTAGCAGCCATCCAGTTGTCATAGGCTTCTCCTTCAAGGAAGGGCTGCTCCTGCGTGAAAATCGTTTCTTTCCAGTTTTCTCCCTGAGGCCAGCTATAGGGCGCGACCACGGTCTTGCCTGGCTCGTCGGCTGATTCCAGCAATCCCAGCGCTATATCCAGGATACTCGACTGCATAGCCTTATCGAAGGGCACGCCACAAGGGTTGCCCAGAGGAAAATCGACAAATACCAGCCTCGGTACGCCGCAATATTCAACAATATCGCGCGCGGTCGCGATCATCACTGTAGGGATGCCATTATCCTCTAGGTAACGGGCTACCAGACTCACGGTCTGGTGACAAACGGGTCACACGGGTGTGAGAACAGCAATATCCACTTCGTCCTCTCGGCACCTTTTCAGCACTTCCGGAGCATCCGATTCCAGTGTTTTCGTCTGGCTATAGGCCGTGTAAACACCATGGCAACGTGGTGCCATACTATTGATTCGTCCCTGTTGAACCTTCTCCTGCAGACGGGTCACAGGGAAATACGAATTCACGTCATCGAGGTGGGTCGCGTGCTGATCAAAATGTTCCTGGCGGCTGAATAATCTTTCTACCGGCGTATTAGTGGGTATGCTGTAAGCATTACCCACCAGTAATTCATCGCTCTTATCGCGCCCTTCACCATTAGCATTGCTTACAGCAACATCACTGGTCGACACCAACGCAACGCGACACTCAGAAAGCGGCTTGCTGAGCCGACTGAAAGGGATATCCTCAAAGTGAGCCCACTGATAAGGTTTTTTATAGCCCTGGGAAAGGTAGTAGTCTCGAGTTCGGTCAATGTATCTGACTGGATCGCTCACGGTTATCCTCCGGAATTAAAAAAACGCCAGATTAGAGACTACTCCTTGCTACGGGTCTCAGCAATGGCATGGCTATAACGTGATTCCATTCCCCTGGCCGCAAATTAAGACTTGCTTATATCAGCCAACAAGCACAGCGAGACTTGAACAAGACCTGGTATCGAAGACAATGTTTGCAGGCCCATACGGCTGACCAAAGGCTAACGGGCTCGTAATCAAAAACCGAAAACCGTCATTTCCGAGTTCGGCGACCGGCACACTTTAAGTGTCTGAGCAAACCCAGATCATGCCCAGGCAGCCTATGTCGCTTCAGCTAACAGATCGCCAGAATTGGGTTTTCGGCTGAGCTGAATCATTTTCTAGAATATCATCTGCACTTTCGACAAAATCCTGGTAATCAAAGCCAGTGCCTAAATCAACGCCCCTGTTGGCATAGACCATGTCTGACGCGAACCTGCCCCCTGCTGCCTGGATTATTCGGCCATTGGGGGCGTCCTCTGACGCCATATATAACACCGCTGGACTCACCAGTTTGGCGTGATTGGAGGCTTCCGGGTTGTCAGCATCAATATCACTACCCGGAACGCTGGCGGTCATCCTTGTAGCGGCACCCGGTGATAGACAATTCACATGAATGTTATGGGAGGCACCCTCTCTAGAGAGATTATTCATCAGGCCAACCATACCCATTTTTGCTGCGCCATAATTTGACTGACCGAAACTGCCTAGAATACCGGACACAGATGAGGTAAATATCACTCTGCCAAAATTCTTCTCATACATAATTGGCCAGGCATGCCAGGTGACATAAGCAGACCCATTCAGATGAACATTGATCACCAGGTCCCACTCATCAAGAGTCATCTTCTTGAAAGACTTGTCCCGCAATATCCCGGCATTGTTAACGACGATATCGACCGTGCCATATTCCCTCACAGCCGTTTCAACTATACTCCTGGCGCCTTCACGGTCCGACACAGAAGCTTTATTGGCAACAGCCTCGCCCCCGGCAGCCCTGATCTCCTCTACCACCGAGTCAGCGGCATCACTGTGCCCGGTACCATCCACAGCACCGCCCAAATCGTTCACTACGATGCGCGCACCATGTTCGGCTAACAGCAATGCATGTTCTTTGCCTAACCCACCCCCTGCGCCAGTAATAATGGCAACTTTCCCATCCACACTCATGATTGAATCTCCAGATTATCTAAAGGGGCAATTAAGCATTTCCTGGCCAAGTTAGCAAGATGGGCGCGGCGGCTGAGAGGAAGCGAAGACCTGTCATTTTGTGATCTGGCAGTTGTAAACTTATCCAGACTGCGAAGAACAACGAATTCAATTCACGCCTGTTTACGGTTGGCTGATAACCCCCCGGGGCATATCACCACTCCGAAGAAAAGGTGGACCCAGTCGGCTCATGAAAGCTGCTGACCTTTCAACTATCAAGCCGGTTTGCAGTTACGTAGACTATCCAGCAAACCAGCGGAGGAGAAAGATGCAAGGGAGCACGCTCGAGCAGTTGCGCATTGAAGGCGGGGTAGCGCCGGGGTTTGAGTCAGTACAACGATTATATGAACACAACATGCGAACACTGGCCGAAAAAAGCACCCAGCTCTGCGTTTACTACAACGGCGAAAAGGTCGTAGACCTTTGGGCTTCGACAATCGCTGACAGCGACTTTTCTGCAGACTCACTGGTAAATGTCTTCAGCAGCGGCAAGAGCCTTGAAGCCATTGCCATGGCATCACTGGTTGACAAGGGTTTATTGAAATATGACGCCAGGGTAAGCCACTATTGGCCCGAGTTTGGCTCCGCTGGCAAACAAACCCTGACAGTGGCCGAACTCATGCGTCACGAAGCGGGTCTCGCCGTCTTTCAAACAACCCTGGACCCACAGGATCTGCTTGCCGACAAACTCAAGGAAAACAGGATCGGCCGGATTATTGAAGGCCAGTCCCAGACGTTCCGCAAGGCAGCAGGCAGCAGGCGAGAATACCACGCCATCACCAGGGGCTGGATTGTCAACGAGATTTTTCGCCGAGTAGATCCAGCGGGTCGAACCATCGGGGAATTCCTTCGTGAGGATATCAGCGAACCGCTGCTGGCAGATGTCATCATCGGTGTCCGGGAGGCAGAATTAGATCGCATTTCTGACGTAACGCCCCTTGGTACAGGCTTCCAGTTTAAAGAAAGTCTGAAACCGAAATTTCTGAGGAGAATGGAACACAATATCTTCCAAATCCTCGGTAGAATAATCCGCCTGATGCCAATGCTTCGTAACCAAACAACGGCCGGGGCTCCCACCCCCCTTAAGGGTATGAGCAGGCTAACTTTTTTTAACGATGCCACCTTCAGAATGGGTGAAACCCCCTCCGCTAACGCCCACTGCAGCGCAAGAGGCCTGGCTAAACTCGCTGCCATGATGGCTGCCGGCGGCAAATGGGCTGGGACCGAGTATCTGAGTGAGTCAGCCTGGAAATCGATGCATGACAGACCGGTTACAGTCGCTATGGGGCTCAGCAACACAACCTTTACTCAAGGTGGTGTGGCGAATTTTTCGAAGCCATCTGAGCCCAGCACGCAATTTGAAAGAGCCTTCAATACCGGCAGGGAAGGCTTTTATGGTTGGATGGGGCTAGGCGGTTCCATCTTTCAATGGCACCCTCAATACAACATTGGGTTTGGCTACGTTCCGACTTCGCTCAATGTTCTGGATATCGTTAACGAGCGAGGCAAAGCTTATCAGGCTGAGGTGCTACGCTGCATAGATAAAATCAAATAGACCCCAGCACCACTTGTTAGCGATGTTTCGTTAGAAAATTAGAACTCTATGCACGTCAATGCGTGCCCTGACGGCCTGTGTGTTACGACCGAGTGCCGTCTCGATCCGGCAAGACCAAAATCGAACACCATTAGCTTCAACATCATTTTAACTGGCATTCTGCAATACTTTGTCATTCATGTGAGAATGTAAGCTGTCCGTTGAATTTACGAAGAGCCCATGACCCCTAATACTAGTTCAGACCAACCTGGAATCACCACCGCACCCTGGTATCGCTGGTATGCGCTGGCGGTACTGGTGCTGGTATTTA
>NZUN01000146.1 GCA_002697205.1 Gammaproteobacteria bacterium
CGGGTACCATGGGAGGTGGCATCGCTATGTGTTTTGCTAACGCCGGTATCGCTGTGTTGCTTCATGACAATGATAGCGAAGGCCTTAAGCGGGGCCTAAAAGTCATTGCTGGGAATTATGCCCGAACGGTTTCTAAAGGTCGATTATCGCAACAGGAAATGGATAAGCGCATGGCGCTGATTCAACCTGCGGAAAGGCTCGATGAACTGGGTGATGCTGATGTTGTGATTGAAGCGGTATACGAAAATCTGGATTTGAAAAAAGAAATTTTTGCTCGACTCGATACAATCATGAAACCGGGCGCTTTACTTGCCACCAATACTTCCGGCCTGGATGTGGATGCTATAGCAGCCAGTACCTCTCGACCGGAATTTGTCTGCGGGATGCACTTTTTCAGCCCAGCCAATGTGATGAAATTGCTGGAGGTGGTTAAGGGCGAAAAGTCTTCCCCGGCAGCCCTTGGAACCGCTATGGCTCTGGGTAAACGATTGGGCAAAGTCAGTGTCATGGCCGGTAATTGTCCAGGCTTTATTGGTAATCGCATGATCGGGGGATACAGTCATCAGGCTAACCTNATGATCCTCGAAGGTGCCNCTCCAGCACAGATTGACAAGGTTATTTATGAATTTGGCCTGGCAATGGGGCCGTTTGCAATGGCAGATATGGTAGGGCTTGATCTGGGTTGGCGGGCCAGGAAAATGCGAGGCGGATCCAATGAGGTAACCAGTCGTATTCCAGATGAATTGTGTGAATTGGGCCGTTATGGACAGAAAAATGGTCTTGGTTATTATCGTTATGAACAGGGTAGCCGGGTGCCCATCGCTGACTCTACTGCCGATGAGGTTATTGCCAGGGTTTCNGAAGAACTTGGTTATCAGAGGAAATCCTTCAGCGATGAGGAAATTCTAAAACGTTGCATTTATCCGCTGATCAATATCGGAGCGAAACTGTTGGAAGAGGGCCATGCGCTGCGTGCTGGAGACATTGATACCGTCTATGTGAATGGTTACGGTTTCCCGACTCACGTCGGTGGCCCCATGTGGTTTGCAGATAGTCAGGGACTGGACAAAGTGCTTGCCGATATTAAGCGTTTTTTTGATGANACNGGGGCNGATATCTGGAAACCTGCCGCTTTGCTATCGCNGCTGGTAGCCGAAGGAAAGACATTTGCATCACTAGATGGTTAATATGGCTAAGATCTGGTATTTATGACCGAGTCCGTATCGCGNTTACGCTCCAGGAGGCTGAAAACAGGCAGTTGGGTTCTGGCATGGGATATGCACTATCTTCTGATATTCATTAGGTAACTTAATTTTTTTCGTAAAAATTGAGNCCATAATTCAGGAGAGATCAAAGGGTATGCTAGCTAAGTTATTCTATGCGATTGCAGGATTCATATTACTACTATTAGGCCTGTTGGGTCTGATAGTGCCCATACTACCAGGCGTTGTGTTCCTTTTCCTGGCTATAGTCTGTTTCGCCAGGGTATCCTCTGGACTGCAGGCCTGGATTGATAGCAGCCACCGCTTTAAGGNCCTTGAATTGAAAATGCGGGTAAGGCTGCACCAGTGNTCNAGAGTATTGCAGGCTTGTGGCGGTCTGCTGGTGAANAAGCTNTCTCGGTTAAGGCAGAGTAAATTCTCTAAAGNCTTAACCACCTTGTTCNCAGGCGGCGGTCGNCGGTTNCANTACCGNTTGGGTAAGTCAGGCTAGTGATAGCAGGCGCTGGGTNAGCGGGTTNACAAGGTNTACACNCAGCAGNCCAGGTTGGTTTGCCGATAATAATATAACCGCTAACCTATGCAGTTAGTGAAAAGACTTCTTGCGGGGAAAAAGATGCTTCGGCAACAGAAGAGCTGTTTAGATATGGATTTGATAAATGCAATCCCTATAACTGGAGCTAGCCCAGACGAGCGTAGTTACTACGATTTGTGGCAATCAAATCTTGGCAGACCTATGGATATGGCGACATTGACGTTTGCCGGTGGCATGCTCTCTGATCGCCTGGCATGGGTATTTGCNGCAGGTTACCAGGTTGCCATGCGGCGGGCATTCTCGCTGCAGGGCAACCGGTGGTCAGCTTTTTGTGTGAGTGAAGGAGGGCAAGGTAGGCCAGCAGTCAGTTTTNCAGAGTCGGCATCAGGCCGGGTTACNTTACAGGGTGCTAAGACNTGGGTCGCTGCTGCTTCAGTGGTTGATGAGTTGATCGTAAAGGTCGGCAGAGGCCATTCCGCTGTGTATGTTAAGGTTGACCGAGATCGTCCCGGATTACTGATCGATATTCCTGAACAGGATGAATTTTTAACGGAGTTGCACAAGGGAGTCGCTG
This sequence comes from Gammaproteobacteria bacterium, assembly GCA_002697205.1. Lineage (GTDB taxonomy): Bacteria > Pseudomonadota > Gammaproteobacteria > Pseudomonadales > Azotimanducaceae > UBA9926. The sequence goes on from NZUN01000146.1 coordinate 2,330, forward strand.
TCTTTGATGGTGTAGTCATTGCTGATCGCGATGTCCTCGTGATGCCGCCCATGAAATTGTTTCCCTTGTACGAAGCGGGTGCGATCCTATTGGCTTTTACCGGTTTACTGTACCGGNTGGGGGTATCGGATGGATTGATGCTGGCCAATACTTACGCAGAAGATATTATGCAGGCAGATCTGCTAGCCAATATTTCCTTGCTGGACAGTTTCCTGACTGNACTGGAAAAAGTCACTGCAGAGCATGCCGGGNAATTAACTGAAACTCTCTCGGGCTGGCAGGTCGACCAGAAGCTACTNACTATGTATGCCGGTTTAATCCGGCGAAAAAGTCNGGATATCAGCGCGTGATAGCTGGTATGGCCTTGGCGGGGTTTTAGGCCTTGGTTTGCCGGCGTTTGATCTTCTCGANGAACACGCGTATTTCCTTTTCTGCCTGTTTATCGCCATTTTGTGAAGCACAGGAAAAGCCACGTTTGAAAACCTCGGCTGCAGCATGCCATTGCTGCTGGCGATACAGGGCTTTGCCGAGCAGTTTGAAGGCGGCTGTGTAGTTGTCGTCCTGGGCAATGCAGTAGCGGAGATGTTCAACTGCTTTATCGTTATTGCCCGCTGTGAAATAAGCACTGCCTAGGCCGAATCTCAGCAGACTGCTGTCCTTACCGGTTGCTAACAGTTTTTCCAGATANTCTGCGTTTGCCATGACATTAATTTCACTATTGGGAGTGCCTATTGTCCCTTACCTGGAACACTTTTATTGAATCAATGCAACACATGAGGTTCAATAAGTAGTCTGACGCCTGAATGAATTAGTTTATCGGACTTCTGGTCTGACAGGAAATTCGTTTTTGGCAAGACATGAGCCTGGGTAAGTGAGGTGTAAGTGCAGATTGTGCCTGTAGTAAATAGTAATCTAAGCGCTTTGCTGGCTTTGAATAATGCCAGCCTTCCTCACGTTAACCTGATTGACAAGGCTGATATCCAATACTTTCTTGAGATATCTGAAATCTTCAATAAGGTGATCGTTGCAGATCAGACCCTCGCCGGGTTTGTTATTGCTATGACAACCGGGAAATCTTATAAAAGCCCTAATTATCAATGGTTTGTAAGTGAATTCGAAAATTTTTTGTATATAGACCGGATTATTACCAGCCCAGCGTTCAGAAGGAAAGGCGTTGCCCAGAAACTCTATGGTTCCCTGATGACTTATGCAAAATCAATCGGAGTCGGGGCGCTTACCTGCGAGGTAAATCGATCTCCGGCTAACCCAGCGTCAGTTGCACTCCATGAAAAACTGGGCTTTCGTGTCGTCGGCACTCAATCAACGGAAGGCGGTCATAAGGAAGTTTTATTGATGGCTTTAGACTTGTATGCTTGATCGGAAGCCGCCAATTATTATCGCTGGGCTGGTGGTATTGATGATCGTTGCACTCTATTTCTTTCTCGAAACCGATAAATCCGACCCAGTTAACAGGGTGGAGGTGAAAACACCGGTATTGGACAGTTCTCGAACCTGGGTGAGTGCTTCAATGACCAAATGTAGTCGTTCAGGGACAGTAACTCGAGTGGAAGGTCATATCAGTAACAAGGGTAACGTGCCCGTTACCATGGTGACAGTCCAGACAATTTGGAAGGATAAACATGGCACGGTAGTGGATACAGGATTGGTTTATGTCCTGAGCGAAGAATCGGTTTTGCAGCCCGGTGAAACAAAAACTTTTATGGATACCACGGAACTAAGAAATATTGCTCGCTGTAATGTTCGCGCCCTGGACTGGTGGGCTGATGAAGACCGGGCTGATGCCAGGGAAAAGCAACCCCCGGCTCAAAGGTAGGTATTCGGAAGCTATGGATTCTGTGGAAATGACGACATCGGCAGGCAGTAAAGAATTGGGTTTTACGGCGGAGGAGCAACACCAGTATAAGCATGAAGGGTTTGTAGTCAGGCAAGGGGTTTTCTCAGACAGCGAAGTCGATGGGTTTTACGAAGGCGTCGAAGAGGCTGTTGAAACGGCATTGCAATTGGCCCGGCAGGGTAGACAGTATGTCCTGGACGGGAAACGCTTTGTTGACTTTGCTGAATATACTTTCCAATTCGAGCCCAATTCCGACCGTAGTCGACTTCGGGTTGTTGAGCCTGTACACACCTTGTCTGATAATCTGGCGGTTTTGCTGTCAGAACAACGCTTATTACAGCCTATGCAATCGATTCTGGGTTGCTCGTCGGTAGGGCTATGGACTGACAAGCTTAACTGCAAAGGCCCGGGTGGATCTGGATTTGGCTGGCACCAGGACTCACCCTATTGGGTCCATGATAGCGATCATGTTGATTTATTACCCAATGTAATGGTTGGCTTTGATTCTTTTAGTATTGAAAATGGTTGTTTTCGAGCGATTGCTGGTAGTCACAAGAAAGGGTGTTTGCCCGGTAGAAGCGATGGCTCCCAGTTAGGCGGGTTTTATACGGATCCCAGCATAATAACGCTGGCAGATGAAGTATTGTTTGAAGTATGTAAAGGGTCTCTTATTTTCTTTGATCCCCACTTGATCCATGGATCAGGACAGAATAATTCAAGCCACGCCAGGCGGGCAATGATTCTAACTTTCCAGCCGGCGGGTTTCCCTTCGTTAAAATCGGGTGAAACCATTGCTTGTCCTGTCAAGGNATAATATTGCTGTAAGGCTTAGCCAAGCCCTGCTTTAGCTGCCTGCTTGGCAACGCNCAGTCGTGATTGTATGAACTGAAGTGAGCTGTTTCCTGCATCGGCTTCAGTTGGCAAGGATTACCCGATTGCGCCCTGAATTCTTNGCCTGATAGGCTGCCGCATCAGCNCGTTCTCTTAAGGATGGCATTCCTTCACTTAGATGACTGACGGCCACACCTAGGCTTGCCGATAATGATTCCAGTTTATCCGTAGGAATGGCGTTTATGGTGGCCCTAACTTTTTCTGCAAAAGCCCTGGCTGCCGGCTCATCGGTATTGGAAATAACAATTTCAAATTCCTCACCACCGGTCCTGGAGATGAGGTCAGCGCCTGCGACCTGTTCTTTCAATGTGGTAGCCACAGTTTGTAGAACGGTATCGCCGTAACCATGACCATGCACATCATTGATATGTTTGAAGTGATCCAGGTCGATTGCAACTACGGCGACAGATTGTTTTTTTTCACGGCATTCCCGCAATAGCCGAGAAAGGTGCCGCATATGGTGGCTCCGATTATAAAGTCCTGTCAGCGGGTCTCGATTGGTCAATTCGTTGGCTGCCCGGACAAATCGGAAGGCAACAACGGCNAAGCCGAGTTCACCGATTAAAATGAGGGCGTCTCCAGAATTCAACCAGTTTGAACCTTCTGTAATAAAGAGATGACTGGCGGCATTCAGTACGTTTCCTGTTTGCAGGATAAATAAACTGGTTAGCAGGATCGGCCTTGAGGCCAGTGTTACCTTAATAGTGGCAGCCGCTATAAACATTGCAAACACGGCCAGACAGGATGCTGAACCCAGCAGCAGAACAAGGGAGGTTACTGAAGAATTAAGTACNGCANTGTAGACTAAGAAAGCGCATAAAATCGCTGTCAGAAGCATGTTCANAACGATCAAAGATGCGGCGCGATTGGTGGCGGCGAGCTTGATTTGGAATTCCAGTGGCGTATTCACAATGGATTCAGTTTAGCGCTCTTAAAAGCCAGGAAGCGGCTGGAATATTAGACGGTACAATCAAAACCATGGACCCATGTGGTAACCTGCACGTCGGCGGTTGGTCTTGATTACAATGATACACTAAGAGGCAGTAATGAAAAATGATTTTCGATAAAGACTCGCATCAGCTTTGTGGCAGAACCGTTATTCGAGAGGTGTCTGGATGAGTAGCGATGCTGGTTCAGTTTAGTGAATATACCGTTTCTANGGTAGAAAGGAACCATGGACAATAAAGTTGAGCTTGTCAGCATTCTATAGCGAGACTGACTTCGTTATTTTAGACGATCCGCCTATAATCATGAGAGTAGGNGAAAGGCATGATGGGGTGCGTTTACTGTTGCAGAGCTTTGCTGTTGACACAGCGGTATTTTTGTCTGGCATTAACCCTGTCGCTGCCGGTTCATCGGAGGATGAGCGTATTGATCGACAGATGCAATTGTTGAGTTTAGTTGAAGAAGAGAGATTAAATTATTTTATTGCTATGGCTGAACATCCCCTTTCCGGTTGGACTCAGCAGAGTTACTTTGTGCTGGGCGTGGATAAAAGTCAGGCCGCTGACTGGGCTGCGACCTTCCAGCAGAGGGCTTATATCTGGATACCCCCGTCTGGTATACCGGAGTTGATCCTGAAGGATTAAGTGGCATGTGCAGAAATGTACGACCCTTCTGGACACTTCGTTTAATTTGGATCGGACAGAAGGCCCAGTTATGAAAGCTGAAGAAAGAGAGATAAGGAGCTGTTCATGCCTGATCATCCGTTTGCTGCACATCGAGGCCGGATTGAGTTACTGGAAATTGAATCTAGGAATCTTGACCACAACAGATTAGGTGACCCGACNCGNCGGCAAGTGGCCGTTTATTTACCCGAAGGTATTGATGCTTCTTCGCACAGCCTTTTTCCTTTGATGGTTGACCTTGCCGGCTTCACAGGTAGTGGGTTTTCCCACCTGGCNTGGAAAAGCTTCGCTGAAACCTTGCCTCAACGAATAGATCGGCTGTTGGATGAAGGTTTGATGGGACCGTCTATTGTTGCTTTTCCAGACTGTTTTACCTCATTGGGTGGCAATCAGTACGTTAATTCCAGCGTGATGGGAAACTGGTCAAGCTGGCTTGTCGATGACATGTTACCTCAGCTTATTAGTCGCTTTCCAATNCTACCGGAGCCCGCTCACCGTGCTGTCTTTGGAAAGTCGAGTGGCGGCTATGGTGCCCTGATGCAGGGCATGACNAATGGCGAACAATGGGGTGCTGTGGCCTGTCATTCCGGCGATATGAATTTCCAGCTCTGTTATCAGACTGATTTNCCTCGAGTCGTTCTGGCGCTGCAGCAATCAGGCGGCAGTATCAAGGACTATCTGGATAAACTTGTTAACAGGAAGACTGTCCGGGGACATGACATGAGCATCTTGATGATGTTGGCGATGGCAGCGTCTTATGATCCGGACCCCGACAGTGATTATGGCATAAGACTACCGGTTACCCTGGATACCTGTGNGTTGATTCCGCAGCGNTGGCAGAATTGGCTGGCCTGGGATCCGTTGGCCCTGATCGAGGANGAAAAGGTACAGGCCAGCCTCAGCAGGTTGNATAACCTTTACATTGATTGCGGCAGCCGGGATCAGTATTTTCTGATGTTTGGTGCCCGAGCCTTGGTTAAACGATTACAGGCGTTAGGAATTAATCACAGTTATGAGGAATTTGAAGACAATCATTCAGCAATTGATTATCGAATGGATCTATCGCTGCCCAATCTGTATCAAAGTATTAAAGCAAGTTCCTGATCGTTTTATCGTCTATCAAGACGATTATATACCGTCAAAGTACTCAACATCCGGGGCACCAGCCATGTTCGGACCGAGCTCAGCGCCTAATGTCCTGAAGTAGTCAGATTTACCATGTGCGGCAAGCGCTGCCTCGTCAACATATTCTTCCAATACGACGTAGGACAAGTTGTCAGTCCTGGATTTGTGCAGGGAATAAAAATTATTACCGGGTTCGTTAGCGCGAACTGATGCTGCCAGTTGCGCGAACTTTTCTTCAAATGCCTGGTTACAGCCTTCCTTGATGGTTAGTTTTGCAATGACGCCAATTGACATGTTCATATTCCTGTTTGTTGATCAGGCTCTATTCTCAGTGGCTGATGACCGTGAGTCAACTATTCCTGAAAATGTCTTGTAGCCGGATAAAAAGGGGGCTGGGCCTTTTTGGTCCTGATATCAAGGACCTTCTTCAAGCGGATACAAGAGGCTCTCCTGGCCGTTTATTTTTATTTCTAAAGTAAACCTCATCAGTTCGCCTAAGCGGCCTGTGGGAAAGCCCCTGTCTACAAACCATAAGAGGTAGGCTTCGGGTAATCGAGAAAGCCGTTGACCTTTGAATTTACCAAAGGGCATTTTCGTATTTGCCACAGAAATTAGATCCTTTGATTCAAACATGGGTTATAAATTGCCATAATTGTTGTGGTGTTAGGAGAATATAATGCCAAAGGCAAGCGAAATTAAGAAGGGTGATGTGGTTGATATCGATGAAATCCCGCATGTCGTAAAAACCCTAGAAAGTAAGGGCCCATCCTCGCGAGGCGCTGCAACGATTTATAAAATCAGGTTTACCAATTTGTTGTCGGGCCAGAAAAAAGACGTCTCCTGCAGAAGTGACGAGAGCTTTTCCTGGGTGGACTGTCAACGGATAACCGTTCAGTTCTCCTATGTTGATGGTGATCAGTTTTTCTTCATGGATATCAATGACTATAGCCAGTATGGACTCGATCGGGCCGACATCGAAGCGCAGCTTCCTTTCCTTAGCGAAGGACTGGCCGATATTACCGCCTTGCTGATAGACGGTCAGATGGTGGCTATTGATCTGCCCCAGGCCATTGTTATGTCAATAGCGGATACTGCGCCAGCTATAAAAGGTGCCAGTGCCAGCGCACGAACCAAGCCTGCGACGTTGACTACAGGCCTTGTCATTCAGGTTCCTGAATATATTGAAACTGGCGAACCAGTCAAGGTCAATTCCGGTACCAGCAAGTACATGTCACGGGCTTAGCGGTTGAAAACCAGTACGGGCGGGACTTCACAGCGGGGGTCGGCCGGCATAAAGTATTAGCCCCGGTGGCACGGTATTTAGCCTTTAAACGAACGCCAGCCCGTCTGAATCTGAGCCAGGCTCTGTTCATCCAGAGGGCCCTCTTCGGTGGCCCGAAGAGCCATTTCGAGATGCTTTGTTTGCGCTAAACCAATGATGACAGCATGAATACGCGGCTGCGATAAGGCAAATCGAAGTGCCAGGCGAGCATCCGGTTTTTTGTGCCCAAATAATACCTGAGAGAGGTGTTGTTGCTTAAATTGTTCGCTGGCAATGGTATCAGAAGGGGTTAAAGGCTGTTCTTTGCCGTGGCGCTGGGTTGTGGCCAAGATGCCAGCGGCGAAAGCCCTTATGCCGAATACCGCGACGCCATGCTCAAAACAGGTGTCGACCAGACCGGTAAAATTATAGTGTGGCCAACTCGGTGGCATGCTGATCGCCGCCGAGGCATTGAGTAGATTATAGACCAGTTGCATGCTGGCAAGGCGATTGCTCTTGATAACCTTTAGCAGCGCCGCAGTTTCGCCCAGGCCGGTAATGCCTATCTCGCTGGCCATGCCCTGCATCTTGATATTATCCAGAGCATCCAGAACACCGTGGGGTTTCATGATCTCATTGATGCCAATGACTCGACCGTTAGTGTCATTGGCGATGGGATTGTGCAGTTGGATCAGTGTCACACGGCTCTTATTGAGTCGTCTTAAGCTGTCACTCAATGATCGTTCCACTTGGCCGTAATAATCTGAATCTCTGCTGTCAATGGAAACCTTTGTTGAAACCTGGATTGCTGCATCTGCTGTTGTCAGCAGGCAGCCTAAGGCTGACTCAGAAACACCGGCACCGTAGCTGGGCGCAGTATCGAACCAGTTTACGCCGGACCTGATGGCGAGTTCAAAAGTGTCCTGCTTTTCCTCATCTTTGCCATTGATGAGCAGACCGCCCACAGCGCCGCAGCCAAATATTATGTTTGAAACCGCGAATAAGCCGTGTTCCGGGGTAATTATGCGCAAGGTCTTAGGCGTCCTGCTTGGCAAGTTGGGTTTCTGCAAATAATTTGATGCTTTTGTAATCAGCCTTGCCGTTTGGTGCACGCTCAAGGCTGTCTTTGATAAAGATATACTTGGGTAATTTGTAGGCTGCCAGATACTTGCGGCTGGATTCTCGCATTTCAACCAGGTCGCAGGATTCTCCCGGTTTTAATTGCAGGACGGCGGTAATCGCGTGACCCCACTTGGGGTCACTAAGGCCGACCACCAAGGCATCATCCACAGCAGGGTGCATCTTCATGGCTTCTTCTACCTCTTCGGGGAACACTTTTTCTCCTGCCGTGTTGATGCAGTTACTACCTCGGCCCAGCAGGGTTAGTGTGCCATCCAGGCGAACCTGTACCCAGTCTCCTGGGATAGAGTATCGGATGCCGTCGATTATCCTAAATGTTTTTTCTGTTTTTTCAGCATCCTTGTAATAGCCGATGGGTAGATTCCCTTTGACTGCCACCATGCCAGACTCATTTGAGCCGGGCTGCACCTGGATACCATCTTCAGTGAAGACCTTGCAATTGGGCCCAATGGTAAAATTTGCCACTTCGATCTCTTGTTCCTTGGTCATGACACTGCTGCCAAGGCCGATCGCCTCGGATGAAGAAAAACCGTCCACCAGTAATAGATTTTCGTTATGACGCAGCAGGCCGGCTTTTATTTCCCGGGTCCACATAACACCTGAGGAGGATATGACTTTTACTGATGAAATATCATACTCGCTGGGGTGATCATCGAGGGCATCCAGCATAGGCCGGGCAAAGGCGTCGCCCACGATAGTGACCGCTGTTACGCCGTGTTGGCCAATTGCTTGCAATGCCTTTTCGGGTATGAATCGTTTTGTCGGCAGGGTGATACAGGTCCCGCCAGAACTCATTGCACCTATGGCGGATATTAAGCCTGTGCCATGCATCATGGGTGGTAAGGGTAGATTGACAGGCGAAGGCTGATTTTCAATTCGGGCGATAAACTCGTCGAGGTCCGCGCAAGGAGGAATCCCTATTCGGGGGTTACCGCCGGCGCCCATAACTTTAAATAAATCATCGTGGCGCCACATTACGCCTTTTGGCATGCCAGTTGTTCCACCGGTATAGATAAACAGCAAATCATCGGGTGAATAAGTGAGGTCTAAAGAGCTGTCATCAGTGCCTTCAAGTAGAAGCTCATACGGTGATTGATCGAGGGGTAATTCGTGCAGACTATCAGCAACTTCGATCCATTGTTTAACCTTGGGTAAGCGCTGCCTGATGAGATCAACGGTATCCCTGAATTCACTTTGAAACATGACCACAGTCGCGTCTGAATTATCGAACAGATAGATCAGCTCATGTTCTATATAGCGATAGTTGACATTGACGTGGGTCAGGCAGGCTTTAAATGCAGCAGCAATGCCCTCGCTATATTCCGGACAGTTTCGCATGTAGAAGGCAACTTTATCGCCAGGTTCAGCACCGCCTTCCAGGAAGACCCTGGCCAGGCTATTAGTCCGTCTGGAGAATTCGCCATGGCTGATGATGCGTTTGCCATGGATGAGTGCGGGTCGATCGGCAGGGGTAACCTTGTCGACTGCCCTGAGAATGTTCCCGTAGCTCCATTGGTATGCCATTGTTTTCCCTGTCCAGGAGGATTTTGATGGCCTGATCATACCGAAAACCAGTGAGTCTGTCAGGCAGTTGGCTGACTGGTAAATATGCCGTCAGTAGATATCCTGTCCGAAAA
>NZUN01000147.1 GCA_002697205.1 Gammaproteobacteria bacterium
AGGGAACTCGCACCGTTCAGCCGCTGCGCGGTTCCGGGTTTCAGTGAAGTTCGTCAACGACATGGTGATCCTGAAGCGCGAGACGGGCGGGTTAGCTCCGCGTGTCCAAGGCCATGGTGGTGGTCATGGCAAACTGGTTGGTGTGGAGGACTAAATCACCTCGCGAATGAAGGCGAAGCCCGATCTGACGCTGAACGACCTGGTCAGCGAACTTGCAGATCATCACGGTATCGCCATTCACCGTGTCTCGGTTTGGCGGTTTTTGCGCGGTCTCGGACTGACACACAAAAAAAGACCTGCAAGCCCTCGAGCAGAAGCGGCCTGAGATCCGGCAGGCACGCCATATCTGGATCACACGACGCCAACCGTTCATGCGCAGCGCGTTGACGCGCCTTGGTTTCATCGACGAGACGTCGCTGAAGACGAACATGGCCAAGACCACCGGATGGTCTCCAAAAGGCGCGCGCCTTGTCGACCATGCGCCCTTCGGCCACTGGAGCACCCAGACCTTCATCGCCGCCCTGCGCCATGACCGTCTGGATGCGCCCTGGGTGATTGACGGTGCCATGAACCGCGAACTGTTCGAGCTCTACGTCGAAACCCAACTGGCCCCGACACTGCGACCCGGCGATGTGATCATTCTGGATAACCTGTCATCGCACAAGAGCCCCAAGGCAGCGGCGACTATGAGCGCCGTCGGCGCATGGTTCTTGTTCTTGCCTCCCTACAGTCCAGATCTCAACCCGATCGAGATGGCCTTCGCAAAGCTCAAGGCCCTGATCCGAAGAGCCGCCGCGCGGACCTACGGTAAGCATGCGCCGAGCACCGCGGCTATGCGGCCTTGACGGAGCTTTCGGTATTATCTGCTGGTTTCCAGTTCCACGGGAGCAGTTCGTGCAGGCGTGAGACGGGCATGTCGGAGATGCGTGCGATGACGTCGGCGAGCCAAGCCTGGGGGTCGATGTCGTTGAGCTTGGCTGTGCCGATCAAGGTGTACATCGCCGCCGCGCGCTGGCCGCCACGCTCTGATCCGGCGAAGAGCCAAGCCTTCCGGCCGAGGGCCACACCGCGCAGGGAACGTTCGGCGGCGTTGTTCGAGAGGCAGACCCGTCCATCCTGGAGGAACCGCGTGAAGCCCGGCCAGTGGTTGGATGACAGCAGGTAGTCGATGGCTTTCGCCACCTTGGTGTGCTTCGACAGGAGCGCGCGCTCGCCGCGAAGCCAGTGCTCGAGGTCCGCGACCAGCGGGGCCGATTGGCGCTGCCGCATCTCCAGCCGCGCCTCTGCGGACTGCCCGCTGACCATGCGTTCGATCTCGAACAGCGCGTCGATGCGTTTCACCGCCTCCACGGCGATGGGCGAGATCTCTTTGTCCGACTTGCCCTTGCGGATGTTGGTCTGCACATCAGAGAGCTCGAAGAACTTGCGCCGCGCGTGGGCCCAGCAAAGCGCCGATGTGACCGGCCCCGGCTGTCGGGCGGCATCGTAGAGCTGGTTGTATCCGGCGTAGGCATCCGCCTGCAGGATGCCCTGCCAGCCTGCAAGATGTTTCGTCGGATGTTCCCCGGCGCGATCGGGGGAGAAGCGGAACACGACGGCGGGCGGCGCCGTCCCGTCGAAGGGGCGATCATCGCGCANATAGGTCCAGAGCCGCGCCGTCTTCGTGCCGCCACGGGCCAACAGCGGCACCGTGGTGTCGTCACCATGCAACCGGGCCGCGGTAAAGACATGCGCCTCGATCAGGGCGTTCAGCGGCTTCAGCAACTCGGCCACCGCGCCGATCTGGTCGGCAAGCGTGGAGAGGCTGAGGTCCACGCCTTCACGGGCGTAGCGTTCGGCCTGACGGTTGAGGGGCTGATGCTGGCCGTACTTTTCGAAGACGATCATCGCCAGAAGGCTGGGGCCGGCCCATCCCCGCGGGATCGGATGGAAGGGCGCCGGGGGCTGCGTGATCTTTTCGCAGGCCCGGCATGTGAACTTCTCGCGGACCGTCTGGAGGACCTTCCACTGGCGCGGCACCACTTCGAGCGTTTCGGTGATGTCCTCACCCATCTTCACGATGCGATCGGACCCGCAGCAGGAGCAGGTGCTGGGGGCCTCGACCACCACGCGCTCACGCGGCAGGTGCTCGGGGAAGGCCTTCTTCACCGGTTTGCGCCGCTCGAAGGTGCCGACCTTGGTCGTCTTCCGCTCGGCCTGCACCCGATCCTCGGCCGCATCTGCGACCAGCTCCTCGAGCTGCAATTCCAGCTGGTCGAGCAACTTCGCGCTGCGCTCTGCGCTGCGGCCATACTTGTCGCGCTTGAGCAGCGCGATCTCGAGCTTGAGGCCCGCGATCATCGCCTCGGAGGTCGCGACCACCGCGCGCACCCGCGCGAGATCGGCTTCAGCCGCCGCCGCGCGCTGCTCCGACGCCGCAAGCGCGGCGCGCAATTCTTCGAGTTCGGAGCGGCCCTCTGACATGGCGACTGCCTACCACGATCACCCGCCACGAACCAGTAAAACAAGGGCTATCCAGTAGGTTTATCCAACCTTCGCAGGACGTTGCGTCCAGCGCGGATTGCGCCAGTCGATCCCCTCGAGAAGATAGCCGAGCTGCGCCGCAGAGACCTGAACAGCCTCCCCCGAGGCGCCCGCGGGCCAAATGAACTTTCCCGCCTCGAGCCGCTTGGCGTAGAGCGACATGCCCACACCATCATGCCAAAGCAGTTTTACGAGATCGCCCCGGCGCCCGCGGAAGCAGAAGATCTCGCCAGCGTGCGGGTCGCGCCCGAGGCCCTGCTGGACCTTCAACGCCAGGCTGTTCATCCCGCAGCGCATGTCCGTCACGCCGCCTGCGATCCACACGCGCACCCCCGCCGGGAACGCAATCATTTGCCCTCCAGGATAGGCAGCAGCCGGGCCAATGCGTCCGGCTCCACCGACGAGGGGACAAGCAGGCGCCTTCCGTTCTTCAGAACAATCTCCAGCTGGACGGCAGGCTCCTGTCGCCGCGGCGGCTGTGCATCAACGTCCGGGGCCATCTTCACCGGCACGAACGCAGCGCCGCTTGCCATCGAAAGCTCCCCGTTCCGATATTGTCGCCGCCAGACCGTCAGCAGACCGCGGGAAATGCCGTGCCGACGGGCGGTCGCAGAAACCTGGCGATGTCCCCGGTGGCTTTCCTCGACCAGCCGGATCTTGTCCGCATCGCTCCAGTGCCGACGCCGCGGCACGTCCTCGGCGGACAGGATCTCGATGTGCGGTGTGAACGTAAGGTCGACCATAAGGTCGGACTTACCATCACCCAATGCGCCTCGTCAGACGGCCCCCGCCGGAGCGTTACGACCTACGGGGCTCTCTGGCAATCTGTCGGGCAGGTCTGCGATCTTTTCACCGATGAGGAATGCTACAATTTCTTCAAAGCCGCCGGATATGAAACCGATTAAACGCAACGCGCTTTAGTGTCGGCTACCGACCCACATCACGACGTTCAGTAGTGGGAACCTGACCGCTTGGCTGCGCTGAAACCTGCCGCTAGCATTTGCCTGAGCGTTTTTGGCAAAACCGCCGAATGACCGTCGCCTGCGGTTATCGCCGTAGTCGTTGAACGCGCAATCATGCCCACACTGGAGTGAAATGATACATGCGCCAACGACGACTACCGCTAAATCAAGTTCGCAATCGCAATCCGAGCATCATTTTCGATGATGGTCGCGACCTCCTGATAAATCTGGGTGTCGACATCGACATCACAAGTCTCGATTGACATGACAAGCGAGTAAGGCAGCTTGCGTAGCCAGCGATCACCGCGCTTGCGATCGCCCCACCAACCCTTCGCCGGCATCACCCCAATCCCGTCCTTCAACAGAAGATCCGACGCCGGTCCCGTCCACACGTCATGATGGAGCGAACCCCGCCGAGCGTTGGTCGGCCCGATCGTGAAGCGATCATCCTCATTCGGATCGTCGCGCTCATAATCCTCGTCACGGGCAAGCCGATTGACCCGGGCGATCGCTCGTTCGGGCGTCTCGTCTTCAATTCCCCTGAGGAAAAAACGCAGTTTGGCCGAGGGATAGCGGTTTGCTTGCTGAAGGGTCGAACGCGACGGATTGGGCTCGACGAAATAGGACAAAGTGATCCGCAGGCGCACTTCCTCAGGGCCGAGTTCCTCCAACGCTTCACGCGGCCACGGCAGGTCATGCCACTTCATTTCACCGAGCGCAATCGAGCCACCGGTCCCGCGGCGATAGGTCTGGATCTCGTCCTGCACAATCATGGTCAGTGCATTGTCGAGGCTGAGCAGCGCGCGTTCACGATTGGGCTTCCCGAACCCGAAGCGCTGTAAAAGCTCGGCATAGTCGCCCCGCGACGGCCGTCGTGGCAAACGCGAGAGCATAGCCGGGGTCCAACGGGCCGAATGGATCATCAGCGCGCGGACTGTCTGCGGGGTAGCATCGGGGTAGGCGGCCATAATGCTGGCGGCGAGGCCGCTCGCCGCTGCGGTCGCTGCACTCGTCTCGCCCGTGCAGGTGAATCGATGGGCTGCAAAATCGCGGGCAGTTGTTACGATACTCAAATGCGGCGCATGCAGCGTCGTGATCCCATCCACATCTGCCACCCGATTGCCGCCTTCCATGACGATATCGGGCTTGTTGCATAGCATTGGTCGCACCCAAGCGAGGCCCGTTCGGGACGTCGGGCAGAGATCACCCTCGACCGCAATATGACCGACCGGTTCGTCATCTTCGACCAGATGGGTGCAGGCGCCGACAGTTACCGCATTAAGCGCTTGCGCCGGCGACCGCATTGGCGACGCGTCGTTCAGTGCGACATGGTCGTCGACCTCGTAAAGCTGCTCGTCGATGTTGCCGGCCGGCACGAAGAACAACCGCTGCTTGCCCGGTCGCCCGAACGCAAGCTGGTCGATCGTCGTCGAGAGGCTTGAAGGTCGGCCGTCCGACCGTTCGCGTGGAACGCTCATCGACAGCGAGTAGACCCGGTCAGCCTTGGCCGTCCGCTCGATGAGCCGCACCGCTTCCCGCACCGATGTGCCTGGCAAAGGCTGTGCGACGCCCGGGACGGCAGGCGGCAGCACCGTCACGGACTCCAGCCGGTGCGTGACCAGCACGGGGTCCACCCCAGCCAAGAGGGGGGCGAGATTTTCATAAAGCGCAACACCGGCCATGCCGGTGCCATGGCCGTGGTGATCTGTGGCATTCCACGCCGCGTTGATCGTCAAGCACCGGTCGGCCTCAAGAAACGGTGCCAGGAGGGGATGGGCCCGGCGTACCCCGCTATCAAGAACGCAGACCCGCGGCGCATCGGCGTCCGGTTCGACAATGCGATCGAGCAGACGATTTGCGGCGGCCGCTTGCTGGCCCGGCGACAGCTCAAGCAGATGCGCCATGAACGACGATGCTGCACGCAATTCAGCGACTACTGGTACCTTGCGGATCAATTCGCGAAGCTGCCGCTGCGTGCAGTGGGCTCGCACCACGACCGCCTCTGGAAACCTCAAGTGGCCGCGTTCGATTTCAATGTCCAGCTCCGGCGCTGTGTCGCGTATCCAATCCTCTGTCCCCGGTCGCAACCAAAGCTCCCAGGCAAATATGTCATTGATCGCCGGCAAGTCTCCTTGGTCCGTCCAAAGGTCGCGCAGAGTCGCCGGACGAATCCGCTCGAGCCGGTCAAAGAACTCCTCGTTGCTCGGTCGGGTGCCCACACCCGGCTCGCTTTCGGCATAGGCCTTGGTAGCCTTTTTGAACCAATCGGTCTTAGCCGCGCGCATGAACACATTCGCGGTCTGTTTGCCGTCGTCCACCTCTACCGATAGCAGATCGATTCCCCGGCGGGACGAATCGAAGAATTTGAGCGGCATCGGCGTCGCGCTCGGCGCCTCGAAGCTGAGATATACCCCGCGTTCTGCCTCGGGTAGCAGTACCTGCTCTGCAATCCGCTGCGCATTGCGTTCGACGGCAGCTTCGACCGCTTCGACCAAAGCCTCGGCATGCGCTCGACGATCGGCACGCTGGACTCGGACCGTCGGCATTGGGGGCGAAACACTGCGGAACGGAATGCCGCGGCCCTTACGTGCAACAAAGAGATGCGGATGCTCGGCCATGCCAGCTACAGGAATCCTAAACTAGATCGAATGCCCATGTCGGCGCTCGGATAGCGCGCCGACGAGCAGTTCTGAATCCAAATCGCCATTATGATCGAGCACCGCGATCCGCGCCGCATCAGCCACACCGCGGGCGATGTCGCAATGCGACATGCCTTTGGTTTCCGCCATCAACCGATCCCAGTCGATTCCCTGCAAGTCGAAGGTCGTCAGATTATTCTCGATCACCTCTCGGGCCTGAACCTCATCGGGCAGCTCGTAGCTGAAAATTGCGTCGAACCTGCGGAACAGAGCCTTGTCCAGCAGAGTGGCATGATTGGTCGCGGCCAGAATCAGACTTGTGCTCTGATCTTCCTCAAGGAATTTCAAAAAGGCCGTCGAGATCCGCCGGGCTTCACCGACATCGTTAGGCGTCGAACGTTCGGCGCCAAGCGCATCGAGTTCGTCGAAAAGATAAACACCGCGATTATTGGCGATGGATTCGAAGACTAGGCGAAGCTTGGCTGCGCTTTCGCCCATGAACTTTGTGATGATGCCGTCAAGTTCGATTGTGAACAACGGAAGCGACAGCTCGCCAGCAAGCGCTGCAGCTGTGCTCGTCTTGCCCGTGCCGGGTGGTCCGCTTAGCAGCAGCTTGCGCCGCGGATGGAGGCCGTGTTCTTCAAGTTTCTCGCGCTGGCGCTGCTCCTTGACGATCCGCTTGAGCGCCCTGTCGAGCCGCTCCGGCAGGACTAGTGAAGACAGCCGGATGCTCGGGAAGCTTGCCGTCAGAATGCCGGCCAGTTCGCCACGTGGGCGCACCATCGGAATGGGATCGCGTGTGCGCTCGATCGATGCCAACTGATTGCGCGCCTCTTCGACAAGTGCGCGCAGCTCATCCGCTACCTTGCTATGGCCTCGCTTGGCTGCGTCGGCAGCCAGTTGCAGCGCCACCTGTTCGAAACGGCTGCTGTCGCCCCGCGTATGGCTGCGGACGAGTGAAATGATCTGGGCAGCGCTGGCCACTAATCCCCCTGACGCGGCAGCCAAATGGCTCCGCTACATTCTATGCATGAAGCTTTGAAAAGCTCCAAGTCTTTAGCGCTAGACCAAATCATTCTCGTACTTCTCGAGTCGCCCGCCTTGTCGCCGCCGTCGATGGCGCCAACCCCTTGAGAACTATCGGGTTCTAAGTGTAACTACTCGGGTTTCGGCAGATTGAGCCTGCCAAGGTGCGCGCAATTCCAGCTGCAATCTTATATCGCCAGCGCGCTGCGGCGTCACCTGAAAGATGTCGGGAGCGGCGCTGCCGAATGCCGCAGCTGGTCGCGCGGGAAGCCGCTTAACCTCCACCCCGTCGGCCGGTCGCGCTTCCCACCGATACCCGGTCGTGCCCCCACCAGGGAGGGCGAACTCCAGCGTTCGCCCGATCTCGGCATCGACCGTCGATGCGCCCTTAGGGACATCCTGTATCATGGGTCAGCCGTCCTCATACTCTCTCGACCTCGATCCCAATGAAGGGGAACTCCAAGTCAAGGCCACATTGTCCATAGGCAATGCGGAACAGTCCATTCTCGCCCCAAGCTTCGGACCAGCTATTCTTGCCGATCCAACAAGAAGAGTGGTCATCATAGCCGACGATGCAGACCGCATGGAGGCCAACCTCGTCGCCGGTCGCATGTTCATAGATGCCGCCCGAATAGTAGCGGAAATCATCATAGACCCGCATGCCCGCGATCACCGGTCCTCGCGCAACCGCGTAACGGCGATCTTCGGCGCTCAAGGCCGTCTGCCAGTTCGAGACCCGAAGCGCGGCAGGGATCACTGTGCATTTCGTATCGACAGCGTAAGGAAGGTCAGCCTCGAGTCCGACGCCTTGCGTGGCCCGCTCAAGCGCAGGGACGAAGTCCCATCCGCTTTCGCAGCAATCCCCGCAGCCGCAGAAGAACAGGTCTGCTTCCGACAGATCGATCGTCGGGGCTTTGTCCTCGGCAATGGCCAGCGCGCTCTCCATGGCTGCGCAAGTGGCGAACGCAACACATGCCCCGCATAGCCCTTGGAACTTCACAGGTGAGACGCGGTCGAGCTCGCACCAGTTGATCTTGTCCGGCCGCTTCGGCCGAAACGCATCAGGTGTGACTGTTGCCACCTGCAGCGCCTTGGCTTCCAAATTTACGGGCCGCAGTCCGAGCCGGCCGGGCGTATCCGCGACCGCCGAGATCAGCGTGTTGTCTGCTTGCCAACCGAGGCGCTTCGATGTGATCGCGGTTTGAACGTCGGCGAGATTGACCAATTTCCAGCACTCCTAATATGTCTGATATGCATCACGTTTGGGGCGGCGGCGCAGCGATGAAAAGCGGGATCTACCCAGCAAGGTGCTTAGCCGAACGCCAGCATCGTGTATGCCTTCCAGGTAGCCTGCAAATCGCAGAGCAGGGCACGTTTGGCTTGCTCAGAATTGTCTTCCCTCTTGAGATCAGACCGCCCGGACCGTCGAACGTTACCACAGATCAGAGTATCACCAACTGCAGTCTACTGTCGGCAAAATCAGCCGTTCCAGCTGGTGATCCATGAGAGGCGGGAATGTCGCAGTCCCCATCCTCCGGTCTGGTATTTTCCCTTACGCCGGGGCGGCAAGCTTTGGGAAAGAGCGTTGAAAGCGGGAACGGCAAATAGGGGGCGCATAGCAGACGTTGCCAACCAGGAAGCCGGATGGCTGCTCAGGGCCGGACGCTCGCATTGCGACTGCATTCGCTGCGGCTGGCACGAGTGTCGGCGATGGGCTCAAAGCGGCCCTCCGGCACATCTACCCCCTGAACGATCCACAGAAATTGTGGATAACCTTGAGGCGAAAGAAAAGGGCCGCCCGAGGGCGGCCCAGTTGAACCTTCGTCGCAGAAGGAATTGGAAAACCATATCGGATCGAGGTTAGGGGGCCGACCGGCCCCCGTCAATCTCAGCGCCAGACGGCGCGGGCGCTGGCTGGCGCGGTGCCGCGCAGAAGCGCGTGGCGCGCTGCGCGTGCGGTGTTCTCGGCCTCGGCCGCCT
>NZUN01000148.1 GCA_002697205.1 Gammaproteobacteria bacterium
GTTTAAGGTTCTCGAATCAGGCTCCAGTTCAATTCGTTTTGCCAGAAAGTTATCTGATTGAATCAGTTGCTCTCGCTCAAATAACTAAAAAGTTGCCTATCGTGACGGCTGGTTGCTGAAAGTGGGCCGTTGCGAAGATAAGGTTGCCAGGGTGATGGCCGGGCGGCTTTGACCTGATCTCCCATTACTGTGACTCTTTGAATGACCCTTTCTCCCTGGAAGTCGTTTATAACAAAATGCTGCGTACATCGGTTATCCCAGATACATACGGTTCCTGGTGTCCATTGATAGCGTACCGTGAATTTTGGGCTGGTAACCCAATTCGTCAGATAGCGCAGCAATACCTCACTTTCAGATGCATTCAACTCAACAATCCGTCGTGTGAAATGCTCATTCACGTAAAGCGCTGGAAGTCCTGTTTCAGGATGTAATCTGACAACGGGGTGTTTCGCCATTTGCTCAGGATGGTTGTGAGGATGTGCATCGTGCAATGCAGTCAGTCCCAGGCAAAGCTCTCTCATGGGCTCGGACAGTTCATTGTAGGCTTGATAAAGATTGGCCCACATGGTGTCGCCACCAACCTCAGGGCAGGTGACCATGTGCAGAATGGACATCAGGGCAGGTCGNTCCTGNAANGTTATATCGGTNTGCCACTCATCTGCAATACCCCCTTNGCTGGCCNCTAANTTGAATATTTTAGGGTGGGTGCCGGNCTCGCTCTNGAGGTTNGGNTGCCCTTCCAGNGGGCCNAANTTTTCGCCAAATGCNACGTGTTCTTCAATAGTAGGGCTTTGCCNAGGGAAAAACAGAACCTGGTGCTGCATCAGCAGTTCTTTGATNGTCGCGATTTCCNGCTCAGAAAGCNTCGCCAGTTTAAAGCCACTCACTTCTGCTCCGAGTGAACCGGATAATCGTTTTACAGTCCAATCTAGCGGTGCAATTAAGGCATTCATTTAGGTAAACTCGATTTGTTAGAACATAGAGAATAAACGAACCAGGGACAAATAAAAACTTACTGCTGCTAATTCAGACCGATATGNTCTGGATTGCGAAGTGGCTGATTTGAGCTTTNGATATCGGGAACAATCATCTATGAGAGGAATCTGGTTAGAAAAAGGCGAGCTAAGCTACCAGNATAGCTTGCCTATGCCTGTTTGTGGTAGNGAAGAATTACTGGTAAAGGTGAGATATGCTGGCATTTGCGGAACCGATATTGAGCTTCAGCAGGGTTATTACCGGTTCGAGGGTATTCCAGGTCATGAATTTGTAGGCGAGATCAGCACAGGGCCGCGNCGGGGCCAGCGTGTTGTTGCCGACATTAATTTAGGCTGCGGTAACTGTGAGCACTGTCGGCAGGACCTGCANAGGCATTGCCTGGATAGGAAAGTAATTGGAATCAAAAACCGACCTGGTGCTTTNGCTGAGTTTTTGGCAGTTCCCGAAAACAATCTGTTGACGATTCCTGATAGNTTGCCGGATTCTCTGGCTGTGCTGACTGAGCCGACAGCGGCTGCGTTTGAAATACTGGAACAGCTGGCAGATCAAATNCCNGAACGTGTTCTGGTTGTCGGTGCGGGTCGGTTGGGAATGCTGGTCGCTCATGTGCTGTCATCGGCAGGCAGTGAAGTTACTTTGCTNATGAGAAATCAAGAGCGNTTACAACACATCCAAGATAGCAGCATTAGTGTCAAGGCTGANANNGGCGAGAGGCACTATTCGCTGGCAGTAGATTGTACAGGGAGTCCGGCGGGCTTTGCTGCNGCTCTGGCGAGCCTTGAGCCCAGAGGCACCCTGGTGCTGAAGAGTACGTTTCCCGAACTGAGTCAATTTGACCTGGGGGCGATCATGGTACATGAGATTCGTCTGCTCGGGTCACGCTGTGGTCCCATGCAACGGGCCATTGACTGGCTTAGTGGCGGATATTTTGAGTTGCCCAGGATAACCAGCCTCGGATTCGATGCCTGTGAGCAAGCCTTCCAGCTTGTCGATGATCCAACGATTTATAAAGTACTGTTACACCCCTAGCCATCCTTTNATCCTCCTAGCCATTCTTGAGGCGCTCGTTCCGGGGCGGGTAAAAGGTTTGTGCAGGTGCTGATTATTGTATGCCTTCCTCGGTTACCACNATCACCGGTGGGNTACCGCCGCCCTGGGGNTCCCGGATAAGTATGCGATAAAGGTGACCGGCATCCATCTGCACTGTTTCCGGGCCAGTCAGTATCGTTTTATCAGATGGGCCGGTTACGACGACATCGTAGGAGTCAGCTTCGACGGTGAACCCAGCTATAGTGAGAGGGCTGATATCGTTGCCATTGGGATTCACATCAGCAATTGATTCACCCTGCTTCACGAGATAGAGATCAAGCANGTCAGATGAAGGCGCATTTTGGATTATGTTCAGTTGGGCCAGNTTTTTAATGGTTCGGTTATTATCTATCACCAGTAAAGGACTGATTGCATCAGCAAGCCCGCTTACATAAAGAGAATGATACTCGCCACTGTANACGAAGGTTGTCTCTTCNAGCAGGATATTTTCCGGNTCGTTTGCGGTGGTTACTTTGATCTGGTAACTGCCAGTGTTTAATGCCATGTAAGGTACCTGGTCAGTGAACAACAAGTCTTNGCTTATNAACTCNTCGTTTGAGTAGATGTCCACCGCAGTTTGGTCAGGGATTAGATTGACCAGCCTGAGGGCGGCTTGCAGGCTTTCTTCAGGGAAGGTAAAGGCNCCAGAACCATTGACCAGCAATGCTCTTGTTTTTCCGGGATCAGGACCGTGATGATCCAATACAACTATCAAAGACCGGGTCGCAGCGGTTGCCTGGAATGTGCCAGATTGCCAGATAGTACTCATTCCTGAAGTGTTCATGGCGCTTAAACTATACGGATTGTCAGTATTTGCGACGATGGCGAGTGTGGGTGTGTCTGTAGTCGCNTGGATTGCCCATACATCGCCCGTGCCATAGTTGTCATCACTGTCGGTGTAGGCGTCATTGGCAACTGCGATGCCGAAATTGCCATCGTGTTCNGGCGCTGGTGTGAATATCGCCGTGTAGGTCAGGCCTTCATCACTAGANTTAATCGNATCCAGGGTNCCGCCGGACACCGTGATGTCACTATCGGTAAAGCCCAAGGTTGTTTCACTGAATGTGAAGGTGATTGTCGCCGTCTCGCCAGCTGCGAAGTCCGCAGGACTCGATGTAATGGCCATTCTCGGCGTAGCCGTGCTTGCCTGGATTGTTATAGTATCGCCCAGGCCGGGATTGCCATCACTGTCTGTATAGGCGTCATTGGCAACCGAAATACTGATATTCCCATCGTATTCGTCGTTTGGCGTGAACGTCGCCGTGTAGCTCGTGCCAATCTCGCCAGGGCTGATATTGCTCAGCGTACCGCTCGACACGATAATGTCGTCGTCTGCAAAGCCGCTCACTGCTTCACTGAACGCGAAGATGATTATCAAGGTCTTTCGTGTAACCACTGAAACATAGGGTGAACTGGTGTACTTAGATACGTTGACGACGCTATCTGAATCGGTAAGATCATCAGTCAGCGTCAGTTGAATCTCTTCGGGTCCTTTAGCGGCAGCATGAACAAAAGAAAACCCTGCATTAGTTTCGTTTTCGGCACTATCATCGCGATGTTCATTAACCTGGATAATCTGAGGCTCGGCCATGGTCCCGGCTATGATCAGTGTCATCAACTGGTTCTGAGGGACCAACACGTCAACAGTGGTTAATTCGGTTAACTTGTTTTGTTCGACAAAACTGATGGTTGTCTCTCTGGTCAGGTCCGGTATGACTCTGGTGATTGCACCAGATTCACCATAGTTGATCTGACCGAGGGATTGTTTGCCGAATTCGGCGACTAGTAGTGGTGCATCAGGAACGGCATGAATGACTCGAACTAGGCCCGACGGAGAGGCTGCATGCTTATCGAAGCCCGGATCACTGCCGCAGCCTGACAGGCCCAGCACAGACAATAAGACAATAATTGTGAATAAAGTAGCTTTCATAGTTGGGGATGAATCAATGATGCCGCAACAATAATAGAAATTGGCAGCAGATTCCAGTGAAATAGCGTGTAAAGCTACGTTAACGGATACGGTGGAAGGATATAATGCCAGCGGTGACCGCTACGTTGAGAGAATCCACAGCATTGGCCATGGGTATACCCAGTAATTGGTCACAGGCGGCCTGCAATTCTGCTGAAAGACCTTCAGTTTCATTTCCCAGCATCATGATTTTTGGTGTTTCATTGTCAAGTTCATTTAATCGAAGCTGGCCATCTGCACTTAGCCCTATCAATTGATAGCCTTTCTGTTGTAGCGCCAGGGCACCATCTAAGCTTGTTTTGCACCGATAGATGTCGGTTTTCAGCAGACATCCGGCACTGGCTTTATAGACCAGGGGGTCGATTGTTGCGCAGCCCTGGGTAGGCAGGATCAGACCAGCCATGGGTGAGGCTGCAATGCTTCTTATAATCATGCCGAGATTTTGGGGATTGGTGATTCGATCGACCAGTATGAACTCGGCTCCCGGTTTAAGATCAGCCCTAATTAAGTGTTCCAGTTTACGATAGTGTGGTGCGATGAGGTCAATTGCGACACCCTGATCCTGTCGGGCATTTCTGGATATATGTGACAAGTTCTTTTTATTGTGAATACGTATTTCAATGTTTCGCGAGGTTGCGAGTTGCTTCATTTCCGATATTATCGGGGCTGGCTTGTTGCTGGTTGCAAGGTGCAGGCGAAATACCTTCAAGTTGGTGTTCTTGAGTATTTCCAGGGACGTTTTACGACCGTATAGGGTGATCATGTCATCGAATAGTTCGCGCTGCTGTGCCCAGGTTGATTCAGTCATTAGCTTTCTGCGTAGACAGGCACAGGGTCATCCTGCTCTCCTACAATGGTGTGTCTATGTGGCCTTTCTAATCGCTCGGAAATGCGCTTGGTCTAAAGCAGCTCCGACAATTTTCCGGCAATCTCTTCTGGTGACATGCGAGGGTCGAAACGGGCAACAACCTTACCGTCTCGATTGACCAGGAATTTAGTAAAATTCCAGCCGATATCACCCGGTTGTTCTCGTTTGAGTAAACTAAATAGAGGGCTCTCATTATCACCATTCACATCGGTTTTCGAAAACATCGGAAAGCTTACATTGTATTTTGACCTGGCAAAATCAAGAATTTCTGCATTGCTGCCAGGTTCTTGAGCGCCGAATTGATTACAGGGAAAACCCAGTACCTGGAGGTCATCATTTTCTTCATGGAGTGTACGCAGACCTGCGTACTGTGGAGTCATACCTCACTGGCTGGCCAGATTTACGATCAGTAGGGCCTGATCTTTAAATTCTGCTAAAGAAATTGTTTCACCTGTGATTGTTTCTACTTCGATTGCATATAAGTCTGACATTGTGAAGGTCCCTGATAATGATGATAATTATTTTCCATGATCTGCGGTTAATTGCCAGCAGGGTTACGAAAATAATCCATGCAGATACCATTCGGATTCATAATCCTGGTAGTAAATCCAGTAAATAGCCCCATTGCTGTGCTGACAGATATAGTAATCTCTGCTGAAGCCATTTTCGTCCCACCAGCCAAAACAGATTCTCTCCGGACCTTGTATTAGTCCTAAGCTGTTCAGTGATGACCTATCGGTGTGAGCGTATAATCTTTTAGGTTGGTCAAGCAGGAACAGGGGCCTGGTTGCTCTAACAGGGTCCTGGGTTATGGTCTTGCTGCGAACCTTTTTTACCTGAGTAGCCTGCCAGGTTTTTTCCGGTCTGTGATCATTGCCTATGGCCAGACAGAAACAGGTATCGTGCCCTAATCGGGCTGTCAGCATGTTGAGTAGATAAGCTGAGTTTTTATCCTGCTCCATGACTTCAAAGGTAGAACCAGGGTCTTCCGGAAACAGCGGAGCTGTCCTGGTTTTAGCAGGACAGAATTGAGTTGATTTCAGTGCCAGGCTGTCGACCTCTGGCATGTCATGGATTCTATCCAGTTGTAATTGGGTCAATGCCAGGAACATATCCTGGTCGTTATCCGGTTTCGCCAGATCTATCGTGATTTTCTTTGCAGGATGGCTTCGGTGGGTCAGTTCTATCGTAAAACTATGGGCGTATAACTGTCGGTTTCGGGTAAATCCACAGAATTCGCCGATGAGTCGTTTCATTGGAAAGAGCAGCGATTGCAGATTGCTGATATCGGTCATGAAATTTAATTCGGACCGGAATGAAACTTTTTGAGGGACAAATTTCTGGGGATCTGGTATCAGTCCCTTCAGTTTTGATAAGCACTGGTCTAAGTCACTGCCAAAGCGCCGGCTTAACCCGGATGGGGGTAATTTGAAGAGATCTTCTAGGGTTTGTATGCCCATTCGTTGTAACTGGCTGATAATTTTTAGTTCAATGCGTAAGTAATGAATGCTGACCTGACCAAGGATCTCTGCCGGGCTTTTCTCGATATTGTCTTTAATGCCCGCTTCTGCACTCATTAACGCAGCTAGCGGTGTTACATTAACACCTATCGCTGCACTGTATCCAAGCGGGATTAAATTTTCAGTGATCTGCTTCTTCAGGTTGGCAAGCCCGGCAAACAGGGTAAGGCAGCCAGTGATATCAAGCAGCAGGCAGTGAGGTTCCCTTACGGCGACATTGGGAGTGAATTGGTAAGCCCAGTGGGCGAGTTGTAGTAATGCCCGGGTTTCTTTTTCTTCATTTCGATCAATACATTTTAGGTTGCTGCAAATAGCGTGGGCACTGCTGGCAATACTGCCGGTTTCTATTCCTGCTGCGCAGGCTGCAGTATTACTCATGAAGATACGACCAGCTGATGTAATAGAGACAGGGGTTATCAGCACTTCGAAGTTGTTAGCCAATGGCTTTTTTTGTTCTTTGTGTGTTGAGGGTTCTTTATGATGAGCTGAAGGCTCTTTATTCGCTGAGGGCTCTTTATGGGCTGAAGGCTCTTTGTTCGCTGAGGGCTCTTTATACGCTGAAGGCTCTGCTATTGAGCGGCTGAATACTTCCAGGGGAAGCCTGGAGAAGTGGAGACAGAGCCATAGTCTTTGCTTAGGTGTGTTATTGATCATTCCATGGTATTGATTGATTGCTTTATTGTTTTCTATCAAGGCTATTGCCCAGGCTGGGATGGATTAAAGTTTGGCCTGGCCTGGCCTGGCCTGGTTTGGCCCGACCTGGCTTGGCCAGACCAAGCCGGCCTTGGTATCAGTTGCTGCCTGTCGGTATTGAAATTTCCGTGGTAAAGAGACTTTTTGAGAAGAGACCTTTTGAATAGTGGTGACAGGGGCGTGTGGCCTGCGTAAGTCTAAGTCACCTCTAAACTGGATATCGATGGGATCTGAAGCCCATCCTCCAGGTCGCTTTATAATGGACACACAAATATCTGATTTTTTTGATAAATTACTTTTTCTATTGGGTTGCAGGTGTAATCGTAATGGTGCCGGTGACGACTGTTCCGCTGCTTTGTCGGAGCGAAACACCAGTCCCCAGCTTTGGCCTGCCTTACAGGCCAGTTGCAAGCGGCGGATATGCTTTGATTGTATGCTTTTATCTGGCCAGGCAAGTACGGCGCTGCAGGCACCCGACGCCAGAGATTTTTCTATTGCCCATAACTGATCTGCTGTTGATTTTGGCCTGATGATAAGGATGGTTTCTATCTTGATACCTGCCTGGATCAGTGCCGGGCCATAAGGTATGTAGGGCGAACCAATCCAGGCGATCCAACGGCTCTGTTGCTGGCTGAGTAAGGCTAGAGCAGGTGCTAATAATCTCAGTTCGCCTATTCCCGAATAAGGGTATAGCAGTTCGGTAACTGATTCTCTGGGCCAACCGTTATCGGGTAGCCAAGGGTCCAGTTCGGGAAATCCGGTTGGAATTCCTTTGGCCAATGATAAGGGCAGGTGATTCGCTCGCCACAGTCCTGTTTCCTGCATAAGTTGCTGTAATTCAGATATCTCGGTCATACGAGGAGTGACTTTAAATGGACAAGCTACTGTACATATATACAGTAATTGAGTCAAGTGTGTTTCATATGCCGTGATTGGGCCAAGAAAATTGAAACGGCTCAGTAAGACTCGAATTTTTAAGGACGAATCAGCTCAGACTGGTGCCTGCTTGGCAATACTCACTCAGGGAGCAAACTGGGTTATTCGACAAAAGTCGTGAAATTCTCAAGGGGCTCGCGCTCGCTGACTAGATCGTTAACAGGAGCTTCCTGATCTGCTTTACCAATGGCCACGCCGCAAAACAATCTAAGTTCATCCGGCGCCTTAACAAATTCGCTGACAGTCCTGGGTTTTGCTGCCCAGGACTCTTGGGCGCAGGTGTCGAGTCCTGCTTCCTTGGCCAGAAGCATAAAACTCTGCAGGAACATGCCCAGGTCAGACCATTGTGGCAGGCCCATTTGCCGGTCGACAAAACAGAAAATTGCTGCAGGCGCACCAAAGAACTGGAAATTTTCGGCCAATCGTCTGAGACGAGCGGGTTTATCTTCTCTGGGAATACCTAGCAAGGCATACATTTGTTCGCCCACCAGGAATCGAGACGATCGATAAGGCTCGGTTAGTTTAGTTGGGTAGATCGAGTAGGCGGGTTCTTCCGGTTGTGGATGATCAAGAACATATTGTTTAAAACGGATCATTGCCTGGTCATTAATCACGAAAATACGCCACGGTTGGACATTTCCACCAGAGGGTGTCCGTGCTGATTTTGTAAGCAGGTCTGCCAGGGTCTGGTTTGAAATGGGCTCGTTTTTGAAAGCACGGATTGACTTTCGGGTAGCAATGGCTTGGCTTACTTTCACGCTGACGCTCCTGGATCATAAAAAAATATTCTAGCATGGTTAAAATGGATGGGAACTTGCTGTTTCAAGGTTGATTTCCAGCGCTAACTTTTTAATTTCAAAGCTAAGGTGTGATCTTCCTTCACCTCTTCCATGACAACATAAGTTTTTGATTCCCGGACACCGGGCAGTGTTAGCAGGGTCTCCCCCAGGAGTAGTCTGTATGCTGACATATCTGCAACCCTTGCTTTGATCAGATAGTCAAAATTACCTGATACAAGGTGACATTCCAGGATTTTAGGAAGCTGCAGGACTGCAGCTGCGAATTCGGCAAAGATATCCGGGGAGGTGCGCACCAGGCTGATCTCAACGAAAACCAGCAAACCGAGTTGGGTCAGGTGCGGATTCAGTTTTGCATGATAGCCCGTTATGTATCCTTGATTTTCAAGGGTTTTTACGCGCTCACTGCAGGGTGTTGCACTGAGACCCACTATTTTGGCGAGTTCTGTATTAGTAACGCGCGCATTGGCTTGTAGGTGATGCAGGATACGTAGATCGATTCTATCTAGTGATTTACCCTTCATAAGTGAATATCCTTAGTATAAAACTATATATAATTATCAGTAATTGTATTATTACACTAAATTAATTCAATTATTTAGTGAGAAATACTTCTTTTCAGTCTTCTATAATAGACCCCAGAACAAGATCAGTCAGGGTGTTACAGCAATGAAAATCGGTGTACCTAAAGAAATAAAGAACCATGAGTATCGAGTTGGTCTATTACCTGCTTCAGCCCTGGAGTTGATCCATCATGGTCATCAAGTCATGGTTGAAACAGGTGCAGGGGAAGGTATTGGCTTCATTGATGAGGCCTATCAGCAGGTCGGTGCAGAAATCGTAACCAGTGCTTCGACCGTGTTTGCTGAGGCAGATCTGATTGTCAAGGTGAAAGAACCCCTGGAAAAGGAAAGAGTCTTATTAAGGTCCGGGCAAACGCTGTTTACCTATCTTCATCTCGCGCCGGATCTTGCCCAGACCCAAGATCTGATCGACAGTAATGCTGTTTGCATCGCTTATGAGACGGTAACAGATGCTGCAGGTCGATTGCCACTGCTGGCACCCATGTCGGAAGTGGCTGGAAGAATGTCGATTCAGGCGGGTGCCATGTGCCTCGAAAAATCTCATGGCGGCAGCGGTGTATTGCTGGGTGGTGTACCCGGCTCACCTCAGGCTAAAGTCGTTATACTCGGTGGCGGCGTGGTTGGCAGGAATGCCACCATGATGGCTGTGGGCATGGGTGCCGATGTTACCGTCATTGATCGAAGCCTGGATGCGCTGCGTCATATTGATGAATGCTTTGGAAATCGTGTTCAAACCCTTTTTTCAACGCAGGATACCGTGCATCGATTTGTTCTGGATGCTGATCTGGTCGTTGGTTCGGTACTGATTCCGGGCGCTTCTGCACCCAAATTGATTTCCAGGGCCATGATTCAGGCTATGCGCCAGGGTAGTGTCCTGGTCGACGTCGCCATCGATCAGGGTGGGTGTTCGGAAACGTCAACTGCGACTACCCATGCAAAGCCCACTTATCTGATTGATGATGTTGTTCATTACTGTGTTGCCAATATGCCAGGTGCAGTGGCGCGGACCTCCAGTCTGGCCTTGAATAATGCGACTCTGCCATTTGTCCTGGAATTGGCAGATAAGGGTATCGAGTGTGCATTGCAAGACAACGGCCATTTGCTGAATGGACTGAATGTCTGTCATGGTAAGGTCACCAACGCATCCGTGGCGCTGGCTCATGACATGGATTACCACGAAGGTTTAACGGTTCTTTAATTAATCCTGGCACAGGAATTTTAAGTCAGTGGCTGGTATCAAGGTAATCTGGGGTCAATCGGCATCCTTTATAGGTTATCTAACCCAATGGCAGTAAACTCTCTGTGAAGAGTCATCGTCGATTTGATGATTGATGGATTGGAACTGTCATTGAGATTACTTTAGGGAACCCTATGAAGCTGTTAGCCTTTTTGATTGCAGCCTTACTCGTCCTGCTATCTGCCTGCGACAAACCTGAACCGGGCCACAGAGCTGCAATCTCACCACCCATTGCTAACCAGGTTGACACCTGGATAGGTTCAGGTGACCAGAGAAGACTCGATGAATATTACTGGATACGAGACGATAGTCGTACTGACCCTCAGGTATTGGGCCTGTTAGAGGCTGAAAATGACTATACAGCCCAGGTCTTAGCTCACACAGAGAAACTACAACAGACACTGTTTGAGGAAATCACCGGTCGACTGACAGATTCGGATATGAGCGTTCCGGTCAGGAACGGGCCGTTTTTCTATGTAAGGCGATTTAATAAAGGGGGAGAGTATCCTGTTTACGTTCGCTATCCGGTCGCCGAGCCCGAAGCTAAACAGCTTTTGCTGGATGCTAATAGTTTATCAAAGGGGCACGATTTTTATCAGCTGGGGAATTGGAAAGTCAGTCCGAATCACCAGCAGATAGCCTATGCAGAAGATACGCTGAGCCGAAGATTGTTCAGAGTTAAGATAAGGGATATTGCCGATCAGCGAGATCTGGTTGATACCATTACAGGGGCTGCGACCTCGCTTGCCTGGAGTGCTGACGGACATTATCTGTTCTACGTAAGGAAGCATCCCCAGACGTTACGGGAGCATGAAGTTTATCGGCATACTGTCGGGACATCATCTGACCAGGATGTCCTGATATATACTGAACAGGACACTGCTTTTTCTGTTTCGGTATCGGAAAGTCGTTCTAAAGCATTCATCCTGATTCGCCATGAAAGCACAGACAGTACAGAGGTCAGCGTGATACCGGCCGGTCAGCCAGAGGCAGAAATTGAGACCTTGCTGGGTCGCGAAGAAAAGCATGAGTATCGGGCTCGTCATCATGATGGCTACTTCTACCTGTTAACGAACTGGCAGGCCAGCAACTTCCGATTGATGCGGGTGGCTGAAGATCAGTTAAATTCAAAGCAGTCCTGGCAGGAAATCATTCCAGCCAGAGACGATGTATTGATCAGTGATTTTGAGATATTCGATGAATTCATCGTGGTGGAGGAACGCGCTCAGGGGCTATCAAGACTGAAGATCAGATTTTTTGATGATCGAGAGGATATTTCAATTCCTGTTAGTGAGACGCCTTACACCATTGCGCTGTCAAGTAATCCTGAATCGGCCAGTGATAGGGTTCGTTATCAGTTCAGCAGTTTGATTACGCCTGACTCAGTATTCGAATTTGATGTCCATACCAGGCAGTCGATTTTATTGAAACAAGACAAGATTGTCGGCAATTATGACCCGGCTTTGTATCAGTCTTCGCGATTCGAATTTAGCGCACGTGATGGCGTGAAGGTGCCAGTATCTATGGTTTATCGCCAGGGTCTTTATCGAGCAGGGCAGAATCCTGCTTATCTTTATGCCTACGGCGCTTACGGATATTCCAGTTCGCCCTATTTTCGTAAATCCATTTTATCACTTATTGACCGGGGTTTCGTTTTCGCGATTATTCATGTCCGTGGGGGGCAGGAACGGGGGCGCAGTTGGTACGATCAGGGACGGCTGCTGAACAAGAAAAACACCTTCAATGACTTTATTGATGCTACCCGATTCCTGGCTGAAAATGAGTTCATCGATGCCGACCGTGCCTTCGCATCCGGTAGCTCTGCTGGTGGCCTGTTGATGGGTGTTATAGCCAATCAGGCGCCGCAGTTATACCGAGGAATTATAGCCAGGGTTCCCTTCGTCGATGTGGTCACAACTATGCTTGATGGGTCAATTCCGCTGACTAATCTGGAATTTCTGGAATGGGGAGATCCCAGAAACAGGGCAGACTATGATTACATGTTGTCATATTCACCCTATGACCAAATCAAGCCGCAGGGTTATACCAACATGCTGGTTACCACTGGTCTGTTTGATTCCCAGGTACAGTATTTTGAACCGGTGAAATGGGTGTCTCGCCTGCGCAGATTGAAAACTGATGAGAATCAATTGTTGCTCGATATTGATATGACCTCCGGTCATGGCGGCAGTTCAGGTCGGTATCAGCGTTATCGTAAAACGGCACTGGAATATGCCTTTATTCTGGATTTGACTGATAAGGAAATAAATCCATGGAATTAACCCAACGACTTGAGATCCCAGTATCCAATCAGGTGGTCTGGGATGCGCTCAATGACCCGCTTATTCTGATGCAGTGTTTACCGGGGTGCCAGAGATTTGAAGCAACAGCAGAGAATTGTTTTGAGATGACAGTCCAGGCTAAGGTAGGGCCGGTAAAGGCCGTTTTCAAAGGGCAGGTCATGCTGACTGAAATGGATCCGCCCAGGGCTTACCGGATTTCAGGGCAGGGTCAAGGAGGCGTGGCTGGCTTCGCCAAAGGAGGGGCGCAGGTATCTCTGGTCCCTGCCGGTACAGTCGCGCAACCGGCGACTTTAATGACTTACGTGGTCATTGCAACTGTGGGTGGAAAACTGGCTCAGGTAGGCAGTAGACTGATAAATGGTGCAGCGAGAAAAATAGCTAAACAGTTTTTTACAGAATTTGTCCGAATTGTTTGTAAACAGGAAGCAATGGATGTAGTAATAGAGACAATACAAGGAGAAGGTTGATGTCAGAAACCGTGAATTTGATTATAAATGGACAGGATAGGCCGGTGTCATGTTCTGCTAACACCACCCTGTCGCAATTGTTGCGCGAGCACCTGATGCTCACCGGGACCCATGTTGGTTGTGATACCAGTCAGTGCGGCGCGTGTACCGTGCATGTGGATGGTAAGGCGGTTAAATCCTGCACCATACTCGCTGTTCAGGTTGACGGCTCGGAGGTTACCACAATTGAAGGTATCGCCATTCAGGGTGAACAGCATGCCATGCAGACTGCCTTTAAGGAATGTCACGGCCTGCAATGTGGCTTTTGTACGCCGGGAATGATTATGGCCTCAATTGATCTGGTGCAGTCAGGAGAGGATCTGACCGAGCCTGCAATTCGTAAGGGGCTGGAGGGAAATATTTGTCGTTGTACCGGCTATCACAATATTGTATCTGCGGTGGCAAGTGCCGGGCAGAAAATGCGGGAGGCGTAAGCGATGAGCAACGAACTAATAGGAGAAAGAGTTCTAAGGAAGGAAGACAATCGATTTATTACTGGTAAGGGGCGCTATACCGATGATATTAACCTGGCCGGGCAGACCTATGCCTGCTTTGTCAGG
The DNA here is from genome assembly GCA_002697205.1 of Gammaproteobacteria bacterium. Lineage (GTDB taxonomy): Bacteria > Pseudomonadota > Gammaproteobacteria > Pseudomonadales > Azotimanducaceae > UBA9926. The sequence continues at coordinate 14,059 of NZUN01000148.1, forward strand.
TCTCCGCATGCCCATGCGAATATAAAAGGATTCCATACCAGCACTGCTGAAAATGCACCCGGGGTCGTGGCGGTGCTGACCGGGTTGCAGGTCCTGGAAGATGGCCTGGGAGGATTGCCTTGTGGTTGGATGCTGCACTCCAAAGACGGTTCTGAGATGAAGCAGCCCATGCACCCGATCATGGCTGGAGAGAAGGTAAATTATGCTGGTGAGCCGGTGGCTGTTGTGATTGCCGATACTTATGAGCAAGCCAGAAATGCAGTTGAACAGGTAGCGGTTAATTATGAAGTCCTGCAGGCAGTGGTCGATACCAGTAGTGCTGCAGAGCAGGCTGATATTTACCCGGATATCCCAGCAAATACCTGCTATAACTGGGAATTAGGCGATGCCGAGGCGACCTCACAGGGTCTGGCTGAGGCGGCCCATATTACCCGAATTGAACTCATCAATAACCGTTTGATACCCAATGCGATGGAGCCTCGAGCCGCTATCGCAGATTACAACACTGGCACTGAGGATCTCACTTTATACACGACCAGCCAGAATCCGCACCTGACTCGATTGATATTTACCGCGTTCGTTCAGATAGCCGCTGAACACAAGCTGAGAGTTATTGCGCCAGATGTGGGTGGTGGTTTTGGTTCGAAAATTTTTGTTTATTCGGAAGAAACAACCATCTCATGGGCGTCTAAAAAGATTGGCAGGCCGATTAAATGGACAGCCGAGCGAAGTGAGTCTTTCCTGACGGATGCGCACGGTCGTGATCATCATACTATGGCTGAATTGGCGTTGGATGAGCAGGGCAATTTTCTCGCTCTGAAAGTGAAAACCACGGCTAACATGGGCGCGTATTTATCGACCTTCGCATCGGCGGTTCCCACTTATTTATATGGGACTTTGTTGGCAGGACAATACCGCACACCCAGTATTTATGTAGAAGTAGATGCGGTTTTCACTAATACAGCACCGGTAGACGCCTATCGTGGTGCCGGTCGACCCGAGGCGACTTATGTGCTTGAACGGCTGGTTGAAAAGGCTGCCAGTGAGTTGGCCATAGATCCAGCTGAATTGCGACGCAGGAACTTCATCGGTAAGGACCAGTTCCCTTATCAGACCCCGGTTGCCCTTGAGTATGATATTGGCGACTACGAGGCCAGTCTCGATA
>NZUN01000149.1 GCA_002697205.1 Gammaproteobacteria bacterium
AAGCGCTGAACTGATAAATCTGCGAGCAATAAAGTTGTACAAACGATTAGGCTACACGGAAATCTCACATTGAACAACAGAGCTGGAATGCAACCAACAACCAACAACCAAGGTGAACGCTACCTAGACACGACAGATATTCAAATGATGAAAAAGACACTGACTTGAGCGCACTCGCCTGCATCTTTATTCCGCTGTGGACATTTTTACAAAAAAATACTGATATTAGAAATTGTTCAGGCTATAGAAAGGGAATGACCCTGATGAGCATCACAATACGACCAGAAGTTAGATCTGACTACAGTCAAATTACTGACGTCATCGATCAAGCCTTCGCCGGNAAGCCGTATGCGGGAGGAGATGAATCTGATTTGGTGATTAAACTGCGCGAGCTTGATGTGCTCACCCTGGGCCTTGTGGCTGAGTTTGGAGGTACTTTTGCTGGTCATATCGCGTTTTCCCCCGCANCAGCGGAAGATGGTACCGAAGGCTGGTTCGCGCTTGGACCGGTCGCGGTTTATCCACAATTCCAGTCTGTCGGCATNGGCGGAAAGCTGATTAATGAAGGACTCAAGCAAATAAAAAAGCTGGGAGCCATCGGTTGTATGCTAACGGGCAACCCAGACTATTACTTGNGGTTTGGTTTTGNNTTTTCNCCAAACAACGTACCGACNACTGAGTCGGNAGCGTATTTNATGATGAAACGGCTCAACCAGGCTNCCCTACCTTTAGGNCCCATGGCTTTTCACCCNGCTTTTTANGGNGCTTCAGATGACTAATACATCGGATGGATATTTCGATGAAACGATAGCNGCAACTTATGATGAAGATGANCGGGAAAGCTTTNCCGAANCGGAGGTGCNANCCATCGTTGATGTGTTGGCAACACTCGTTAAGGCGTATGGTGCTGTTGAATTCGGGNTTGGAACAGGCCGNATTGCCTGTCCCCTCGCATTGCGCGGCATTAGTGTCACTGGAATTGACATGTCCCAAGCGATGCTTGATCGAACTTCCGGCAAGCCCGGTGCTGGCNATATTACGTTGGTCCAAGGGGATTTTTCTGNAACTANGGTGANTGGACGATTTGATCTTGTCTACTTGATATTTAATACCATCATGAACTTAACGTCCCAAGAAGAACANATCGCTTGCTTTCAAAATGCAGCGGATCATCTGGTACCTGGCGGTCATTTTGTGATTGAAGTAATGACACCGAGATTGCAGTGGTTAAATCCAGGCGAGAAGCAAATGATATGGGACTTCTCCGACGATCATTGGGGTATCGATGAGTACGATGTTGCGACCCAGCNCTTNACGTCCCATCATACTCGTCGGAAAAANGGCACAACGACAATTAATTCAATACCTTGTCGGTATGTTTGGCCAGCTGAACTCGATCTAATGGCCAGATTGGCCAACATGAAGCTTANNTCCCGGTGGCAAGATTGGNCGGGTGGTGTTTTCCANAGCGATAGCCCTCAGCATGTTTCTATTTGGCAAAAATGTTAGGTNTGGCTTTTTATGCCATCAGATCAAATTAGTAGCTATTACGATGCANCTGTAAACCGAGAGACANGCTGCGATCCGGCGGCGGCTGCTACCATTGTGTCGAACCGGTNNAGTCCAAGCNTTGCGATAGACTGTGGCTGNGGTGCAGGTAGTGATATTCGATATTTACCCAGTCGAGATTTTGACAGTCATGGTTTTGATTTGGAAGCAGAATCCATTCGNCNGTCACGGCTGGCCTTGCCCTAATNGNCNCTNGCACGAAAAGCAATCCTGCTTCTCGTGAGGCCTTACTGGGAACCCGACAAACTCNAACCAANCCCANGCCAGNAAACACGTCAGGTCATTNCNCGAANTAGGTCTAGTATCAATTTAAATTGTATAACCCTCATCCGTTAGCGGCATCTTACGTACTCGTTCTCCGGTCGCGGCATANATAGCGTTACCAATCGCNGGGGCAAGTGGTGGTAATGCAGGTTCACCTAATCCTGTGGGGCTGTTATCACTTTGAATAAAGTAAATATCGACTTCTGGCGCATTGGGTAAACGAAGCACCTGGTAATCATGNAAATTCGATTGTTGAATGCGACCTTGCTCCATCGTTATCTTCTGTCCCACCATCGTACTCAAACCATCNATAACNGCGCCTTCAACCTGNGCAGTTGCCCCACTCATATTGATGATTGGGCCAACATCCACGGCGACCGTNACCTTGTCAACCGTGAGTTTCTTGCTGGCATCGACACTGACCTCAGCGACTTCCGCTACATGCGCCGCATGGCTAAAGTGGAAAGCCAAGCCGAGGCCATGCCCCTTTGGCATACGCCTTCCCCAATTGGCTTTTTGNGCAGCAAGCCTGATGACATCTGCAGCACGCCCTGTATTGAGTGATCGAACATTGCCCTGATCGAACCAGCGTGGTTCGCCCATGAGTTCCAACAATACTTCGAGATGATCTCGGCCGGCTTTGACTGCAAGTTCATGGATGAAACTTTGGATAACAAATGCTGTGGTATTTGCACCCGGTGCTCGCCAGGGCCCGCAGGGCGTTTGAATATCAAACATCGTTTTAGTCGCCCGGGTATTTTTCAGATTGAGCATGGGGAACTCTGTCGCGCGAAAGCCAGAACCACTGATACGCCCACCTTTGTAGGTCATACCTATAAAATGATCTTCAAAGGCAACAATCTTACCGCTGCGATCAATACTACCTTTTACGGACTGAAAGCCGCCCACACGATAAAAATCATGTTGCAAGTCATCTTCCCGCGACCAGGTCAACTTAACCGGCGCACCGACCTGCTTAGACATGGCAATAACTTCACATATATATTCGCTATAAACCCGGCGACCAAAACTGCCNCCTAATCTCATCTGATGAATTTTGACTTGCTCCTGTTCAAGGCCAAATAACGACTTGGCAACAGGGTAGGCACGGGTTGGGGCCTGAGTTGGAATCCATAGCTCTAAAGTATCCTGACCTTGGTCACCGTCCNCCTTATAGTGAGCGGTGCAGTTCATCGGTTCCATACATAGGTGAGCAACAAATGGGTATTGGTAAAAAGCTTCAATGGTTTGGTGATTAGAATTGCTGTAACTAGCCTGAACGTCACCGGTTTCCGATATGATAGTTTCTCCGGGCTGGGAGTGAACCTGCTTGGCTCTTGAGACCATCTGTGTCCAACTGTCTTTTGACGCATGGGTCTCGTCCCAGTCTATTCTAAGTTGCTTTTTAGCATTAAACACTGCCCAGGTAGACGTACCAACCAAGGCCACACCGGAAGACAATTCGCGAACATTATCGTTTCCCTCCAGTATAAAGGCATCGGTGATGCCGGGTAATTTTCTCATTTCCTCGAGGTTCGCACTAATAACCTTGCCACCGAATGCAGGACACTTCTGATAGGCTCCGTATCGCATTTCAGGCACACGCACATCAATACCGAACAATGCCAGNCCNCTCACAATTTCNAGGTTATCGACCCCNGTTACCGAGGTGCCGATAATCGTGTAATCAGCTTTGTCCTTAAAAACAAGATTCTTNGGNTCAGGTAAGGGTTGTTTAACAGCGAGCGCGGCCAGTTCCCCAAAGGTTAATGATTTGCTCGAAAAAAGGTGGGAAACAGCGCTATCCTGGGCATGCAGTTCATCTCGAGGGAGCTCCATAGAGACCGCTGCTGCACCGATGAACATCTCCCGTGCGGACGCTCCCATGGTTCGCATTTGGTCGAATGTTCTGGGTATAGTGGTAGAGCCGCCGGCGCCATGACGACCAAAACGCGCCTCATCAACATCAGACTGCAGGACTTCAACATCTTCCCACTTTGCCCCCATTTCCTCGGCGATAATCATCGGCAAGGCGGTTTTGATGCCCTGGCCCATCTCTGGGTTGGACGAATAAATAACAATTTTGCCTTCAGAGGAAACTTTGATAAAAGCATTTAGCTCAATCGAGCCAACTAAACTGCCGAGATCTTCTGCTTTAGCGGCAGTGCCGTAACCAGGTAGCACCGCGGCGAGAACCAGACTACTACTTGCTACACCACTGAGCTTCAGGAATGCCCGACGATGCAGTTTCCTTATTAAAAACGGTGCTGTCTGATCGGCCGTCGCTGCTAGCTCATTTACTTCGATTTCAACAGCACGAACAAGATCGATTTCCCCGCCAGATTCGCTGATGAAATCATCGTTATAGTAGTTCATGACTGACCTTCACTTTGCTCGTTGACCTGGAAATCACTGGTACCTAGCGATGCATCCAAAAATTGAGAGGGGNTATTTTCGGAGGCGAGATGGATCGCCTTACGAATGCGGTTGTAAGTGCCACATCGACAATAGTTATCAACCATAGCCGCATCGATATCCTCATCCGTCGGCCTTGGCTTGTCTGCAAGTAGTGCGGCAGCAGACATTATCTGGCCAGACTGACAATACCCACATTGCGCAACATCGACGTCGATCCAGGCCTGTTGCAAGGGATGTAGTTCGGTGCCATTGGCCAAGCCTTCGATTGTGAGAATCGGTTGACCCGTTAAAACAGACGCGGGCGTAACACAGGCTCGAATCGGTTTACCGGCAANATGAACGGTGCAGGCCCCGCATTGCGCGATCCCGCAACCAAATTTNGTACCAATAAGGCCGAGTTCATCTCGGAGTACCCACAAAAGAGGCATCTGTGGATCGACATCGACTTCAAGCTCCCTTCCATTTACGTTGAGTTGATATTTAGCCATAAGCGCCCTGCTCCTTATATTGGTTGCCGCCTGACAACGAGTGTAAGCGGCTGGTATATCAATGGCAAACAGCCTACGACTGCAGAAACCCATACCTCCGCTACCCCATGTAGATCCCTCCTCAAACATTTTGAGCAGTTTTAAACTGTAACGCAGCGATGAAACGAGGGGCCCTATCAGTCTTGGAAAACTGGGTGTTTTTAGAGCGATTAGATAACTTAGTCTAAAAAATATTGAAGGCTGACGTCACTCAATTCGCAACGATCCTCTGTACCAATGTTACGGATTCGAAATAACTGCGGTCCTCAGCCTACCTGACGACCTGAGCGATACGGATAGGGCTATCGCGCTGTGTAACCGCCATCGACAGGAAGAATCACACCATTCACAAAACTGGCATCATCACTGGCCAGAAACGCCGCTGCTGCAGCGATTTCTTCAGGTTGACCCAATCGATCCATCGGATGCAGTGAAGCCAGAAAATCCATGGCGCCCGGAATCTCTCTTGCTTCGGCAGTCATGGGGGTTTCGATATAGCCCGGTGCGATGGCGTTCACCCGAACATTGAAACGGCCAAACGAAACCGCAAACTGCCTTGTCAATCCAACCACACCATGTTCTGAGGCCACATACGCACCTGCTCCGGCAGCAAGCTCTTCAAGGGTGATCTCGCCGCGAATACCAACTAGACCATTCAGGCCTGCCACTGACGCTGTATTTATTATTGAACCACCGCCAGACGCTGCCAACATTGGCGCACTATGAAGGCAACCGTTGCGAACACCCGTCAGATTAACACTGATAGTTGCGTCCCAATCACCAGCGCCGGCAATACCGGCGTTGTTAAAAACGACGTCAAGTTGGCCTAAGACAGATTCGGTTTGTTTGAGCATCGCTTTAACGGCATCGCTATCGGTGACATTCAAAGATTCGCCTTCAGCTTTTCCGCCGGACTGTTGAATCACAAGCGAGGTTGCCCGGGCTGCATCGCCATCTATATCCGTACACATGACACTGGCGCCTTCTTCCGCCATTCGCAAGGCCGACGCCCTACCGATGCCACTTCCTGCCCCGGTAATAAATGCCACCTTGTCGGCCAGTCTAGTCATTGTTCCACTCTCAAGTAGTGCTTTGTTTATAGAAACTATACAAATAAGCGTTAGGTTACAACACACCCTGACCCACAGTTGAACCGTCCAGCTAGCGGGTGGCCGATCTCAGAGTTTCTGACCTGTGAAATATCAAAAGAGAATACAAAGATTTTTAGCGCGCTATTCTTTGAAACATCTATTCTCAGGCTAAGCTAGCTAGTATCGAGTTAAGTTAACTATCCTGGACAAAGTGCAAAGACAGATCCTGAATAAATGCTCATAGTTCAACCTATGAAGCCGTATTCGAAGATAATCGTTACCTTCCAAAATAAGTCATTTCAACCGAGAACTAGTTCGCATCCGAATAAGTATTAAATGGATATATTTGCAGGCATTGAAGGCACTCCTTGTTTCAACAAGTTAGATTTAGTTAAAGATGAATTTGTAATTGGCCATAAACTTGCAGATACTTGCAACCGAAAACAATATGGAAAGTAGCATATGAGCGAAGCCGTAAAAACACCGGAATTCACAACCCCTGAACAAGAAAGGGCAATCAAGGGGGCAGATGTAGCCGGCGCATATGACATGCCTATCGAAGAGATCAACCCTGTGAACGCACACCTGTTCGGTGAAAATCGCTGGCAGGAGGTTTTTGAAAGACTTCGTGAAGAAGATCCTGTCCATTTCAATGAAATTGAAACTGCGGGTCGCTATTGGTCCCTGACCAAGTACAAGGATATTAAAGCTGTGGATGCCGATCACGCTCGATTCTCATCTGCGAACGGTATTACATTGGGGTTCCGCCTCGACGCTGAGATACCCCAAGGTGCATTCGTCGGTAGTAAACCGGCATTTATTTCGCAGGATCCACCGGAACATGATAGCCAGCGGATGACGGTAACTGGTGTTGTCGCGCCACCTAATCTGGCAAAGCTTGAGCCACTCATTCGCGAACGAACCTGCAAGGTGCTCGATTCGCTTCCCGAAAACGAAACATTTGACTGGGTCGACACAGTCTCTATCGAACTCACGACTTTGATGCTGGCCACACTGTTTGATTTCCCGCTTGAGGATCGCCGCAAACTGACGCGCTGGTCGGATGTTGTGTTTGCGATTCCTGAGCCAGGCGGCGTCGTTGAAACGCAAGAAGAAAAACGCCAGGAATTCATAGCCTGTGTCGAATATTTTTCAAGACTGTGGGAAGAGCGGAAAGAGAATCCTGGCGACGATCTGGTTTCCATGCTGGTACATGGTAAGGCTACCCGGGATATGCATGCCGCGGAACATCTGGGGAACCTGCTGTTACTTATCGTTGGTGGCAACGACACCACTCGAAACACTATGACAGGTAGTGTCTATGGACTAAATAAGTTCCCGGAACAATACAACAAACTGATCGCCAACCCTAAGCTAATTCCGAAAATGGTCGCCGAAGTGATTCGTTGGCAAACGCCCCTTTCTTATATGCGACGGACTGCCAATCAAGACTGCGAGATCAGTGGTAAGCAAATCAAGAAAGGCGACCAGATTCTGATGTGGTATGTCTCTGGAAACCGAGATGAGGATGCATTTGAGAATGCCAACGTAATAGATATCGAACGGCCGAACTCAAGGCAGCATCTGGCCTTTGGCTTTGGAATTCACCGCTGTATGGGCAATCGACTAGCTGAATTACAATTGCGTATTCTCTGGGAAGAGCTACTGAAGCGTTTCGAGAAAATTGAAATACAAGATCAGCCAAGCCGCACTTTTTCATCGTTTGTAAAAGGCTATACTCATCTGCCGGTAAAGGTGAAGCGCAAGACATCATGATAAATTACTAAAACTTCCTATCAACTTAACAATCGAGAAAGAAACCCTTAGTGAATTGTTGACCATTGCTTACCCAATGGTGGTATCACAAGGTGCCTTTGCGGTCATGATTTTTACTGATCGCTACTTCATGTCACTCATCAGTCCAACCCACATGGCTGCGTCGTTGGGTGGCGGCGTTGCTTCGTTCTTCTGTATGTCTTTGTTTATTGGCATCCTCTCCTACGCCAATGCACTGGTTGCGCAATACTATGGTAAAAAAGAACTGGAAAAGTGCACCCGGGTTGTTACCCAGGGGCTTGTGCTGTGCTTAGGTTTTGTGCCCATGCTCCTGATAATTGGCTACTTCGTAGGCTCACTGTTTTCCATGATGGGCCATACGGCGGAGCTCGAAGTCCTGGAGCGAAAATACTTTTATATTCTTATCTTCGGTTCGGGGATCGGGTTAATAAAAACCTGCTTTGCTTCCTACTTCGCCGGGATAGCGAAAACCCGAGCGGTGATGATTGCTGATACGCTTGGTGTCGCAGTCAACATTCCCTTGACCTACGCATTGATCTTCGGTGTCTGGCTGTTTCCTGAACTCGGCATCGAAGGCGCTGCCTATGCCACTATTATCAGCTCTCTGTTTAGCCTGATCATCTTTATGGCTTTTTATTTCCAGCGCGGCCACCGCCGGCGATACTCTGTAGACCAATCTCTGAAGTTCGACCGGGGTATTCTTAATCGATACATCAGATTGGGAGTGCCCTCTGGCATTGAAATGTTTCTCAATGTCGCTGCTTTTAACCTGTTTTTACTCATGTTCCAGTCCTACGGAGTGGTTGAAGCTGCTTCCGCAGCCATTGTATTTAATTGGGATATTGTTTCATTCGTTCCCATGATCGGCCTCAACGTGGCGATTATCAGCATGGTTGGAAGATTTGTCGGTGAAAACAATCTAGATAGGATGCGTGAGGTGATGCTATCCGGGTTTCTGATTGGTTTGGTTTATTCCAGTATTCTTGCGATCCTGTTTGTGATCTTAAGGGAACCTCTGGTTGCGGTATTTTTAGTCGACAGCCCTCATTCTGACGGTATATTGCATTTGTCTACGTTCATGATGATAGGCCTGGCCAGCTACGTCATGGCTGATGCGATCATTTTGATTACTGGCGGCATACTAAGGGGCGCTGGTGATACACGCTGGTTAATGTGGGTTTCAATACTATTGCATTGGTTAATGCTGGTTATTCAGTATTTCGTTATTAAAGTTCTGGGCATGGGCCCTAAAACGGCATGGTTTGTATTTGTGGTGATGATCCTTGTAACTGCTCTTTTTTATGCCATTCGTCTAAGAGGAGAAAAGTGGCGTACACCGGAAGCGTTGGCACGGGTGATGGCTGAGCAATAGTATGGGAGTATCAAAAGCCCTTTATCTGCTCTTTGTTGGCATAAAGGCTGTTGATGACTTCCATCGTTATACCCCCTTTTATTAATTCCGGTTAAACGGTGAGGACAGTTCGCCCTGTTCCCAGAAAATACGCGCCATTGTTTATCGGCCTGCTGGTTGTGCTCGCTGACAAGATCCATTATGTTCCCGGTTAGATTGAATTATCGTCAACGGCGAAAGACCCTACTTAGGAGAAGAATAGATGACCATTGTGACTGTAAAAGAAACTGTTGCCGCCGACGCCGACGCAGTCTGGAATATTCTTAGCGATTTTGGCGGGATTAAAATAGGGGGCCCGATCACGGATTTTCATATTGAAGGAGACGGCGTGGGCGCCGTTCGAACCATCACCATGGGAGGTGGGAAAGTTATTGAGAGACTCGAAACTTTTGACCCAACTGAACTGACCTTCAGTTATGTTATAACCAACCAGGACAGCTCTTTACCAGTCACCGACTATGCGTCCATTGTGAAGATCACTTCTGAAGGTCCAGCCGCTTGCAGCGTTGAGTGGACCGGTACCTTCGAGCCTCGCGGTGTGCCGGAAGCTCAAGCCCAGGCTATCGTGAACGGTATTTATACGGGCGGTATTCAGCGTGCTCGAAAGGCACTGGCCGGCTAGGTTTAGCAAGAACAGTAATTGCGATCCAGATCGCTAATGGGGTCATCGAGAGGAACCGCCAGTGAAGCGTTAGCTTCGAAGGGCAAAGACCGCTATCGAAGCAAAAGAACCTCATCCAATCGTGGCCCCAGTGGGGTTAGACACGCCGACCATTCTAATATCTCAGCTTCGCAGGTCACAGGAAAGTCAGTGTCCAAGATGCTAGACCGAAGAATAGTCCCTCATTGTGAATTATCCCCTGTCCTAGTGAGTTAGGATTACTGAACGGATGACGTCGAACAAAAGATTTTTTTCAAGTTGGTGAGGCGTGCCAATTGAACTGACTAAAATCAATTGACACCAATAGACGTCTTCGACTGTGCCGTGAGAAGAAGAACCGAGCCTGAGCTAAAGACCCAGATAGTCCTCATATTTCTTCGTGTAGAAGTGGTGCAGTTCCTCTCCTGTAGCACCTACGGCATCGAGATTGCGCTCGAAGTATACATAGGGATCACTGCCGCCTGAAGGCTTAAGGGGCCTTTCTAATTCATGGTTTGGCTTCACGGAGATAATGTTGACTGCATCACCGATAGCATTGCGACCGAACAGTGTACCTTGGCGGCCGCGTACAAGCGACCCGATCTAGTGGCAGTGTCTTGCTATAAATCCCCAAAATTCACGGCTAGATAAATAAATGAACCCGTTGCAAAAACGGGACCAGCATGGCTAACTCCAACCAGGTTATTAAGCCAAAGATTAATCTATTGAATAACAAGTTTCGCATCACCTTTGTGAGTTTTCTTGCCTACTTCGCAATGTCCGGCATGCTGGCCCCCATTGGCATCATTTCAGGTCCAATGTCGGATGCCTTTAATCTACCCATTACTGAGATAACAGCAGGATTCAGCTGGCTGACCTTCGGCATTCTTGCCGGCGCTATTAGCGCACTATTTGTGTTCAACTGGGTGCAGTTAAAAAAGCTGATGATCATTCTCTATTGCGCTATAAGCGCAAGCCTTATTGCCCTGTTCTTTCAAGAACAAATCGCTCTTATCTGGCCCATTCTAGGGCTCGTCGGTTTATGTGCGGGAACAGGTCTTGCCGGCTCTGCATTCATTATCTCCAGAACCTATGATGACAACCAGCGGGCGTCAATGCTGGTAATCACCGATGGCTGGTTCAGCCTTGCCGGTATTGTTTGTTCATGGATTGCAATATATCTGGTTTCGCGTAATTTTCACTGGTCAGGCAGTTACCAGTTTGTAGCACTCGTGGCGCTCATAATGCTGTTATTGTTGTTCTTTTCCCAATTGCCCAATTCCAAAAACGAGCCAGGGGATAGCGTCAATACCGAGACCTGGTCTTTGAAGGTATGGTTATGCATCTTCGCGTTGTTTCTGTTCACGCTGGGCCAAAATTCAATCTTGTGGTGGTTACCTACTTACGCTGAACAATATCTGAACGCGCCGCGTGATCAAGCTGGAAGCCTGGTTGGCCAGTTCTGGAGCGGCATGTTTGCTGCACAACTATTCGTTGCCTGGTGGGTACTCAAGATTGGTGTGCAGCGTCTGGTTATCATCGCAGGAATCACAACCGCCACGGGCTCCATATTCATGTGGGTTTATCCGGAGATAGACGGTCTGGTAATACTTGCCTTATTGTGGGGTTTTGCAAACCTGGGCTTATTGAAACTTGTCCTTTCTCTGGCAACTCAAATGTTAAAACTTCCCTCAGCAAGACTGGTATCGGGCTTGCTGTTGAGTGCCAGTTTGGGTACCGCAGTTAGTCCATGGCTAACCAGTCAGATTGTTGAGGCAAGCAATACACGCTTTATTATTCAATTTGGTACGCTGTGTTATATCGTGCTGTTCTGCCTTGTATTCTGGGCAACTCGGTTGCACCAGGCCGACCTTATAACCAACGAAGCTATGACCCGGTCGAGTTAATATGCTAGTTCAGACGGTGGGTTTTCAATCCAAAATAGCCGGTGCCTTGCTTGCTAATGATCAGTGATCAGTGATCAGTGATCAGTGATCAACCCGTATACTATATTGGAA
>NZUN01000150.1 GCA_002697205.1 Gammaproteobacteria bacterium
ACCCTTCATTTTCTTGCCTGCCCATTTAACTTTTGCCTTATGATATTTCCCTTGGAGAGATGCAAGTTTTTCATCAGCTTCTGCTTGGGTAATCTTCCCCATCGCAACAGCTTTCTCTAACCTTGTTTTGGCTGAGTTGTCTCCGGATTGAGCAGCAACAACACCGCCAGTTATCGCTGCAAAGATCGCTCCAGCAATAACTAGGTACACAAAACGTTTGTTTTTCACACTAAAACTCCTTTGAGTCTTACAGATAGCTTCATTGACAGAGTATACCGTGCGGTGAAGTTGACTCATAGGTTAGTATTTTTGAAAATGGCGACCATCGAGTCCTTCAGGACTATAAAGAAGCTGCTAAATGGTTCAGGCTTGCTGCTTAACAAGGTTATGAAAACGCACAGTTCATACTAGGCTCTATTTACAAGTGATTGTTAGAAGTCAATGGATATTACCCATTTGGGTTGCCGGTCACAGTCATTTTATCCTGCCAAATCACGCTTCTCGGGATTGACCGAAGGGCTGCTCTTCGAGCCCTTTGGCATTGAGACCTCGAATTCTGAAAAGACCACCTGAGCCGTGTTCTTGGTTGCGTCGATTGCCCGAATCACTGATTGAGGTGATGTACAGCTCATCAAGCGCGGGGCCGGCAAACATAACCGAGCTAGGCAGTGGTATCGGCATTTTGATTCGGTCCGTTAATTTCCCTGCGGGTGATATACAGCCGACCTCTCCAGAACCCGTTAATGCTGTCCAGATATTTCCCTGGGTATCAACGGTGGCACCATCAGAAGCGGTTTGGTGGTTGTTCCCGTCGAAAATCTGTCGTTTGTTGCGTAATGGCCCACTGGGCGTGTAGTCATAGGCCAGAATCCGTCGACGGCCATCGTTAAAATACAAGGTATGGCCATCTGGGCTAAAACAGGGGCCGTTGGCGACTATCACGTCAGGCTCGAGCGTATCGAGGGAGAGATCAGGGTGAAGGCGATAGAGCGCACCCAGGGCTTTATCGCGAATGGTGATGCCCATGGTGCCAGCAATAAAATTCCCGAAACGATCAGTTTTGCCATCATTAAAGCGAGTTGCTGGCTGTTGGGACTCTGGGTCGATGATAACGGTGAGTTTGCGGGTCTGCAGACAATAAAAATGCAGGCCAGTTTGTAAGGCNANGACCAGNGTCTGCTNGTCGACGACCGCCAGGCTGCCAATCATGCAGGGCAGTTGCCAGCGGCTCACGGTCTCTGTCTGNTCCAGGCAGAAAATGCAACCTTTGAGTGAATCGACCCAGAATAATCGNTGNTGCTGATGATCCCATANGGGGCCTTCGCCGAGNGCATTTTTAATAGTGCNGATTCGTTCGATTTCCATGATATTCAATGCCCAACATGATTATTGATTGCAGCCCATCATAAAAGTGTATGCTTAGCGCAGGCATAGCTCAAGCATAGCTCAAGGAGGTCCATTGACACCCGGTGATTCATTAGACAGTCGTATTGAAACCGTTATGGTTGAGGCGAATGGTATCAAGTTTGAGGTTGACACCTGCGGTCAGGGCGACTGCCTNGCGCTGTGCCTGCACGGTTTTCCCGAGCATAGTGTGTCATGGCGTTATCAGATTCCGGTATTGGCTGCACTGGGTTATAAGGTGTGGGCGCCCAACCTGCGTGGTTACGGTAACAGCGAGGCGCCCAGTGAACTTAAGGCCTATTCGCTGGAAGTCCTGATGCAGGATGTTGCNAGTCTGATTGATGCAGCCGGCTGCAGGGAGGTGGTGTTAATCGCGCATGATTGGGGTGCTGTCATTGCCTGGCATTTTGTCATGAGAGCGCTTCGGCCAGTCTCCAAACTGGTTATTTGTAATGTTCCCCATCCGGTGCCGGCAGCAACCGCGCTCGCTAATNGCTGGGGGCAGCTCAAGAAGTCGTGGTATATATTCTTCTTTCAGTTGCCATGGCTGCCTGAATGGCTGATGACGCANAACAAAGGAGGCATGGGCCAGATGATTGCAGCCTCGGCNAGCCATCCGGAGAATTTTTCTGCCGAAGTGATAGACCTTTATGATGAAAACGCAGCACGCCCGANAAACTTAACNGCCATGTTAAATTACTATCGAGCACTGGTTCGTGGCGGTGGTGNAGCCCGACAGCGACGCCTTGGTTATCCGGTGATCACGGTGCCCACCCTGATGATCTGGGGTGAGGCTGATATGGCCCTGACCATTGAAACCACTTATGGAACCGAGGCCCAGGTCTCGGAATTTACGCTGCGCTATCTGCCTGGCATCTCTCATTGGGTGCAACAGGACGCGCCCGAAGATGTTAACGCCATGTTAACNGCATTTCTGCAGGANCTACCGGTACCCGAGTTTAAGCCNGAAGANTGATNCGCAGGCGCTTCACGCTTACCAAGCAAGGCCTGTCAGGCCGGACCAGCCCAGACCAACCAGGCCGGACCNACCAGGCCGGACCAGGTTCAGGGCTGTTGGTTTGCCTGCAGATGATTGGCGAAGGTACGTTGCACGGTGCCATCGGCCAGACGCAGGTCGAGCCAGAGGTTGACATAATTAAGCAGGATCGGGTCCTGCTGCATGAGGATTGCTTTTTCCTGGTAAGTCAGGGTTTTACCTGGCATGGCAGGACAAAGCGCCTGTTGCNTGTTTGTCTGCAGGGTGACCTCGATAGCATCTGTAATCATGACATCAGCGCGGCCCTGTACTATTTCTTCAAATATTGTCCTGTTGTCCGCAAACAGGACCTTCTCGGCTAGTTTTATATGAGCCTCAACATAGCGCTCGTTAGTTCCGCCAGGGTTGACGATGATCCTGATGCCTTTCTGGTCTATATCGCTCAGGGATTTTAGTCGCGNCTGGTCGCCACAGCGGATGATTGGNGTCTTGCCGCCTGTATGGTAGGGCTTACTGAGAAAGCCGTGCTGCTGCCTCTGCAGGGTTCTGGAAATACCGCTCATGGCGATGTCGAATTCATTGCTTGATAGATCTGNNAGCANGCTGGGCCANCTGGTGGCGACCAGGACAACNTCCACTTCCAGCGNGTTGGCCAGATCATGGATAAGATCGATGTCTATACCGTTATATTGGCCGGCGACCCGGGATTCAGAAAATGGCGCATAGTCGCCGGTGGTGCCGACGCGTANAANCCCGGAATCGCGAATNTGGGTCAGTCGATCGGGATAGTATTGCAGCGCCAGCAGACGATCAAAAATAGCTTCCTGGTGTTGGCGATCCAGGCCTTCGATGGTGGTCTTTGCAAGGAACAGTTCTCGTTGNGCTTCAGTAATAGGGTTTTTCAGCAAGNTGGCNATAGATTCGCCTAAGCTGATCAGTTTGGGTCTGATGACTTTAACCAGGCTATCGCCCTTATCAGGCCCGCNGTGGTCCCGCCAGTGGTTGAACCAATAGTGTTGAATTGACTTGGCTGCACTGATCTGGGCCTGNTAAAAACGATTATTGCTATCGATGGTAATACCGACCCTTAGGCCAGCATAGGCACTCTTGCGCAATACGTCGGNTTCTCGCTGGAGNTCNTNGATGGGNCGGTTCGCCAGCCATTTATCTGCTGCGACTGCTTTCATTAAACCGAGTCTTGTGGAAATTCTTTCAAACAGTAACGCGTCCTCGCCAGCGGCTGCCACGGGTGTAGACATAAGGATTAACAGGAGGCTGGTNGCGTAGAGCANAGCTGGCATAGGTTGATGGTAACATTGTTTGGAAAGTGATACNGTGCCGANAAATTCCAGCCGTGAGNATTAATATGTCAGAGCCTGTACTNTTCGNAAAACANGGCCANGTNGNCACCGTAACCCTGAATAAACATGAAACCAGGAATGCCATATCCGAAGATGANATGGTCGATGCNATTGTCGATATTTGTCAGCGCATCAATGCAGATCAAAGTGTGCGGGCGGTTATATTAACCGGCGCAGGGTCTGCGTTCAGCAGTGGTGGTAATGTCAAGGACATGCAGGACAANGTGGGTATGTTTGCCGGCACCGCCACCGAGATTCGTGATGGTTATCGCCGCGGCATTCAGCGTATCCCGTTAGCCGTGGATGCCCTTGAAGTGCCTATTATTGCTGCCGTTAATGGAGCTGCCATCGGTGCAGGCTGTGATCTTGCGATGATGTGCGATATGCGAATTGCCTCGGACAAAGCATTCTTCGCAGAAAGTTTCGTCAAGGTAGGATTGATTCCTGGCGATGGCGGTGCCTGGTTCCTGCCCCGGGTCATTGGTCAGGCGCGNGCCAATGAGATGTCGTTCACCGGCGAGCCGATAAGTGCTGAAACAGCACTGTTATGGGGTATGGTCTCCGACGTGGTGGCTGTAGATGATTTGCTTGCTGCGGCCATGAAGCTGGCGCAGCGGGTTGCNGTTAACCCTCCGCATGCGCTGCGCATGACCAAAAGGCTATTAAAAGAGGGCAATCATGCCAGTCTGGCCAGCCTGCTGGAGGCTTCGGCTTCGCTGCAGGCTGTCGCTCATAAGACTCGAGATCATGCCGAGGCGGTAGACGCTATTATAGCCAAACGCACACCGCATTTTACCGGCGAATAACGGCCAGTCCTTGCGTTAACAGCAATGCAANTGGGTCGTTACAGCAGCTGGTACTTTTTCAGATAGCCGCGCAACTGATGGTAGGTCACGCCGAGGGCCTCAGCAGCTTTTTTCTGGTTGTANTGACAGTGCTTTAAAGCGCCTTCAATCTGGCGNACCTCGAAATCCTGCACCTGCTGGCGAAAATCAATGGGGAATGACGGGTCAACCTTAGCGNTGGAGGGATGTGCTCTCTCAGTGTCCGGCNGAATTGCTTTTTGTGTCTCGGTCCTGGGTCGGTAGGGCGACCCGAACGGNTCCAGTATGATCTCATCCACAGGGTGGCTCAGCCGTTCATGTCGGTACAGGCTTCTTTCAATCGCATTTTTCAGTTCCCTGACATTTCCCGGCCAATGGTAGTTGTGCATTGTATCGACCGCTGCATTGGTAAAACCGGGGAAATAATCGAGCTCCAGATCCGTTGCCATGCGCACCGCAAAGTGTTCGGCCAGCAGCAGAATGTCTTCTTGCCTGGCNCGCAGCGGTGGCAGGGTAATAACGTCAAAGGCNAGGCGGTCCAGCAGGTCTTGTCTGAATTGTCCTGCGTCGGCCAGACCAGGGAGATCAAGGTTGGTAGCTGCAATCAGGCGCACGTCTGCGGTCATCATTTTACTGCCGCCGACTCTTTCGTATTCGCCGTATTCGATGACTCTGAGTAGTTTTTCCTGCACCATTGACGACGTAGTTGCCAACTCGTCAAGAAACAGTGTGCCGCCATGGGCCCGTTCGAACCTTCCACTGTGGCGTTTCTGGGCTCCTGTAAATGCACCGGCTTCATGGCCGAATAATTCTGTTTCCAGCAAGGTATCATTGATGGCAGCACAGTTCAGCTTAATGAACTCCTGGTCCCAGCGTTGGGATAGGTAGTGGATCCGGGCAGCAATTAACTCCTTGCCAGTGCCGCGCTCGCCTACCACCAGTACGGGCTTGTCCAGAGGGGCTATTTTTGAAACCCAATCCAGCGCTTGGAGAAATGCTGGCGATTCACCGATCAGGCGATCATTAATACTGGTTTCATTGGTCATTACTTTGCTCAGCGGGGAATTGTTTGGCTATTTTGGCCTATTTGTTGGTGAAATTCGCCAGATATTTAGTGAAATACTTCAGTTAATTGACTAGATAATGAAGCGATTTAAAAAATGTCTAATAATCAATGAGTTAGATTGGAGTAAAACCTGGCACATTTTGTGAATTAGTTTATGACAATGCCGGTGCTTCAGGGTTCGGCAGAATGAGCACCAGAAAGGGTGACAGAACGGATCCAACTTGGTTGAACCCTTCTGAATTATCGGGATTAACTCAGAGAGTGAGCTTTCAATACTGCTACAGGTTTTGAAGCACTGGCTATAGGAGATGCATAATGGGTATATTTTCAAGATTCACAGATATTATTAACGCCAATATAAATTCTATTTTAGATAAGGCCGAAGACCCGGAAAAGATGGTCAGGTTGATTATCCAGGAGATGGAGGAAACGCTGGTGGAAGTGAGAACCCAGTCAGCAAAACTGATAGCCGATAAAAAAGAACTGGAGCGCAAATCAGAGCGGTGGAGCAGTGAAATCGTAGAATGGGAACGCAAAGCGGAGGTCGCCATATCAAAGGAACGCGAAGACTTGGCTCGAGCAGCGTTAAAAGAGAAACGCAATTGTGAGGAAGCCTCAATAACCCTGGAGAGTGAATTGCAGCAGGTAAGCGACAGCCTTGAAAAACTCAGTGGTGACGTTGCTCAGTTGCAGCAGAAACTCAAGGATGCAAAACTCCGTCAGAAAGCGTTAATCTTGAGAGGTGATACAGCAAAATCCCGAATGGGGGTGAAGCGCCAGTTACATACTGTAAACATCGATGAGGCGCTGACTAAATTTGATCGATTTGAGCGAAGAATTGATGATATGGAAGGGGAGGTGGAAGCGTTTGAACTGGGTCAGAGAAGTCTGTCAGAAGAGATTGCGGAATTGGAGCGCGATGAACAAATCAACGCCGATCTAGCAGAACTAAAGGCGAAAATGAGTGGGCTTGAACAGACCCAGTCTGAGTAGCAGGGAAATTTGATTTAACTGGCCTTCTGAGCCGATAAATGAGGATAGTATGGACATCATTGCAGCCATTTTTATTACTACCATCGTGTTTGTTGGCGCGGTTATTCCGACATGGGTTTTTTTCCACTATAGATATAAAACCAAACTGGTCCACGGCTTGAGTATTAACGAGCAGACAGATCTGGAGGAAATGATGGAAACGGCGAATAAGATGGCGCAACGCATTCAGTCACTGGAATTGATACTGGATTCAGAGCATCCCCAGTGGCGTGAAAAATAGCGCTGCATAGGAGGCTTTGTACCGTGGCATTGTTTGTAGCTACAAGCAAAGCTTGCAACCACAATCAGAGATTGGGACGATAAATGGTAGTCAGAAGATCTTCCGGACAACAGGGACGGAGTAGAAATCGGTATGGTAGAACAAGCTCTACACGCCATAGTCGCCAGGAAAATGGCGGACATCAGTCAATAGAAGATCGGTTTGATGACTTTTTCGAACACTTTGTGGACCGGCTACAGACCTGGTTGGATGGCCAGAAAGACACCCGGAAATCGGCGTCAAAAAGACAGGCTTCGAATTATTCGGGCCGGCAGACAGACCGTGAATTTCACGGGGGCGACAGGTACGATGATGTAATTGCTGGAGACGATGACATTGTTTCAGCTGAGACCAATCAGGGCGCAAGCGACGCAGATGCCGAACAAGCGTCGGCCGGTGTGGGCGAGCGGGACTACCGTCGAGGTCGCTCAAGTTCCCGACGCAAGAGATATGGTATCCGCAATCGAAAAAAACGGGGCCACCTGTATCGAGACAAGTCACAGAAAAAAATTGCGGGAGTCTGCGCCGGGATCGCAGGTCATCTGGGTATAGCTACCTGGAAAATCAGGGTCCTGGCAGTTGTTGGGTTGTTCCTGATGCCGTCGGTGGTATTCACCTCCTACTGGGTTCTGTATTTCGTCTTGGATGACAAACCGTTTTACAAGCAGGTGACGGATCGTTTTCCGGATCTATCGTTATCTGTCGAAAAGGAACCGATGCGCAAAAGGAACTCGGGCAATGAACCACCGGTAAATCAGGCCCATACGCTGCGCCGGGTTAAGCAACTGTTCGTTGATAATGAAGACAAGCTGCGAGTGCTTGAAGCATTCATCACTTCACCTCGCTTTGAATTAAACCGGGCATTCAGGGAAATGGATGCCAGGGAATAGGCGATGCGTATTCAAGATTATAATCCTATCCAGAGCACGGAACGCTGTTAGCACTATATCGATTAGGAGGATTTTATGAGTTGGAGTTTATGGGCGTTCCTGGGCATTTGTGGGGTTACCTCAATTGTGATGGGCGGGATAGTTAAAATCATGCAGATTTCCAAAGGTAATCGATCCAGCGATCTGGAGCGTCAGTTAGAGGACTTCATTGAAATAGCCGAGCAGTTAAGAGGTGAGGTGGCGCAATTGCGGACACGTCTGGAAACCCTCGAGGAAATTGTCACTGATCCGGATTTAGAATTGAAACAGGAACTCAAAAAATTGTAAGCGGTAATAATTGGTTTTAGGCATGGTTGCGCTGGGCGGAACTGGATATTGCTAACGAAATAGACGCGAACGCACTTTAAGAAAATGCTGATCAGCGGTCTGTATGGAAAGACATAGTGCCGGTAAGCAGTGAATGGGTACTCTGGATAGATAAAACAGGGGTAGCGATCACGGGTTGTTTTCCATAACCCGGTCTGGGAAATCACTGAAAACACCATCTACGCCCCAGTTTCTGAGTCGGTTAATGTCGCGTCGATCATTGACTGTATAAACGTATATCTTAAGCTGCGCATGATGAGCGAGGTTGACTAATTCCTGGCTTATCATTCGCAGTGAGACGTTCACGGAAAAAGCGCTCATCTCCTTCGAACGACCAATAATATCGGCAGCAGGCCGGCCAAATAATGCGCCTCTTCGGAAATTTGCACTGGCTCGAGTGAGTTCGTCGTGATGAAATGAGGATATCAGGAATTGCTCGTTATACCATTGATTTTGGCATGCATTGGTTAACAGGGCAGCTACCGGTTCGGCAGTTTCAGGCCCTTTTAACTCGACGTTAATGTTCATTTTGGTATCGACTACTTCAAGCACTTCCTGCAGCGTTGGGATTTGCTCGCCGTTACCCGCGTCTAGAGAACGCAGATAGGCAAAGCTGGACTCCATTACCAGACCTTCGCCGTTGGTGGTCCGGGCTAAGTCGTCATCATGAATCACAACCAGCTGGCCCTCTACATGATAGACATCTAATTCTATCCAGGGGCAGCCCAGCCTGGCGGCATGACGAAACGACGCCAGGGTATTTTCTGGTTGATAACCACAGGCACCTCTGTGTCCGATAGCAAGCATGATCACCTCTCACGTGTTAGCCCTGGTCAATGTAACTGGCTACGCTTACCGGGTAAAGTAGCAGTGATTGCACTGCTGAGTGGTGAATTAGTGCGGAAATGCCACTTTGCCGCAACTCGGGCTCGCCCCTTTCCGGCTGGATAGGCTACAATCAGCTCTGTTCGGAATTGCTCTATGTCATATCAAGTACTAGCTAGAAAATATCGTCCCGGTAACTTTCAGGCCCTGGAAGGGCAGACGCATGTGCTACAGGCACTGATAAACGCCTTGGACTCTAATCGGCTTCACCATGCTTATCTGTTCAGCGGGACTCGAGGCGTGGGTAAGACGACGATTGCGCGTATCTTTGCTAAGTGCCTGAACTGTGAGAGTGGCGTTACTTCAACACCGTGCGACCAGTGTGCTTCCTGTACAGAAATCGCCAGTGGACGAAGCGTTGATCTGATAGAGATTGATGCGGCTTCCAGGACCGGTGTCGATGACATGCGTGAACTTCTCGATAACGTTCAGTATATGCCTACCTCCTGCCGCTATAAGGTCTACCTTATCGATGAGGTGCATATGCTATCGAAGAGCAGCTTTAACGCGATGCTCAAGACCCTGGAAGAACCGCCGGAGCACGTCAAGTTTTTATTCGCCACCACGGACCCGAAAAAATTACCGATTACAGTACTGTCCAGGTGCCTGCAGTTTAATCTCAAGAATATGACGCCGGAGCGGGTGGTTAACCACCTCCGTGAAGTACTGGCAGCGGAGCAGATAGAGGCAGAGGAAGCCGCATTATGGCAGCTTGGGCGCGCCGCAGATGGCAGTATGCGGGATGCGTTGAGCCTGACCGATCAGGCCATCGCTTTCAGTGAAGGGCAACTCAGTGAAGCCTCGGTTTCAGCTATGTTGGGAACCGTAGATCGGCGAGAGGTATTTGACCTGCTTCAGACGCTCAGTGCCAGGGATGGCCCCGCATTGCATCAGCAGATTCAGGATATAGCTGCCTATGCACCTGATTTTATGGCGCTTCTCGATGAAATGCTGTCGGTATTGCATCGCCTGGCTATTGCCCAGATTATCCCAGCCGGCATTGATAACAGTTTTGGCGATCGAGAACAGTTGGAAGGCCTGGCAGGGCAGCTCAGCAAAGAGGAAGTACAGCTGTTTTATCAGGTTGGTTTAATAGGAAAACGGGATTTACCGCTGGCACCCGATCCTCAGATTGGGTTTGAAATGGTGTTAATTCGTATGCTGGCATTTGAACTCGAAGGCCCTGGTGCGCCGAGCCGGGTTAGTCCTGATCCCGGGCAGGAACCGTTAACTTCTGGCGAACCTGTTGAAGCGAAGCAGTCCAGCAGCGAAACGCCTATTTCTGGATTGCTGGATAGATTGAATAACGCTGCGCCGTCAGCCAAACCAGTTGAGCCGGCCGGGGGAGGAGAGTCAGGACCAAAAGAGGCCGCAAAGGTAGCAGATAAGGTGGCGTCGTCCGGGAAGTTAGCGAGTTTCGTGGTCAAGGCGGCGCTATCATCTGCACAGGCCCAATCACAGGAAACAGAAAATGTTGCTGACCAGGCTGAAACTGGGCAAGCGGTGGAGCCGGAGGAACCCCTGCCAGAGGTTGCTACTGATTTGAATACTGAGTTAACCCAGAATACCGAGCAGCCGAAGTCAGCCGGCCCAGGTTTGCAGGTACCAGGAGAAACTGAGGTAATAGATGCTGGGCACTGGCCGGTGATGCTGGAACAGCTTGCCCTGAATGGCATCACCCAGACCCTGGCTTCGAATTGTTGCCTGCAGCGCCTCGAAGGTAATGAGATAGTGCTCATTTTGGATAAGGACCATTCCAGTTTGTGTAATGATATCCAGATACAGAGAATTGCCGAAGCACTCAGTGAATCGCTTAGCAGGAAGATGGATTTAACGATTGAAATCGGTGAACTTTCCGGCGCCACGCCGGCCATGATTGCAGAACAGCGGCGATTGCAGATGTTGGAGGACGCCGTTCAGGAAATTGAGAGTGATGGAAACGTGCAAGCGCTGATAGCTGG
>NZUN01000151.1 GCA_002697205.1 Gammaproteobacteria bacterium
CTGACCGGCGACACGGCGAAGGGCAATTTCTCGAACACCCGCATTGCGCTGATCGACTTCCGCCGCCGCATCTCAGCCTTCCAGCATTCGGTGATGGTCTATCAGCTCTGCCGCGCGGTCTGGACCCACTGGCTGGATGTCGCGGTGCTAGCGGGCGCGCTGGACCTGCCGGGCTACGCCACCGACCGGCGCCACTACCTCGCCTGCGACTGGCTGCCGACGAAATGGGACTGGATCGACCCGGTCAAGGATGCCGCAGCCGAGATCCTGCAGATCGAGGCGGGCCTGAAGTCCCGGACGCAGGCCATCGCCGAGCGCGGCTTTGACGCCGAACAGGTCGACCGGGAAATCGCCGCGGAACGCCAGCGCGAGGCGGCACTCGGCCTCGACTTCCGGCGGCCGGGATCTCCGGCGCAGTCGGCGGGGAGCGGCGCTGCGCCAGGCAATGCCGAGGGTCAGCAGGCTGATGCGCGGGACGACGGCGATCAGGCTGATGACGGCGAGGGCCGCGTGCCACGCCCGGAGGAGGACGCGTGATGCACCACACCCAGATCGCCCAGCGCGTCTTCAACACGCCGTTGATGGTCGATCCGGCAAAGGCGCTGGCCTTCCTCGCCGGCCTCGGGCCCCGGATCACCGGCAGCGAGATCAGCGTCGACGGTCTGGAGATTGCGCCGGAGGACCATGCCGCCGCTCTGCCTGCCCGCGCATCGCTCTTCGGAGATGACCTCGCCCAGCGCCAGGCGCGGAACGGCAACCAGCCCTTCGCCGTGGTGAACGGCATTGCCGTGATCGAGATCGCTGGCACACTGGTGCATCGCGGCGCCTGGATCGGACAATCCTCGGGGCTGACCTCCTATGAGGGCATCGCCGCGCAGCTGCAGGCGGCCATCGCCGATCCCTCTATTCGCGGCATCGCGCTGGATATCGACAGTTTCGGCGGCGAGGTGGCGGGGGCGTTTGACCTGGCCGACCGCATCCGGGCGGCCCGGAGCGTGAAGCCAGTCCATGCCTTCGTCGCCGATCACGCCCTTTCCGCCGGTTATGCGCTCGCCTCCCAGGCCGACCGCATCACCCTGCCGCGCACCGGGACGGTCGGCAGCATCGGTGTGCTGGCGATGCACAGCGACATGAGCGGGGCGCTGGACCAGAAGGGCGTCAGTGTCACCCTGATCCATGCCGGCGCGCGCAAGGTCGATGCCAATCCCTACCAGCCACTGCCCGATGCCGTCCGCGCCCGGATCGCGGGCGAGCTCGAGGATCTGCGCCAGCTCTTCGCCGAGACCGTCGCCGAGGGTCGTGGCCAGCGTCTCGACACACTGCGGGCGCTGGGGACAGAGGCGGCCGTGTTCCGCGGCGAGGCGGCGGTCTTTGCCGGCCTTGCCGACGAAGTCGCCGATCCGGTCACCGCCTTCCACGCCTTCGCCGCCGCACCAGGCGGCAAAGCCCCCACGCACCGCCACATCACCCCAAAAGGAAAGGGTCCTCTGATGACCACCAACACCGATGACGATCTGCCAACCGCTCCGGCAGTCCCCACCGCCGCCGCGCCGGAACCGCCCACGACCCCGACGGTCGCGGCGCCGACTCCGGCAGAGGCAGTCACGCCGTCGCAAGCCGAAGCGGCCCCTTCGGTCGAAGCCATCCGCGCCGAAGCGGCCGAGGTGGCGCAGGTCTGCGCGCAGGCGGCGCGGCTGGGGGTGCAGATCGACGCCGCCGATGCGGTGGCGCGTGGCCTGAAACCCGAGGCCTTGCGGGCAAAGGTGCTGGCCGATCTGGCCGCCCGCAGCGACGCGGCCGGCATCATCGCCACCGCCCCGGCCGCAACCCCGAAGGAAAGCCCGATCGTCGCCGCCGCCCGCAAATCCGCCGCCGCGCGCTGATCCCGGCGCATCCCCCTCACCATTATCCGGAGCCTGAACCATGCCCGTCCTGACGCAACCGCCCTCGATGGGCGATATCCTCAAATACGAGCTGAACCCGAACTACAGCCGCGAGGTGGTGACGCTGCTCGCGGGCACGGCCTATCCGCTCGGCGCCGTGCTGGGGAAGATCACCGCCAGCGGCAAGTACACCCTCTCGGCCGCGACTGGCTCGGATGGTGCGCAGACCGCCGTCGCCGTGTTGCTGCAATCCGTCGATGCCACTGCGGCCGACGCCACCGGCATCGTGCTGGCCCGTGGTCCCACCATCGTTTCGCGCGCGGGACTCGTCTTCGATGCCAGCGTCGATGACGGCACCAAGATCACCACCAAGCTCGGCCAGCTGGCCGAAGCCGGCATCACCGCCCGCGACGGCGCCTGACGCGTGACGTCGCGGCTCGTCAACATTCCCTCTTCCTTCGGAGCCTCCCATGACCCTTGTCCGCAATCCTTTTGATGCCGGCGGCTATTCGCTGGCCGAGATGACGCAGGCCATCAACATCCTGCCCGATCTCCACACCCGCCTCGGCCAGCTGGGCCTGTTCCGCTTCGAAGGCGTCAGCCAGCGCGCGGTGATCATCGAACAATCCGAGGGTGTGCTCAGCCTGCTGCCTTCGGTCCCCCTCGGCGGCCCCGCCACCGTCGGCACCCGCGAGGGCCGGTCGATGCGGTCCTTCGCCCTGCCGTGGATCCCGCATGATGACGTCATCCTGCCCGCCGACATCCAGGGGCAGCCTGCACTTGGAGCCTTCGATGCCGCCGATCCGCTGGTCGAGGTGATGAACCGCAAGCTGCTGCTGATGCGCCGCAAGCATGCCCAGACCCGCGAATACATGGAGATGAACGCGCTGCGCGGCATCGTGAAGGACGGCGCTGGCACCACGCTCTACAACTACTTCACCGAATTCGGCCTCGCGCAGATCTCGGTCGACTTCGTCTTGGGGACCGCCGGCACCAACGTCCAGGCCAAGGTCCGCGAGGTGCTGCGCGCTATCGAGGACAATCTGCTGGGCGAGGCGATGTCCTCGGTCCACGCGCTGGTCAGCCGGGAATTCTTCGACAAGCTGATCGGCCATGCCAAGGTGGAAGAGGCGTACAAGTTCTACGCAGCGACCGGTGCCCAGCCGCTGCGCGAGGACATGCGGCGCAACTTCCCCTTCAGTGGCATCCTGTTCGAGGAATATTCCGGCGCCGTCACGCTGTCGACGAAAGCCACCGAACGGCTGGTCCCCACCGGCGAAGGCATCGCCTTCCCGCTCGGCACCATGGACACCTTCACCACCTATGGCGGTCCGGCGAACTTGCTGGAAACCGCCAACACCATCGGCCTGCCGCTCTATGCCCGCCAGCATCTCGACGACAAGGGCCGCTGGATCGACCTGATGACCGAGGCCTCGATCCTACCGGTCAACAAGCGGCCCCGGCTGGCGATCCGGCTGCACACGTCAAACTGACGCCCGGCGGTAATCGTCATGTCCGTCTTTGCCGCCGCCATGGACCGCATCTTCAGCCATGCCGCCATCGCTGTGCCGGCGCTGTGGATCTCGGCCACCACATCCGAGGAACGCCCGATCCGCATCATCGCCCGCGCACCCGACCGGGTCACCGAGTTCGGCGTCGGGCGCTTCGTCAGTGACAGCATGATGGTGGACGTGCGCGTGGCCGATCTGCCGGCCCCGCACCCCGGCGATCTGATCGTGACCGGCAGCGAAAGCCATGTCATTCAGGGCGAACCCCTGCGCGACCGCGAGCGGCTGATCTGGACGCTGGATCTGAGGCCGGCATGAAGCTGAAACTCGAGATCACCGACATCGCCGCCCTGATGCGGGCCGAGGTTCGCGCCGGCGAAAAGGCCGTCAGCACCGCCATGCGCGAGGCAGGCAACAGCCTGAAATCCGCATGGCGCGGCCAGATCACCGGTGCCGGCCTAGGGGCGCGGCTCGCCCGGACCATCCGCTCCGAGGATTATCCCAAGGGCAGCAACAGCCTGAACGCCGCCGCGCTGGTTTGGTCGAAGGCGCCGGTGATCATCGGCGCCCATGACACCGGCCCGCTGATCCGCTCGCGCGACGGCTTCTGGCTGGCGATCCCCACCCCCGCCGCCGGCAAATCCCTGCGCGGCGGCCGGATCACGCCGCTGGAATGGGAACGCCGCACCGGCCTCCGCCTGCGCTTCGTCTATCGCCGCCGCGGTCCCAGCCTGCTGGTCGCCGAGGGGCGGTTGAACAGCAAGGGCCGCGCCACCGCCTCGCGTTCGAAGATCGGCCGCGGGCTGACCACCGTGCCGATCTTCCTGCTGGTGCCACAGGTCAGGCTGAAAAAGCGGCTGGATCTTGCGCGGGATGCGGAACGGGTGGTGGACGGCATGCCGGGGCGGATCGTGGCGGGGTGGCATACATGATCTGTGGGCCGACGCGCAGGTCGCAACTTTCGCTCACTCAAGGCACTGGACAGGGCAGGCCAGAACCGCTAACCCTTCCCTAACTGCTTCCGTACTTCCAAAGCACTTACTACCCTCTTCTCCTAGCCGCTGACGACAGAGTGCAACGGCCTTTTGACAGAGAGAAACTGTGTCCGTATGCAGGCAGCTCTGCTTGGGTCGGGATGCACGAGGGAAGTTAAATGTTGGAGAAGTGGACCAAATGGGCATCTTTGGGAAAAGCAGCGGAAACTCCGGAAAAAGCAGCGGAAGCAAGTACGAAAAATCCGGATCAAAAGGATCCTACGGCAAGGGTTACGGAAAAGGTAGCGCCTCATCAAACGAGCGCAAATATCAGCCCCGAACCGAAGCCCAAGCCCGCCGAGAGGACAGAAAGTTCGACTGGTTCAAGTGAACCCGTTGAATCCCGGTCGTCTGCCGAGGTGAAGTTTTTCCTCGCGGATAAGAACTATGGGTTCCTCCTTAACCCCAACGGGGGAAAGGACATACTCATTCATCGGAGCGAAGTTGTCGATGGAACCGTCCCCCAAAAGGGGGCGGTTTACTGGTTCAATATAGGCATGGATCGCCAGCAGCGGCCATGCGCGGTGAACGCTTCCCTAAAGGTCGGCGCGGAGGCCGCGCCCGTCCCCGTCGTGGACTACGACACCAAGGAACTGTTCGATTGGGCGTTCATACCTTTGTTCAGCCGAGATTCGACAAGCAAAGCCATCAGCGAACTGGCTTCGCTGGCACTAACTGAGGACTGGCGGTATCGGGAGAGCCCGACAGAAGACTTTGACGAATTTGGTATTCTTAGAAACTACATTAAGTTCACCTTCACGCGGCTGAGACACGAAGGGAAGGTGATCACCGGTGATCAGTTCGCCACATTTAACACTGGATTGGTCGACCGATTCTATGAGCCGATCCACGCGTTCTTCGAGAAGAATGACCGCCCATCCCCTCCTTGGAAGTGGCGTTCATTTTGTGTCAGCGGGCAAGGAGAAGAAGGGAAATTACTCGCACGAACGCTCCAACCCTTGCCGGAAGCAGCAAGTTATTTCAAGAACATCGACGATCTATACTTCGACGCGGAGGCCCCCTTCGACGAAGACCTAGATCACATCGTTCTGGACGGCATAAAGCGGAACAGATACCCGCATGACTTTCTTGATACCTATGCGGGCGGCTTTTCACTGCAGGATTATGTTTCCAACCGGGATGCCTATTTGGCAAGCATCGCTGAACGTCTAAATAATGACGACGCAATGTATCGGCGGTTAAGGAACAGATTGAAAGACGCCATCCTGTTGGCGCGCAAGCGTGTCAGCTGGAACTATCGTGCGGTTGTGCCACAGTATTACCCTAAACATAACCTGATGAGCTTCCTGCTGCCCATCTCCCTGATGGACGACACCAAGGTTGATGCGGCATTGGTAGTCCAAAGTAACAGAGTGGATGGGAAGCTGCGGTATCAGGGCTATACAATTTACCCACTAGCCTATGCATACCGGAACGCACGACTCGTCGCAAAACCAATCAGTGATTGGCTTGACCCCGAGAGAATACTGGGAGCGTAAGCTTTTGTCGATTGAGCTGGCGGGTAAGTTGCTCCGTCGGCAGAAGTTGGAATGTACACTGGCAGATCCGTTTCCGGACAAGAGAAATGCCCACGACACGCGAAACCATCCTCGCCGCGCTGCACGCGCGGCTGCAGCCGCTGGCCGCCCCTGTCCTGCGCGACGAGGTTCTGCCGGAGCGGATCCCGGCGGCGGGGCTGATCATCCTGCACGACGGCCAGCCCGGCGAACCGGAGGTGACGCTCTCGCCTCTGCGCTATCACTACCAGCATCGGGCCGAGTTCGAGGTCGTGGTCCAGGCCGGCACCGGCCGCGCCGATGCCTTCGACAGCCTGATCGCTGCCATCGGTGCGGCGCTGGAAGCCGACCGGACACTGGGCGGGCTTTGCGATTGGGTCGAACCGGAGGCCCCGGCCTCGGTCGATCTGCCCATCGAGGGCGCGGCGGCACTGAAGGCGGCGGTGATCACCGTCGTGCTACATTATACGACGACTGGGCCGCTGGCCTGACGGGCCGGGGCCGCTCGTTTCAGCAGGTGCGGTAATAGCCCCGTGAATAGCGACAATATTCGGTGGCAACTCCGGCCCGGATCATGACGGCGGCGATGTCGCGGCCATCGGGCAGAAAGCATTGGGCGACGATGCGGTCGTAACGATCCACGTCGCGAATCTGGCATTGCAGCCGTTGGCCCGAAACCAGCTGCCGCATTGTCGCGGTGGCGTCAGTCCCGCCCGGCTGGTTCCATTCCGGCGCGTCCAGGCCCCAGACCCGGATGCGGCGGCTCTCGCCCTGAAGCGCGAAGGTGTCGCCGTCGATCACCCTGCTGACGGTACCGGAGAACGCTGCCGAGCCCTGCGAGGGTTCGGTCTGTTGCGGCGGTGGCAGCGCACAACCGGACAGGATGACGGCGAGGACAGCCGCGCGAAGAAACGAGAATGACTTCATGCGCCGGGAATGCCCCCGGACGGGCCGGCAACGCAAGCCGCATCGCGGCAACCAACCCATTGAAAGGAATCCCCCATGGCACGCGCCCGAGGCGCGCGGTCGCAACTCGCGGTCGCGTTCGAGACTGTCTACGGCACCGCCCCCGCCAGCGGTTTCACCCGCCTGCCCTTCGCGTCCTCGACGCTCAGCGCCGAGCAGCCGCTGCTGAGTTCGGAACTGCTGGGCTATGGCCGCGATCCGCTGGCCCCGGTCAAGGATGCGATCACGGCGGATGGCGATTTGACCATCCCGATTGACGCCGATGCCTTCGGCTTCTGGCTGAAAGCCGCGTTCGGAGGCCCGACCACCACCGGAACCGCGCCGGGGCCCTACACGCATGAGTTCCGCTCAGGGAACTGGACGCTGCCGTCCATGGCGATCGAGACCGGCATGCCGGAGATCCCGCGCTTTGCCATGTATTCGGGCGTCATGGTCAACCAACTCAGCTGGACCATGCAGCGGTCGGGCCTGCTGACCGCGACGGCGCAACTGGTGGCGCAGGGCGAGACGGTCAGCACCACCTCGCAGGCCGGTACTCCGGCCGATCTGAACCTGCTGCGCTTCGGGCATTTCAACGGTGCCATCACACGCAATGGCGCGGCGCTGGGCAACGTGATTTCAGCCCAGATCACCTATGCCAACAACCTCGACCGGATCGAGACCATCCGCGCCGACGGCATGATCGACGGCGCGGACCCGTCCATCGCCGCGCTGACCGGCCAGATCGAGGTCCGTTTCGCCGACATGGTGCTGATGAACCAGGCCACCGCCGGTGGGCCCTGCGAATTGGAATTCGGATACACCCTCACCAGTGGCGAGAGCCTGACCGTCACCGCCCATGCCGTCTATCTGCCCCGCCCCCGGCTTGAAATCAGCGGCCCGCAGGGCATTCAGGCCAGTTTCGACTGGCAGGCCGCCAGGGGCAGCAGCCCGGCCCGCATGTGCACCGTCACCCTTGTCAACGATATCGAGGAATACTGAACATGATCCGACTGAACCTCTCGACCGATCCCCTCTGGATCGACCTGCTGCCCGGCCTGCGGCTGCGGGCATTGCCCGTCACCACCGCCATCATGGCCTCGGCCCGCGCCGACGCTTCGCTCGATAGCCTCGATGCGGAGGCCCCAAAGGAGGTCTTGGCGGTCGCCATGGCGCAGGCCGTCGCCCGCCGCGTGGTGATCGACTGGACCGGCGTCGGCGATGATGATGGCAACCCCATCCCCGTCACCCCCGAGGGCATCGACGCGCTGCTGAACATCTGGCCGGTGTTCGAGGCGTTTCAGGAGAAGGCTCTTGGCCCACATCTGGTTCTGGATGCGGAAAAAAACGCCTCCGCGCCCTCGCCGAATGGCACTTCGGCGGGGGCGACCGCTACTGCGAATCCTGTCCCGGACGATGCCCCGACTGCCCTGCCCGGCTGAACAGACCCGAAACGCATGAGGGCTGGCAGGTCTGGGATCTGGCCAGCCGAATGGGTGGGCAGCTGCGGGCTATCCCCGGCGCGGTGCTGGGCTGGGACATGGGCGCGGCGCTGGCGCTGGGCCGCGCCCTTGGCATTGCGCCGCTGGCAGTCGTGGAACTGCTGCCGGTGATCGAGGCGGAAATGATCCGCAAGACCAACGAGCAGATCGAGGAAGGCAGAAGCGATGGCCGAGAAGAAAGTTTCCGTTCGTCTCGTCGCTGAGAACGGACGGCAGGTCCGGGCGGAACTGGAGGGCGTCGGCAATGCCGGCGCCGCCAGCTTCCAGAAGCTGGCGAAAGAGGTGGACACCACCGGCGTCATGTTGCGCCGCCTCGCCGGGATCGCCGCCGGGGCGCTCAGCATTCGGCAGGTCGCGCAGTACGCCGATACCTGGACCGATCTGCGCTCGCGTGTCGATCTGGCAACCGGATCGCAGGAGAAGGGCGCGGCTGTCATGGACCGGCTCGCGCAGATGGCGCGGCGCACCTATTCGGGCATCGAGCAGACGACGGAATCCTGGCTCGCCAACGCCACAGCGCTGCGCGAACTCGGCCTATCCGCGGCCGAGAGTCTCGATTTCACCGAGGCGCTGAACAATGCCATGGTGGTCTCGGGTGCCAAGGCCGAACGCGCGGCCTCGGTCCAGAATGCGCTCTCGAAGGCCATGGCGCTGGGCAGCCTGTCAGGCGACAACCTCAATACCGTGATCCAGACCGGCGGCCGCGTGGCGGAACTGCTGGCCGAGGGACTCGGCACCAGCGTTTCCGGCCTGCGACAGATGGGCCAACAGGGCCTGATCACCGGCGAGGTGATCCGCACTGCGCTGGTCGGCAATCTGGAACTGCTCCGCGATGAGGCCGACTCCATGCCGGCCACCATCGGCGATGCGTTCACGCTGATCGGCAATGCCGCGCTGCAACTGGTCGGCTCCTGGGACCAGATGGTGGGGGCATCGTCTTCGGTGGCATCCGCGCTGATCATGGTCGCCGACAACCTCGAACGCCTCGCCTCGATCAGCATCGCCTTCGCCGGCTTCATGGCGGGGCGCTGGGTGGCAGCCTTCGTCGCCGCCCGCGTGGCGACCTTCTCGCTGTCTACGGCGCTGACCGTGCTGCGCGGGGCGCTGATCCGCACCGGCATCGGCGCGCTCATCGTCGCGGCAGGCGAGCTGATCTATCAGTTTTTCTCGCTGGTGAAATCGGTCGGGGGCATCGGCAATGCCCTCAAGTTGCTCGGNGATGTTGCCCGAGAGGTCGGCCAGCGCATCGCCCTGGCGTTTCAGGCAGCCTTCGCCCTGCTGAATGCGGCTTGGGATGGCTATCGCGCCTATGTGTTTACGGTGCTGGACCTCATTGTGACCGGCGCGGTCACCGCAGTCGACCGCACTATTGCGGTCTGGCACGGCGGGNTTGAGGCGATCAAGGCGNTCTGGGGNCTGCTGCCCGATGCCATTGGCGATCTGGCATTCAAGGCCGCGAACGGGCTGATCGCCGGGGTCGAGGCGATGCTGAACGGCGTCGTCTCCCGCATCAACCTGTTCATCTCCGGCATCAACCGCGCCCTGTCCATGCTGCCGGAATGGGCGGTCGGCGAAGGCGGGGCGCAGATCGGCCTTTTGGACCCGTTCAGCATCGGCCGCATCGACAACCCGTATGCCGGGGCTGCTGGCGATGCCGCTGCGGCTGCTGCGGGGGCCTTCGCCGATGCCTGGGACCGGACCTATATCGAGACCCCGGACCTGTTCGGCGATCTTGCCGNCGAAGCCGCGGCGGCAGCGGCCGCGCATCTCGACGCCGCGCAGGCGCTGGGCGCGGCGGCGGTCGCGCCGCTGGAAAGCTGGCAGGCGCTGAAGGATGCGGTCACCGCCTCGGGCGAGGATGGCGCGAACGCGCTGGATGATGCGGCGGCCTCTGCAGGCGCGGTCAGTGACGCTCTGGACCGCGCAGGCGGTGCTGCGGGCCGCGCCGGTGCTGCCGGGCGGCAGGCAGGCGAGGATATCAAGGAGGCAGCAAATGATGCGCTTCTGGGCTGGGCCGCGGTGGTAGCATCGCTCTCCGACTATGCCGAAAAGGCCCGCAGCATCGGAGGCGATATCGGCAATACGCTGGTCGGGGCTTTCCAGAGCGCCGAGAACGCGGTCGGCGATTTCGTCAAGAGCGGCAAGCTGAGTTTCAGCGATCTGGTGACTTCGATGCTGGCCGACATGGCGAAGCTGGGCGCGCGCCGGTTCCTGCTCGGGCCGCTGGCCGGAGTCCTCTCCGGGGTCATGCCGGGGCTGAATGTGCCCATCTTCCATTCCGGCGGCATGGTTGGCGGCACGGCACCAACTCGCATGGTCCCGGCCATGGCCTTCGCTAACGCCCCGAGGATGCATTCCGGCGGCTGGGCCGGGCTGCGCTCCGACGAGGTGCCCGCCATCCTGCAGCGCGGCGAGCGGGTGCTGTCGCGGCGAGAGGTCGCGAGTTCCGGGGGCGGCGTCACCGTCAACATCAACGCCCGCGATGCCGAGTCCTTCCGGCAGTCGCGCGCCCAGATTTCGGCCGATATCGCGCGGGCCGTCGCGATGGGAAGGAGGGGGATGTAATGGCGTTTCACGAGATCAGGTTTCCCGACAACATCAGCCGCGGCGCCCGTGGCGGGCCGGAGCGCCGCACCCAGATCGTGGAACTGGCCTCTGGCGACGAAGAACGCAACGCAAGCTGGGCGAACAGCCGGCGGCGCTATGACGTCTCCTACGGCATCCGCCGCGCCGACGATCTCGACGCGGTGGTTCAGTTCTTCGAGGCGAGGAACGGCCGGCTGCACGGCTTCCGGTTCAAGGATTGGGCGGATTACAAATCTTGCCCCCCGTCGGGGGTGCCCGCGCCTGCGGATCAGGTGATCGGGACGGGAGATGGCACCGGGACCGCGTTCCAGCTGGTGAAGCGATACACATCGGGATCGCAGACGTGGGTGCGCACGATCATCAAGCCAGTCACCGGCACGGTCAGGCTGGCGCTGGGCGGCGTCGATCAGCTTTCCGGCTGGACCGTGGACACCGCAACCGGAGTCGTCAGTTTCGCCAACCCGCCCGGCGATGGCGTGGCCGTCCGCGCCGGCTTCGAATTCGACGTGCCGGTCCGCTTCGACAGCGACACGCTCGACGTGACCCTCGATATCGAGCGGCTCGGCTCGATCACCTCCATCC
>NZUN01000152.1 GCA_002697205.1 Gammaproteobacteria bacterium
CCTGGAGGTACTGGTAGTTCAGAACTCCACAGCAGACAACAGGGAAATTGCAACTCCTGCCCCTTTTCCCTACATTTGGGGTTGTTTGTTTATCCTGTGCTGCGGATCTCATTCTGGCTTGAGTTACCGGTCTTCATCTGGGCTGTGGTGTTGGTCGTGGTGACCAGTAGTCAGGTAGTTGCAAGAGGACTATTGCGTAATCCAAAGACCAGCCTGTCCAGATTAGTCAGACAGAGCCTGGACTTTATGCTTGGTGTCAGTCCAATTCTGGTTCTTGCTACGGTCATGGCTGAGGGACTTGTCTGGTTTGATTTGCTGTCGGCCAAGGGTGCGGCGTGGGTAGTCACCTGGGTTGTTGCCATAGGAGGGGTAGCAGGTCTTTTTGCAGCTGTTGTTCCTTTCGTCCACAGGATTGAGCTGGAATATCCAGAATTGCAGGAACCGCTCAGCCTGGTGCAGATTACGGACGTTCATATTGGTTCAAGAAGTCAGGCCTTTTTGGAGCGCATAGTCGCCCGGATCGTCGATTTGAACCCTCAGATCCTGTGCATTACAGGGGATCTGATTGATCAGAAAAATGTACAACAACAAGTGCTGTCCTGTTTTTCGGGGTTAACCATGCCAATTTATTTTGTCATAGGTAACCACGAGCGGTATGAAGACCTGGAAGATATTTTATTAAAACTAGAAAGGGTGGGGGTACAGTCGCTACGTAACGCAACAGCCTGGTTTCGGGATGATGTCCAGATCGTAGGTATTGATGATAAGGATGATCCCCACCAGGTTGAAAAACAACTAGACAAAATCGAAATAAATTCGAGCGCATTTACGCTCTTGCTTTACCATAGACCGCAGGGTCTAGTCCCTGCAGGGCGTGCCGGGGTACAGTTAATGCTCAGTGGGCATACGCATAATGGCCAGATATTTCCGTTCAATTTACTGGTTGCCAGGGTATTTGAGCAGGTCAAGGGATTGTTCAGTTATCATGGAGCCCACTTGTATGTCTCTCAAGGAACGGGGACATGGGGTCCTGTTTTAAGATTGGGAACCAGAGCAGAGATTACCTGGTTTCAACTGAGGCCAATCAGATAATTTTTACAGTGTCTCGAGTAGGGGGGAATTATGGATTTAGACGTCTTTAGAAAGGAAACCAGGGACTGGCTGGCAAGTCAATGTCCCGAGTCAATGCGCACTGCAATGCCTGGGGATGAATATCCTGGCGGCGGGAAACGTGCCAGGTATAAAAACCCGGACACGCAGCTATGGATGCAACGTTGCGCTGAAAAGGGCTATACCACGCCAACATGGCCTAAGCAGTATGGCGGGGCAGGCTTGAATGCGAGGCAGGCACAGGTATTAAGAGAAGAGATGAGCAGATTGAAGGCAAGAACCCCGCTGGTCGGAATGGGGCTTTCAATGATAGGACCGGCTCTTCTCGAATATGGAACAGAAGAGCAGAAAGCCGAACATCTGCCAAGAATTGCAACAGGGGAAATCTGGTGGTGCCAGGGATACAGCGAACCTAATTCCGGCTCAGATCTCGCCAGCCTGCAAACCAGGGCGGTTGTCGAAGGCGATGAATATATAATTAACGGTCAGAAAGTCTGGACTTCCGGGGCTGATCGAGCCGACTGGATTTTTTGTTTGGTGAGAACGGACCCAAAGGCACCGAAACACAATGGTATTACCTTCCTATTGTTTGATATGGACCAGCCTGGCGTATCCGTCAGGCCGATTAAATTGATCAGTGGGTTATCACCCTTTTGTGAAACCTACTTCCAGGATGCAAGAGCATTAAGGAAGAACGTGGTAGGCCAGGTCAACGATGGCTGGACTGTTGCTAAACGGCTGCTTCAATATGAAAGAACCATGATTGGTGGTGGCCAGGGTGGTGGTGCTGGCAGATCAAACCTGGCAGACGTAGCGCGTCAGTATGTGGGTGTCTCAGATGGCAAGTTAGCACAGCCTCAACTCAGAGATGAAGTTATCCAGCATGGCATGAATGATCGCTGTTTCGGATTGGCGGTGCGCCGTAATCTGGAGGAATCCAGATCGACCAAGGCACCCAGCTTTGTATCTTCAATGTTTAAGCTCTATGGTACCGAACAGAATAAAAGCCGCTCAGAGCTGTTACTCAAGGCCATGGGAGTGCAGATGCTTGGGTGGCAGGGTGAAGGGTTTGAGGAGAAGGAACTAGAAGCGACCCGTGCCTGGTTGAGAACCAAGGCAAATTCTATTGAAGGTGGCACCTCGGAGGTCCAGCTCAATATTATTGCCAAGCGAGTACTTGGGCTACCCGATTAATAGACAACAAGCAAGGAGTGCGAAGCGTGATAGTATTCGAGGGAATAAAAACAGATGCATAGTGCCACGCCAACTTCGCACTCGTACTACTCTCAGCGACTGAGATTACATTATCTGGATTGGGGAAATTTCGATGCGCCGCCGCTATTGTTGGTGCATGGCAACCGGGATCATTGCCACAACTGGGATTGGGTGGCACAGGCATTAAGAGATGAATACCATGTCATTGCTCTGGATTTCAGGGGGCATGGCGATTCGCAGTGGGTTCATGGCAGTACTTACAACCACACAGATTATGTCTATGATCTGGCGCAATTGATTTATCAATTGAAGCTGGCACCATTGAAAATTATCGCCCATTCTCTGGGTGGTAGTGTTGCCCTTCGCTATGCGGGTGTTTTCCCGGAAAACATTGAAAAAATGGTAATTATTGAAGGTACCGGTGGTCCTGCATGGGCCCATCAGGATATGCCGGTTCACGAAAAAATGAGAGCCTGGATAGAAAGCACCAGGGCGATTTCTGGTCGGTTACCAAAGCGTTATGAAGCCCTGGAAGATGCTTACCAGAGAATGCACAATGAAAATAGTCATTTAACTGAGGACCAGGCTCGCCACCTCACAGGACATGGCAGTAATCAGAATGAAGACGGCAGTTATTCGTGGAAGTTCGATAACTATAGTCATGTCATGGCGCCATTTGATATATCCCTGGAGCAAACCAGGGCGCTATGGAAACGTATCCTGTCACCCTTGCTGTTATTGAGCGGAAGCGAAAGCCTGTTTGGCCAGAACACAGAGACAGATCCTGATGAATATTTTGCCAATGCTTCGCATATCATCCTAGAGAATGCGGGACATTGGGTTCATCATGATCAGCTGGAACAGTTTCTAACGCTAACCCGGCATTTCTTTTGCGAGCCACATTCGGAACCGCTGTAGGGCTGATAGCAAGGTGTATCACAGGCCATATTTGGTAATATGCTCGATCAGCACATCACGAATTAGTACGTCTCGCTCCTGAACCTGAATAGATGAACCAAAGGCCTTCATGGCGTGGGCTGCAATAAAGTTGCTGGTGGCAATGGTATACCTTTTTTCAGGGTCAATAGTGGCTGCAGAATGATGTAGTTTAGGCTCCTGGGAAAGCAGGACCAGGTAATCAGCACCCGTCATGGAAAGAGTCACGAGGGTGTTACCGAAAGGCTCAATATTCCAGAGTTTTCGGATGGTAATGATCCCTGCTTCGACGTTGTCTCTGATGCCCCCAGAATTGTAAAAACCCAGGTCGGCATTGACGTAACGGGCTAGGATACGCTCTAAGATGGGCTGCAACTCCTCCTCGGAAAGGCGCTTGTCGGTTTTCCAGATGGGGGTATCTACCCTATCTCTTACCTGGCTCTCGTAAGTTTCGACCAGCGACAGCACATTGGCGTCGGGCTGGGGTAGTTCGTCAGCAGCCAGCAGGTCTCCGGTAAACTCTATCGGTCCCCGCTTAGGGTCGATATTGATTTTTACGAGTCCTAGATGCCGGCCGTAGTGATCTGCCTGCACGACTCGGTTCCTGCCTGTGTTGAAGGGATGTTTATTGAAAGTGTGGCTGTGGCCGCCGACGAAGAGGTCGATTTCCTGAAATTGTTTTGCCAGTGCGATGTCTTCGGTAAAACCTGTGTGCGACAGGACCATCAGGAAATCAACTTTCGGCTTAATCGCGGGAATTAGTCGTTTGAGGACCTCTGCTGGGGATTTAAACGTGAGGTTTTTATTCCCATGCGGCGTTATTAGTAACGGTGTAGTGTCCGTTAGGATACCAATAATGCCAATTTTTAACGTGCCACGTTCAATAATGATAAATGGGCTGTCTGAAAGAACCTGGTCTTGAGAATCAAAGGCAGTCGCTCCCAGCAGCGGAAATTTGGCAATTTCCCTGAACCGGGTTATTTTGTCAGCACCGTAGTCAAACTCGTGGTTACCCAGCAGTCCTACATCATAACCCATGGCATTCATCACATCGAAGATGGGTTCACCTTCAAACAGGCTGGATACTGGCGTGCCGGTAATGGCATCACCCGCATCAACAAATAGTACCAGTGGATGATTGGCTCTGAGTTCCCGCACAAATGCTGCGATTCTGGCAGCCCCGGCATAATCTTTTTGTTCAGCTATATGGCCGTGAAAGTCATTGGTATGTACGATCAGCAGTTCCTCCGCCAGGCTGCTGCCAGTAAAGACAATCAGGATGAGATAAATAAGAATCTTCTTCATGGGGCGTCCCCTGGAGGTGAAAACCAGTCGAGTAAACGGGGCAGTTCGGCTCGCGCGAAGTTGTGTGATAAATCTGTGATTTCTCGAAAGATTATGTCTGCTCCGGCTGCTTTTAGCTGGGTATCAGCCATTCTCGCCATATCGATAGGGAACATCCAATCACGCGTGCCGTGGACCAGGTAAATTTTACGATTTTTGGCATGCACAATCTGCCCGTTGATACTGATGAGAGGGTCTAGAACACCCGAAAAAGCTGCTATATGGGTAAATGGACTTGCTGACCTGAGACCTGTCTGCAGGGCGTAGGTCGCCCCGTCTGACATGCCCGCCAGAAGAATTCGTGTTGGGTCGATATTGAATTGCTGACCAGCGAGTTCCAGGTACTTAGACAGGAATGGCGCGTCCATGTCGTCTCCCATCATTGACCAGGTGTCACCCTGGGAGGTTGGCGAGATGATGATATAACCCCTGCTGCGTGCTTCGCGTAGCCATGACCAGAGCATATCTGAACCGTGTCCGGTGCCACCGTGAAGTGTCATGATAAGCGGTGCTGGTTTTGATGCATCCAGGTTTTCAGGGAGGTAAATGGAAACGCCGCCTCTTTTATCCCTTTCGTTGCCGATATGTGAAATGCCGCACTCGGGATTAGGTTGCTCAATGAATGACTGCAGTATGGATTTTGTTCTGAATTCGGGCTCGAGAAAGTACTCATTTATGGGCGTTAATAAGGGCGCCAGAGGGTACAAGTGTTCCTGGGCACGGCACATAGCACGACTAGCTCTTAAGGCCTGAAGCATGTCTTCCTGGCCTTTTGCAAAGCCTTCGCCAGCGCGAAGGCAGTATAAGCAAGCCTGCTTCAGATGATCTCCGAGCGTACTTATTGCCTCCGGGAACTCAAGGGGATCTAGAATTGCGCTGGCCGAGCTTAATTCAGACTGGTAATTCTGAACCAGGCTGTTAAGTTGCTGGATATTGTCTGGATTGAGGTTTCGCTGGGCGATCTCCAGTGCTTCCATAGCCATGAGCAGTTTAGGCGTGACATCGGTAATAGCATTAGCAAGTTTGTCGTCTTCTGCTGGCATAGGAAATGATGATAACCTTGGATTACGATCACTATACGTTAATGTGTAAATTGAATCACTCCACTTTTCATATCCCGCCGCCCTGTCATGAATCGTTGCGCTATGTCCATTATGATGACCATATACTTGTCGTTGAAAAACCAGCGGGCTTGCTGACTGTTCCAGGCCGGGTGGTCAAAGACTGTGTTCTAAACAGAGTGCTCGGGGATTTTCCAGCTGCCATTATTGTTCATAGACTTGACTTGGACACTTCCGGGTTGGTCATTTTGAGTTTATCAAAGCAGAGTGTGTCGGCTATGAACCGGCTGTTCAGAGAGCGCTCAATTCAAAAAACCTACACGGCTCTGGTTGATGGGCAGGTTACGGCTTGTGATGGGTCGATTGACCTGCCTATAGCAGCGGATCCCGATCATCGGCCCAGGCAGCGTATTGACAGGGTTTCTGGGAAAGACGCGGTAACGCGATTTGAGGTTATTAGACGGTTGGATGGTGAAACCCGCTTAGCCTTGTACCCGGTCACTGGCAGGCAGCATCAACTCAGACTGCATCTAGCCTCTATAGGTCATCCAATTCTGGGCTGTGATCTCTACGCGAATGCAACTGCGCTTGCAAAAGCCAGTCGCCTAATGCTGCATGCTGCAAAGGTTGAATTTAATCATCCCGTTACCGACAGACCGGTATCATTCGAAAGTAGCGCTCCTTTCTAGGGGCTAAGGTCCAGGCTAAGGCATGTTAAAGCCATGGTTTAGCTAAGGCGGGTTGTTGGGTTGCTGTAATGCTTTACAGCGCGTCTGGTATCGCGCCTTCAGTAAATAAACATTCCCATAGTTATGGTTTATCTGAACTGTCATGTGATCTAGTATGCTGGCCCAGTCCTTGTTGAATTGATTCTGCGAAAAGGATTCGAAGTCAGCGTCGCCAGCAAGGTTTGCCATATCAATCTGGGTTTTCATCTTTTCAGATTCGGCATAAGTCAGCTCATCAAGACCTCTTGATTTAAGGTTCCCTATCAGCATTCGGTGATAGACCGCGCAGGTTATGTGGTCTTTATAATCAGCCTGCAGATCTATACTGAAAGAAGCAATAAGACAGCCGCAGCAAACCCAGCGAAAAAAGTCTGTACGGGCTAGTAGAGCTATTCCAGGTAATGACTTTGTTTGGTAAAAATAGCTTTGAAATCCGCTGATAATCTGCATGGTATGCCTCCTGGGAATTACCAGATTATATATGAACACAATCGAGTCAAGGTGTAAAAAACAGTAGAATCAGGTGCGGCGCGATTTTGTATAGCTGTTAGGCCGAACAGGGTTTCTGCTTGCACCTGCTTTGTGTTGTCAGCCCCTTTCCGGGTAAGGATAAGGACATGAATCTGGATTAACATTAGATTATAATGCCGTGGCATTCACACCCGAGTGCAACACAGACAAGCAGATGTTCACAAGGCATTTGCGTAAAGAGGATGATAATTAGAAATCGCATGACAGACTTACCTGGAATAATTTATACGGATACAGACGAAGCACCGAGACTTGCCACCTATTCATTGCTGCCCATTATCAAGGCTTTTACGGATACTGCAGATGTCAGTGTGGAAACCTGGGATATATCTTTAGCCGCAAGAATTATTGGGGCATTCCCTGAAAAATTAACAGACAGTCAGAAGATACCCGATTACCTGGCAGCGCTAGGAGATATCACCCAGCGCCGAGATGCTAATATCATAAAGTTGCCTAATATTTCTGCTTCGAACCCGCAACTGCTGGCGGCTATTGAAGAATTAGTAAAGAAAGGCTACGACCTGCCAGATTATCCTGACGAACCCAAGAACGAATCCGAGCAGGATATTAAGCAGCGTTATGACTTGATCAAGGGAAGTGCAGTCAATCCCGTTTTAAGAGAAGGTAATTCAGATCGCAGAGCGGCATCGGCTGTCAAGGNNTATGCAAGCAAGCANCCTCACAGAATGGGAGTCTGGAGTGCAGATTCTCAAAGCCATGTGGCCCACATGAATGATGGCGATTTNTATGCTTCGGAGAAATCCATAACCCAGGCCACTGATGACCAGCTCAGCATCGTGCATACCGATGCTAAAGGNGTCAGTCATACCTTACTTGCCGGTGTTGAGGTANAGGCAGGAGAAGTGGTCGATGCTNCGTTTATGAATGCGACTGCATTACGCAGGTTCCTGGATGAACAACTCGAAGATGCAANGAAACAAGGCGTTCTCTGGTCACTTCATCTCAAAGCGACCATGATGAAGGTCTCGGANCCGATCATGTTTGGACATGCCGTGAAGGCCTATTATTCAGATGCGATCGAGAAGCACAGGGAGGCACTTGAGGGCTTAAAGGTAGATTTTAATAATGGTATCGGCGATGCCTATGACAAGATTTCATCNCTGCCTGATCAATTATGTCTGGAGATTAAACAGGACCTGGACGCNTGCCTGGANCAGGGCCCCAGTCTGGCAATGGTTAATTCAGATAAAGGCATCACTAATTTNCATGTGCCCAGCGATATTATAGTCGATGCATCTATGCCAGCAGCGATCAGNGATTCGGGCAAGATGTGGAATCCTCTGGGAAATTTACAGGACATGAAAGCCGTTATTCCCGATCGCTGCTATGCCAGTATNTACGGCGAGACCATTGATGACTGTAGGCAGNACGGTGCCTTTGATCCNAGTACCATGGGTTCTGTGNCNAATGTCGGGCTNATGGCGCAGAAAGCCGAGGAATATGGCTCTCATGGGACTACATTTGAGATATCCGCCGCGGGAAAGGTCGCGGTTGTAGATAGTTCTGGCACTGTATTAATCGAGCACAACGTAGAAACAGGCGATATCTGGCGTTTGTGCAGAGTAAAAGACCAGGCTATTCAAGATTGGGTGAAGCTGGCTGTNAATCGNGCCCGACGCAGTGGTTGGCCATTGGTTTTCTGGCTGGATGCCGCNAGANGCCATGATGCGTCATTGATTGCTAAAATAGAACATTACCTGGCAGGGTACGATCTTGATGGAATTGACT
Source organism: Gammaproteobacteria bacterium (assembly GCA_002697205.1). Lineage (GTDB taxonomy): Bacteria > Pseudomonadota > Gammaproteobacteria > Pseudomonadales > Azotimanducaceae > UBA9926. The sequence continues at coordinate 8,675 of NZUN01000152.1, forward strand.
ATCAGATTATGCCGCCGGCGCAGGCGACTCGACATTCTTTGAAACGTATTAGAGCAGGTGAAAACACGATCTCGGTGACCGGTAATGTGCTGCGAGATTATCTGACAGATTTGTTTCCNATCATGGAACTGGGTACCAGCGCTAAAATGTTNTCGATTGTACCNCTGATCAATGGCGGTGGTTTGTTTGAAACAGGTGCCGGTGGGTCAGCGCCAAAACATGTTCAGCAATTTGAGAAAGAGGGTCATCTACGCTGGGATTCTCTGGGAGAATTTCTGGCATTAGGTGCCTCACTTGAGCACCTTGCAGATACTTTTGATAACCATAGAGCCAAGATTCTTGCAGATACCCTGAACGCTGCCATTGCTGAATTTCTGGAAGAAAATAAATCACCCTCACGGGTTGTGAATGAACTTGATAACCGGGGTAGTCACTTTTATCTAGCCCTGTATTGGGCAAAAGCNGCAGCAGCACAGGACGCTGATGTCAGGCTCAGAGAAGTTTTTACTGAAGTTGCAGCCNTNCTTATTGAAAATGAGGAGNAAATTGTAACTGAATTGCTTGCTGCTCAGGGCCCTGCCCAGAATATAGGTGGCTATTACTATCCAGATCCAGAGCTCGCCGAGTTGGCGATGCGGCCAAGNACCGTTTTTAATCAGATTCTGGAGAAAGTGAGTCAAAGCGACCTCTAGCGGGCCCTGATATCCGCAANAGCCTGCGAGTGGATAGTGGCGTAATCTTTTTNACGGNTTCCTCGAAGTTAGAACANTTTGTTTGGCGTATACTGCCTGTTGGTCTGGTTTGTCAGGAAGAATAGTATGGTGCTCAATTTAATCGTCTTTATTGCCTTGTTGGTAATCTTGGTTGTGTTGTCCAGAAGAGGCTGGAGTCTGGCCAACAGGGCGATGACCGCGCTGGTGATCGGGGCGGCATACGGCCTGGTGCTNCAGTCAGGTATTGGCAATACCGTAGACAGCGTCAATGCCACCCTATCCTGGACTAATTTGTTAGGCNCGTCTTATATCAGTTTATTAAAAATGATCATTATGCCCCTGGTACTGGTCATGATGGTTGCAGCCGTTGTGAAAATTGAAGATACCGCCACCCTTGGAAAAATAGGCGGNCTGGTCATTGGTNNACTGTTANCCACNACCATGCTGGCGGCNGTGATCGGGGTGTTGCTNTCAGCNGGNTTTAATCTNACNGCTGATGGACTGGTGCAGGGGGAAAGGGAACTGGCCCGAGCCTCAGTNCTTNNCACCCGGCAGACNGTGGTGGCTGACTTGGCCCTACCNCAGATACTGGTGAGCTTCCTGCCTACCAATATATTCTCCGATTTGGCCGGCAGCAGNCCCACCTCTATTATTGCTGTCGTGATCTTTGGAATTTTGCTTGGCATTGCCGGTCTTCTGGTGAAACAGGAAAAACCNGAAATGGGACTGCAGTTTCAGCGCGNCATGGACCTGGCGCAGGTGATTGTGCTCAAGCTAGTGAATATGATAATTGGTTTGACGCCGTACGGGGTGTTGGCATTAATGACCAAAATGGGTGCTCAGTCCAGTGCCAGTGATATTCTGAGCCTCTTCCAGTTCGTTTTGGTTTCTTACCTGGCCATTATGCTCATGTTTTCAGTTC
>NZUN01000001.1 GCA_002697205.1 Gammaproteobacteria bacterium
ACCCATGAACCACGCCCTGATACCGCCCCTTAATGCTGAATCCATAGAAGGGCAACCGTTAAGGGAGCTGGCTATGGCGGCCACTATTTACCACTGGGCATTTCATCCCTGGGCTGGTTATGCCCTGGTGGGTTTGTCGTTGGCCTTCTTTTGTTATAACAAGGGCCTTCCTTTGGTCATTCGCTCAGTACTATACCCCTTACTGGGTGAGCGAACCTGGGGCTGGCCCGGTCATATAGTTGATATTATTGCTGTTTTTGCAACGCTATTTGGCTTGGCTACATCGCTGGGATATGGCGCTGAGCAGGCAGCAGGTGGTCTTAATTACCTTTTTGATGTGCCCATGGGATCTGCCACCAATATCCTATTAGTCATTGTTATTACGGCAATGGCATTGACTTCGGTACTCAATGGCCTGGATGGCGGAATTAAAAGATTGAGCGAATGGAATATGGCGGTGGCTGCCTGCCTGGGCTTGTTTGTTTTATTCAGTGGCCCAACACTTGAAATAATGGAGCAATTCTTCCACTACAGCGCTGCTTACATTAGCTATCTACCTGAACTCAGTAACTGGTCTGGTAGAACTGATTTTTATTATATGCATGACTGGACTACCTTCTACTGGGCCTGGTGGATTGCGTTTTCTCCGTTTGTAGGTATGTTTGTTGCCAGAATATCCACTGGGCGTACCGTTAGGGCATTTATTTTGACGACAATTCTGGCGCCTTCCCTGATATTTATGTTGTGGATGACTATCTTTGGCCATATGGCAATGGTCCAGTACTTTGATCAGGGTGTGCTCGATATAGCCAATAGCGTCAGGAATTTTCAGCCTGAGCTGACCTTGTTTGTCTTTCTTGGTCAGTTTGATTTCACGCTGATTACTTCTATTGTGGGTATTACTTTGGTTCTCGTTTTCTTCGTCACCTCAATGGATTCGGGTTCGTTAATTGTCGATACGATGACTGCCGGAGGCAAGATTAGCACGCCAGTCATCCAGCGCATTTTCTGGTGTGTCGCTTTAGGCCTGATAGGTATAGCGCTGCTGCTGGGAGGCGGGCTTTCCTCCATTCAGGCTTTGGCTTTAGCCACAGCATTCCCTTTTTCTCTGATCATGTTTTTGATGATGGTGAGCCTGTTTCTTGGTCTTCGCAGCGAGGCCCGTTAACTGCGGCCAAGCGGGTCTGCTGCTAGTCAGTCGCCTTCGCTATTAGGAAACCTTACGATTTATCGTCGATGGCAGTAGGATAAATCCTTGCCAAACTGATTGTCTGTGGTCCTGTTTTTAGCTCTATTGCAGACAACCCCGTAAGTTCAGCTGGGGTAGAGGATTACGGCTTTTTTCTCAGTTAGGTTGGTCTAATCGGTTCAGTAACAGAGGTCGGTTTTTGATATTAATTGAGTGCTAGAGCAACCGATCACTGGGTCGGCTTATGTGACTGAAAGCAGCTGACTCAGCAGTACTACTTCTGGTCGAAGTCGATGACTACCTTGTCACTGATTGGGTGGGCCTGGCAGGTCAGAATGAAACCGTTTTCGATTTCTGCGGGTTCCAGAGCGTGGGTGATATCCATGTCGACTTTGCCAATTAGGAGTTTTGCTTTGCAAGTTGAGCAGACGCCATCTTTACAAGAGAAAGGCAGGTCCAAACCCTGGACAATTCCCGAGTCGAGCAGGTTTGCACCGTCTGCAGCGAGATCGAAATCAACTGATCGCCCATCCATAACAATGGTTACCTGGCTCATCCTACCAGCATACTGTTTTGCTCTGGCGTGATGTTTTTCAATCACTCGCTGTGCATCTTCAGCAGAAGAGGAAAATAGTTCATAGTGGATGTGTTCTTCTTCGACACTGATTCCTCGCAAGCCGCGTGAAACCTCAGAGATCATGGATTCAGGGCCACAGATGAAATATTCGCTGAAACTGCGCAGGTTAATCAATGCCTGGCCCAAGTCACTGCCTTTCTGGTTATTCAGCCGCCCATTTAACAAGTCCGTACCCTGGTCTTCTCTGCTCAATAGATTGACCCAGTGCAACCGGGTCATATATCGATTCTTGAGAAAGCTCAAAGTCTCGCGAAACATGATAGTGCTGGTGCGCTGATTGCCGAAGAGCAGCGTTACCCGGCTTTTTGGTTCTTCCTCGAGAATGCTCTTGATATTGGAAATGACAGGTGTGATGCCGCTTCCAGCAGCGATAAAAAGATAGTTTTTCTCATGGCCGTTAGCCAGTTCAGCACTGAATTTTCCCTGAGGGGGCATGCAATCGACAATGTCACCTACCTTGATTGTGTCGTTAGCAAAATTGGAGAATAGGCCACCGTCAATCCGTTTTATGGCTACTTGCATTATGGGGTCATTGATGCCCGAACAGATTGAATAGGAACGACTCACAGATTCACCGCCAAGCTTGGAGCGGATTGTTAGATACTGTCCTGGCTTGTAGCGGAATCTGTTCCGGCACGCGGCGGGTATGTCAAATCCGATTTTGACTGCATCGGTTGTTTCTGGTGAGATGCTGGCCACTGTCAGGGGAAAAAAATGTGTTTCTGCCACCGTTCTTCCTAGATTGGCTTAAAATAATCAAAAGGTTCAGCGCAGTTCCTGCACTGATACAGCGCCTTGCATGGCGTTGAACCGAATTGGCTGATAAGCCGTATATCGGTGGCATCACATCTGGGGCAATGGATTGGCTTTTCCTTGCGAGGCGGTGCTATTCCATACAGTCTTAACTGTTGCCTGCCGAGCTCAGATAACCAATCTGTTGTCCAGGCTGGCGCGAGCCGGGTCGAAATTCTGAAGTTGTCATATCCTGCCTGACGGAGCGTTGCTGCAATATCCTCTGTCATTACCTGCATGGCAGGGCAGCCCGAGTAAGTGGGTGTGATGGTCACCACGATCGCCGCGTCAATCTGGGTTATGTCCTGCAGAATGCCAAGATCCCAGAGGCTCAGAACGGGAATTTCAGGGTCTTTTACGGCATCCAGTAAATCCCACAAAGGCCCGCAATCCGAATTTTTCCTGCGTCCGTTGCGTTCATGATTTTCCGCGGTAAGTAGAGAAATTTCAGGGTTGCAAGCTGAGCGGTTAGTTACCATTGCTGCCCCGGATAGGCTCGCTGCAGAAACTGCATATCTGATAGCATATGGCCAAGGGCTTCAGTGTGTATGCCCTTGCGGCCCCCGGTGACGACCCAGTCGTCCGCTGGGACTGTGAGGGTGGCTTTGCTTAGGGTCGCAGTGACTTGCCTGATCCACTCGGGTTGCAGACTGGCAACATCCACGCCAACATTAGCTTTAGACATTTCCTGGTCGAGCTCGTCCATCTCGAATAACTCGGTTGTATAACCCCACAGGTCGTCGATGGCATTCTGCAGGCGGTCATGGCTTTCTGTAGTTCCATCGCCAAGACGAAGTATCCAGCTGGTGCTGCGGCGTAGGTGGTAGAGGTCCTCTTTGTAGGCTTTCTCCGCTATCGCTGCCAGGGTCTTATCTCTCGAGAGTTTCAGCCTTTCCATGTAGGCAAGGTTAAATTCATCTACCAGGTATTGGCGAGCCATGGTAAAGGCAAAGTCGCCGCGAGGCAGTTCGTGAATAAGCAGGTTAGTAAAATCACGACAATCTCTGTTATAGGCGTAGCTGTCTTCAGTGGAGCCATCTGCTGCAATCTCTGCGGTGTAGCCATAAAACATCCTGGCCCTGCCCACATAGTCCAAGGCAACATTAGTCAGGGCTAAGTCCTCTTCCAGGAACGGGCCATTGCTGGACCATTGGGAAAGGCGATGGCCTAGCACCAGTGAATCATCACCGAGCCTGAGCACAAACTCCTTTAGCTGTTGTTTATCAATCAAGGTATTTCACCTTACATATTGTTGACTTCATCGGGTAATTGATAGTGCGCCGCATGCCGATAAGGTTTGTCGTCATGAGGGTCATAAAAGCTCTCGCAATCTGATTCCTGCGAAGCGACGATATCAGACGAATTGACAACCCAGATGCTGATGCCTTCGCTGCGACGGGTGTAGATATCACGGGCATATTCGAGCGCCTGCTGTGGGTTTTCTGCGTGAAGGCTACCGGTATGTTTGTGATCCAGACCTCGCCTGGAACGAATAAAAACCTCATAAAGTTTCATAATAAGTGCCTTTGTGGGCTAGCTAGGCCGCCTTGGTTGATCGCTGTTTGTGCTTGGCTTCATAGGCGGCAACGGCATCGCGTACCCATGCACCTTCTGCATGAATGCGGTTATGGTGTTGCAGGCGCTGTCGGTTACAGGGGCCATCGCCTTTAATGACTCGTGCAAATTCAGACCAGTCAATTTCTCCAATATCGTAATGGCCACGATCTGTATTCCATTTTAATGCTGGATCAGGAATCTTGAGGCCAATGACATCTGCCTGTTTAACGCTTTGGTCAATAAATTTCTGGCGAAGTTCGTCGTTGCTCTGGCGTTTAATCTTCCATTTCATGGATTGGGCGGAATGAGCAGATTCTGCATCGTGGGGGCCAAACATCATAAGCGATGGCCACCAGAAGCGATCAAGGGCATCCTGGGCCATGGCTTTCTGCTCGTGACTACCTTGGGTCAGGGTCATCATGATCTGATAGCCCTGCCGTTGATGAAAACTTTCTTCCTTACAGATTCGTACCATACTGCGAGCATAAGGGCCATAGGAGGTTCTTTGCAGGGATATCTGGTTGACGATAGCTGCGCCATCGACAAGCCAGCCAATGGCGCCAATATCTGCCCAGGTCAACGCCGGATAGTTGAAAATTGACGCGTATTTGGCAACGCCATCGTGCAGTGCCTTAACCAGTTCGTCACGACTGATACCCAGCGTTTCGGCGGCACTGTATAGATACAGTCCGTGACCACCTTCATCCTGTACCTTGGCTAGTAGAATACATTTTCTATGAAGAGTGGGTGCGCGGGTAAGCCAGTTTCCTTCGGGTTGCATGCCAATCACCTCGGAATGGGCATGCTGCGACATTTGCCGAATCAGGGTCTGGCGGTATTTTTCCGGCATCCAGTCTTTCGGTTCGATTTTTTCTTCGGCGTCGATTCTTTTCTGGAATACAACCTCTTGTTCTGACTTAACTTCTACTGACATAGATTTCTCCACTGACCTTAGCTGCTTGGTAAGCTGTTAATTCTGTTCTATGGTAGGCACACCCAGCCGATGTGAGTGCCCCCGAAAAAGTGCAATGAGTTGATTTTTCTGATTGACCACAGAAACATCGTAAATACCCTTACGTTTGCTCTGGTTTGCCATGCTGGCAGTCGCGGTTAACACATCGTTCAGCTTTGCCGGTGCAAGAAAATCAATCTGTGCACCCGCTACCAGAGCACTGTGATTTTCGCTGTTACAGGCAAATGCGCAGGCACTGTCTGCCAGGGAAAAAATCATACCGCCATGACACACACCATGACCATTTACCATATCACGGCGAATAGCCATTTTCACGCAAGCATGCTGGACATCAATCTCGGTGAGCTGCATGCCAAGCGCAGCAGAGCAGGCATCACCCTTGAGCATTTCATCAACACAGGCTCTGGCCAGGGATTGAGGGTTCAACGGCTATTCTCCTTTATAGACGGGTGGCCTTTTTTCAAGGAAAGCAGTAACGCCTTCCTGGTAATCGTGGGTCTTACCCGCGGTTCGCATCAGTTCCTTCTCCAGTTCGAGTTGTTGATTGAGGCTGTTTACTGTTGATGCGGCAAATGCCTGTTTAGTTAACGCGAATCCTCGAGTGGGTTGCGTCGCCAGTTCCCTGGCGAGGCTCATACTGGTCTCCATGAGTTTCTCTCCTTCAACGACTTGCCAGATCATACCCCAGGCCAGGGCCTGTTCAGCCGTAATTTTAGATCCTAGCATGGCCAGGCCTTTTGCCCTGGCCATGCCCACTAATCTCGGCAAAATCCAGGTTCCGCCAGTATCAGGAATCAGACCTAGTTTCGAGAAAGATTCAATGAAACTGGCCTGTCGAGCTGCTATAACAATGTCACAGGCGAATGCCAGATTGGCACCAGCACCTGCAGCGACACCATTTACTGCACAAATCACGGGTTTTTCCATCGTAGTAATAAGCCTGACCAATGGGTTGTAAAATTTGCCAACGGTGATACCCAGGTCGGTTTCCTCATCACCTGCCGAGGCGACTGCGCTGAGATCCTGACCAGCACAGAATCCACGACCATTGCCGGTTATAAGCACAGCTCGAACTGATTTGTCCTGTGCTGCCTGGGTCAGTGCGCCACTTACTTCTATATGCATCTCGTCGGTAAAGCTGTTCAGGGATTCGGGTCGGTTTAACCTGAGAACTGCAACCCCTTTGTCGATCTCAAATTCTATATCACTCATGTTTTGTCTCCACCAATAATTGGTCCGCTTCCACTGTAGGCACTGCTTGCTGGTTAGTAGTTGCCGGCTATTCATGCTTATAGTTGCAGTGCTAAGACATAATACACATTAATTTTACTCGATCCATAATTAGCCTATTGGCTTTGCAACTGCGTCCAAGCGGGAAGTGATTATGTCTGTGTTGCAATGGGAACATGAAAAAGCAGTTGCCGCATTCCCATCTCATGCAATAGCTGGCGAGTCTTGACTGTCCTTGGATCACCCACTATCACCGACTTACCACCACCAAACGGAATACCAGCAAGTGCAGACTTGTAAGTCATCCCCCGGGAAAGCCTAAGCACGTCGGCCAGTGCTTCTTCATGGGATGCATAAGGATACATTCTGCAGCCACCAGCAGCCGGACCCAGCTTACTACTGTGAATGGCAATAATCGCCGTCAGGGATTCACCAGGGGAGAAAACAACAGATTCGTGTTGATCAAAATCTGGATGGGACTTAAGTTCAACTGGGTACATTAAATAAATCCTGAGTTATTTAAGCGGCAATATCGGCTTTGACACAGAAGAGCCGACAGGGATTCAGTGAAATATTCGATATTAGATCGATTCAGGCCGGCAACATTGATCCGCGTCGAATCGACCATGTAAATCCCAAACTCTTCCCGCAGACGCACCACCAGCTCCGGCCCTATTCCCAAAAAAGAAAACATGCCAAATTCTGAACGGATAAAGTCAAAATTACGGTCTCCGCGGCCATCGCCGAGGCGCTCGACCAGCATCTCTCGCATGGCTACTATCCGCCGACGCATCTCAGACAGTTCCGAAGTCCATTGCGCGTACAGGCTTTCATCGCCAAGAATCATACCTGCGATCAGGGCACCGTGGGAGGGAGGCATAGAGTAGCTCTGTCTGGTGATGCTCAAAGCCTGACTCTTTGCTGCTTGAGCCTGCCTTTCGGATTCGGCCTGGACGCAAAGGACACCGGTACGCTCTCTGTACAAGCCAAAATTCTTGGAACAAGAGCCGGCAATCAGCATTTCAGGTACTCTGGATGACATTAAACGCCAGCCGGCCGAATCCTCCTCAAGACCGGTGGCAAGGCCTTGGTAGGCAACATCAATAAAGGGCGTGAAGCGTTTTTCCAGCGCTAATTCGGTGAGTTTCTGCCATTGCTCTAGGTTCAAGTCTACCCCTGAGGGATTATGACAACACCCGTGCAACAGCACCACATCGCCGGCCTCAACATGCTGCAGTGCCGACAGCATCGCATCAAAGTCGATCCTGTGCCCTTCGTAGTCATAGTAAGGGTATTTTTCGATGGCGAGACCGGCGCTTCCCAGCAAGGGCAGGTGATTGGCCCAGGTGGGATCACTGACCCAGACCCGGCTGGCGGAGTTACCTCGCTTGATCAACTCGGCGCCAATGCGCAGGGCGCCACAGCCGCCAGGTGTTTGTATACTATTGACGCGCGCCTGGGACAACACCGCGTGATCCTTACCCAGCAACAAGTCACGGATGCCACTATTGAAGGCCTCATCGCCTGCAGGCACCATATATGCCTTGCTGCTTTCCGAGTGTAACAGCCGTTTCTCTGCCTCGAGCACCGCCGCCATCACCGGCGTGCGGCCTGCTTCGTCCCTGTAGATCCCTACTCCAAGGTCAATCTTGTTTGGGTTGGTTTCCGCCGCAAAGGCGGTAGACAGGCCCAGTATTGGGTCGGCGGGAAGTGCCCCTAATTGACCGAATAGTGTTTTGCTAACCTGGCTCATCAAGCCACCTCCTGAATTTGTACAACACTGGCGGGATTATGGAATCGATGCAGATGTGCTGCACGCAACTGACGATACTCCTTCATGGCTTCGGTCTTGACCGGCCCGTAGCCTCGCACCTCGTCAGGCAGGGAGGCGCATTCTACAGCGACCGTATAATTGTCTTCGTTCAAGCCCGTCAACAGCTCCTCGATAAGCTCGCGGTAGTCACCAATCATCGCCCGCTCCTCTCGTCGCTCCTGGAACCAATTGAACGGATCTAGCGCAGTGCCGCGTATTCCCTTAAACCGCGCCAGCACTTTCAGCGCTGTCAACATCCAGGGGCCAAAGCTGCTCTTCTTGGGGCGGCCTTGGGCGTCGAGTCCGCGATTGAAGATCGGTGGCGCCATATGGAAGCTTAACTGGTAGTCGCCCTCGAAAGTTTCACCCAGCTTTTTCAGAAAATCGCCGTTTGTATAGAGGCGGGCTACTTCATATTCATCCTTATAGGCCATCAGCTTGTAGAGGTACCTAGCTACCGACTCCGTTAGTGCTGTACTTCCGGGAGAAACCACCTGCTCACGATCCTGAACCCAGACAAGGAAGCTCCTGTACTGCTGTGCGTAGTCTTCATTTTGGTAGGCAAGCAACAGTTCTGCACGGTGCGCTATCAATTCATTCGCTGTCTTGGCTGGCTCTACCTTCGCTACCAATCCAGCTGCCTGTATTACGTGATCAGAGTCCTCAGCCGCCAAGCGTCCCCAAGCCAGCGCCTGCTTGTTTTCCGCTATATTCACGCCGTTTAGCACAATAGCCTGTTGTAACGCTTCCAGCGTCACCGGGATCAAGCCACGCTGCCAGGCATAGCCCAGCAGGAAAACATTAGAGTAGACAGTGTTGCCCATAATCCGCTCCATCAGTGTATTCGCCTGTACGATCTCGAGCTTGTCGGGGCCCACGGCCTCCTGCAGTGTTTCAATACGCTGATGCATATGGATATCGGCATTGCGATTCTGCACGAACTGGCCGGTGGGTATTTCCGTGTAATTGACCAGGACCTGGCTACGGTTTTTGGCCAGGACCTTGATGCAGCGGGGGTCAGTGCCTACCACCACATCACAGGCCACGATCGCGTCGGCACGGCCGTCTACAATGCGCACCTGGTGTAGCGTCTCCGGTGATGAGCCAATGCGTATATGGCTTATCACCGCACCGCCTTTCTGGGCAAACCCGGTAAAGTCCAACACACTGGCGCCCTTGCCCTCCAGATGGGCGGCCATGGTAATCAGCTGACCGACAGTAACTACACCTGTGCCGCCAATACCCGCCACCAGTAGGTCAAAATTGTGCTCCAGCGAGTGCAGCTCTGGTGTTGGCAATGCTTCGACCCGGGCTGCAAAATCATCGCCGGGGCCCAGAGGTGCCGCCTTCTTCAGGCGCCCGCCCTCCACACTTACAAAACTGGGACAATACCCCTTCACACAGGAATAATCCTTATTACAGGAAGACTGGTCAATTTTGCGCTTGCGGCCTAACTCAGTGTCCAGCGGGTAGATGGACAAGCAGTTCGATTGAACCGAACAATCGCCACAACCCTCGCAGACAGCATCGTTGATAAACATTCGCTTGTCGGGATCCGGATACTCACCGCGTTTGCGCATACGACGTTTCTCAGCAGCGCAGGTCTGATCGAAGATCAGTACAGTTACGCCGGCAACCTCACGCAACTCTCGCTGCACTTCATCCAGCTCGTCCCGGTGATGAAAACTGGCACCGCTGGGAAAGAGTGATTTGTCCCGGTATTTTTCCGGCTCATCGCTGAGTATGGCAATACGCTTAACACCTTCAGAGCGCACCTGGTTCGCAATCGCGGGCACTGTGATCTGGCCGTCTACCGGCTGACCTCCGGTCATGGCCACAGCATCGTTAAACAGGATCTTGTAAGTGATATTGGTACCGGCTGCTTTTGCCTGGCGAATCGCCATATAGCCAGAGTGGAAGTAGGTTCCGTCCCCTAGGTTCTGGAAAATATGCTTGTTGCCGATGTAGCGTGACTTACCAACCCAGTTGACGCCCTCCCCGCCCATCTGGACCAGCGATTCCGTATTGCGATCCATCCACATGGCCATAACGTGGCAACCAATACCCGCTTGGGCCTTGCTGCCCTCAGGCACTTTGGTGGAAGCGTTATGCGGACAACCTGCGCAGAAGTATGGCGTACGATTCACATCGGTAGGCACATCGATGGATACCTGAGTGGATGCCAGGTCTGCCAGTTGGGCATGGAAATTGACGTGCGGAAACTCGTGAATGATACGGGCCGCCACAATGGGCGCCAATATTTCGGGAGACAGCTCCCCCGTCCATGGTATCAGCGCTGCGCCCGCCTCATCGTACTTGCCCACCATGCGGCTGGGCTTGTCGCTCTGGTAGTCGTAAAGCGCTTCCTTCAACTCGCTCTCGATGATGCCGCGCTTTTCCTCTACCACTAGCACTTCATCCTTGCCCCGCAGGAATGCTCTTGCGCCCTCGGTTTCCAGAGGCCAGACCATACCCACCTTATAGATATCGATGCCCAACTCCCGGCACCGGGCTTCATCAACACCGAGCAAGCGAAGAGCCTGCATGAGGTCCAGGTGCCCCTTGCCCGTGGTGATGATGCCGAATTTTGCATCCGGAATATTGTAAATGGCCCGGTCTATCGGGTTTGCCCTGGCAAAGGTGCGTGCGGCATCAAGTTTGGCCACCATACGCGCTTCAACCTGCGGTCCCGGCAGGTCTGGCCAGCGATAGTGGAGGCCATAGTCCGGAGCCCGGTAATCCTGTGGCTCGACAAATTCGTGGAATGATTCGAGCTCTACCGAGGAAGCACTTTCTACCGTCTCCGACACTGCCTTGAAACCCACCCACGTGCCGGAGTAACGCGACATGGCAAAGCCGTATAAGCCGTACTCGATATACTCCGCCACACTGGCGGGGTTAAGGGTGGGCATAAAGTAAGCCATGAACGCAACATCGGACTGATGTGACATGCTCGAAGACACACAGCCGTGGTCA
>NZUN01000002.1 GCA_002697205.1 Gammaproteobacteria bacterium
CCATACAGCGGCCCGACTGCCGAATGGACCAGATTGATCGTGACCGGCTTTCTGGGGTTTGATTTGAATGCCTTACCAGGATCTTGCATGTCCATTGGTCTGGCCATGAACAAAGGTTGTCCTGTATAAAGCGTGCGAATTCGCTCGCCGGGTTCCTGGACGTCGATAAGCAGTCCGCCGGCATTCCAGCTTTTGTTATCAGAAATATCAGGCTTGGCGTAATTAAAATAGGCAGACCCATCCGGGTTCCAGACAATGACGGTAACTTCTGCATAGCCCTCGTTAGCGCGATTACCAATCCTGACGAAGCCACCCCTGTTCTGCTGCCGGTCGAAGAAATTAAAATATACAGACTCGTTGAAATTCGGTTCAGGCCCGAGTTCGTGAGTGTAATCATCCTCAGGCCGTATATTGCCAATGATCTTTGCCATGCGCTGCCTATATTATTCACCTTTTGATTCTAAGACTATCACAACCGATAAAACCATATTGCAGCACTTGGCTTCTGGTCAATAATCGGGTAGAACACTCCTCGTAATAACAACGATAGGATGGCGCAATGGCTGCAGCAGATCGAAAGGACACAACCGAGCAGGCGGAATTTCGGAAACAATGCCAGAAATGGCTAAAAGCAAACCACCCGGGCAGGCCCCCGGTACAATTACCACAGGGCGCACTTGAGCTCAGCGATCCTGCTGCGCTGCAATGGCTGCAGCAATGGCAAAAATCAGCATACGATGGTGGCCTTATCGGCTGCGACTACCCCCTCGATGTGGGAGGGGGTGGAAAAGAAAACTGCCAGGGCATAGCCAATCAGGAAATGCAGAAAGCCAAAACGCCTTATCTACCCAATATTATCGGTATGGGTATGGCTGCGCCTACCATCTTTTTTCATTGTCAGGATGAGGTAAAAGCAGAACTGTTACCGAAACTGTTATCCGGTGAAGAAATCTGGTGCCAGGGATTCAGCGAGCCCGGAGCCGGTTCTGACCTTGCCAATCAACAGACTTTTGCCGAGAAAGATGGTGACAACTGGGTTATCAATGGTCATAAAGTGTGGACATCGCTAGCCCACTTTGCTGACTGGATGATTCTGCTTTGCCGCACCGATAAGTCGGACAAATATAATGGCCTGTCTTATTTTGCGGTTCCCATCAAGGCAGCGCTGGGTAAAGGTGTTACCGTGCAACCGTTGATTAAAATGACCGGTCAAACCGGTTTCAACGAAGTACTGTTCGACAACCTGGTCATTTCAGACCGTTACCGGATGGACGATGTAGGCGCAGGCTGGAAAGTCGCTATGACAACCCTGGCGCATGAACGAGGCGCCGGACCGCTGGTCACGCCTGCCTCAGGCGGTATGGCAATCGAAGAAGAAAGCGGCGTATCAGCAGGTAACATTGGCTCGCTTATCAGTCTGGCTAAACAACAACATCGAGGCTCTGGACGAGCCGCAGACGATGCCTCGCTTCGCGATGAAATCATGAAACTCATGATAAGACAGGAGGCGCTGCGCCAGAACAGTCGCAGGGCGGGTGTGCCAGAGCTCACTGATCACCCCATGCGCATACCATTGCAGGGTAAGTTAGTTGGCACAGAGCTTAATCAGGATATTGCTGAGACAGCCTACAGAATAGAAGGCGCTGCCAGCACGCTGTATGTCAATGATCCGAACGCGCCTGCGGCCGGTCAATGGCCGCTGGCCTACATGAACAGCTTCGGGGTCACCATTGCCGCCGGCGCTAACGAAATCCAACGAAACATCCTGGGTGAGCGTGTGCTCGGCCTAGCCAAGTCAAAATAGGAGAATCACATGGCAGTAGAACCCAAAAATTTTGGATTCGGGGAAGATGAAACCATGCTCCGAGACTCCGCCCGTAAATTCATGTCAGACCATTGTTCCACAGACAAACTCCACTCTCTGGTCGCCTCCGATTACCAGATTGACCGAGACAATCTATGCCTGTGGGACCAGAGCCTGTGGCAGCAGATTGTGGAACTGGGCTGGCCTGCTGTTTGCGTACCCGAAGCCAATGGGGGTATTGGCATGCCCCTGGTAGCCGCTGTCGCGCTGGCTGAAGAAATCGGTAAAGCAGGATTTCCCTCGCCCCTGCTCAGCATATTCAATTCGACTTTTGTTTTAAGGGCGTGTGATTCTGCCGCAGCCCACCAGGCACTGGCCAGTATCGCCGGTGGTAAAACCATGACTCTGGCAATAACTAACGCGGCAGGCTCATGGCACAGCGATCATACCGACGTTGAAGTCAATAAAGACGGTTCGCTAACCGGTAATGCTTATTTTGTCCAGGATGCCCGCAAGTGCGAACAGTTTCTAGTCAGCGCTCGCGGCGATAAGGGTGTAGGACTTTACCTGGTCGACGCTTCAGCCTCTGGACTGACGCTCATACCCGATAGCATAGTCGACCTGACACGCGACCAGGCGCATCTCAGTTTTAGTGATGTCGCTGCTGTTGAAATGGCCAGCCCAGGCAAGGGTAGCGACGCGATCGCTAACGCTATCCCAGCCATTTTATGTATTGTCTCCGCCGATATGGTCGGCGCAGGCGAATGGCTGCTCCAGACCACCGTTGAATACGCTAAAACCCGCATTCAGTTCGACCACCCTCTGGGCTTCTTTCAGGCAGTCAAGCACCCGCTGGTGAATGTCATGCTGCAAATCGATAATGCAAAATCCCTGACCTATCATGCTGCCAGTGCGTTCGATCATGTTCCCGAAAATGCCGAGCGAAGCGCGCGTATGGCTAAGTCAGAGGCCAGTGACATGGCCGTGTTCTCATCAAGTCGTGCCGTCCAGTTTCATGGCGGTATTGGTTTTACATGGGAATGTTATGTTCACCTGTTTTTCAAACGACAAATGCATAATCAGGTCATGTATGGCGATGCCAAATATCAACGAACACACCTTGCCAATAGCATTATGGGACCGGCTGACTAAACCCGATTTAAACCCTGCTGGGCAGCGATGACCGGTGCTGCCTGATTACCTGCCTTTAAAAACCGGTGGCTGTTTGTTCACGAAAGCCTGGCTGGCTGCTTTATGATCCTCGGTCATGAAGCACCGCATCATGTGCATGGCCTCCCGGTCAAAAACATCTGCCAGGGTGCCGCTCTGCGCCAAGTTCAGGTTCTTTTTCATATAACCTAAGGCCACCGTCGGTAACCCAGCAAGATAGCTTGCGTAGGCACTGGCCTGTGCCTCGAAGGTTTCCGCAGGCGCCACTTTGGTCACCAGGCCCATATTATAGGCTTCCTGGCCGGTGATAATATCAGCCGTAAAATAGAGTTCCCGGGCTTTAGCCGCGCCAACCAGGGAAGGTAGAAAGTAGGAACCACCATAATCACCAGACGCACCAATCTTAGAAAATGCAGTGGTGATCTTAGCGGTATCCAGAGCAAAGCGAAGATCACAAGCCAGGGCCAGGGACAACCCTGCTCCAGCCGCAGGCCCCGGGATGACTGCCAGGGTCGGCTTAGGCATTTCATGTAGCCAACGGGATAATTCCATGCCTCGACGCAGATTATGAACGCGCTCCTCCAAGGACGTCACCGCTGAGCTATGATCGCCATCACCGGGGCTCGAAGCAAAACCCTTTACATCCCCGCCGGCGCAAAAGGCACCTCCGGCGCCTGTCAGCACAACCAGCCTGACACTGGTATCTGCAGCCACTCTTGGAATCGCCTCGTTCAGTTTGTCCATCATCGGTCCGCTCATCGCGTTACGCGCTTCTGGTCGATTCATGGTCAGTGTGCAGATCCCTGCATCGTGAGTTTCTATCAGGTGGTCTGGCATTGAGCACTCCTTTCAGCTTTGTTATGACATAATCCAGAGCATACACTGCTCACTAAGCCGAAGGGAAACCAAACAAAAGCAGACTGATGAATGCCTCTGATTTCAAAATTGTCGCCCCGCGTTTATTCGACGCTGCTGTGGCTGCCTTTGCGGTAACGGATCACCATGAATTTCTGGAAAGCAGGTACTTGGACAGTAATGGCAGGATAATTGCCAAAGTCGTTCGCCATGAAAACGAAGAAGGTGAACTTTTGGCCGAGGCTGATCTGATGATATCTACAGATCTGGGAAAAAGACCACCTTAGCCACATCCCGGCACATAAAATCGTCGCTACCGTTGCTCCCTTCCGGGCCTGGCGGAGTTCACCACTATTTATTGCGGGAGGACCAAGGTGGAGATACAAGTATAAAACAATTGAAGGCACTTGGCACTAGACTCCGGCTCAAAGCAATTCCCTTTAATAATGCTAGGGCCAACGCTGCATTAATTCTCCAGGTACCACAGGGCGCACCGGTTTCAACCTGCCTTCAATTTCACCGAGATAGAGAAAACCCACTATCTGCTCATTTTCAAGCAGACCCAAACCTGATTTTACGGTTTCATCGTAGGCCATTGCGCCGGTTCGCCACATGGCGCCATAGCCCAGTGCAAAAATTGCCTGGGAAATATTCTGCAAGGCAATCCCTGCGCTCAGCAACTGCTCTATCTCGGGTACTTTCACATGCTCGGTCAGGCTGGCTATGCCCACGACAATAAACGGAGCCCGCAATGGCTTACGCCTTATTTTGTCAAGTTCAGCCGGGGTCGATTCCGGCTCCCGGCGAGTCAGAGCCGCAACGAAGAGATCGCCCAGCGCTGTCAGACCTTCGCCGGAGATGACCAGGCAACGAAACGGTTTGAGCTGGGCATGATCCGGCGCCCTGGCCGCAGCGGCTTCCAGTCCGGACATTATCTCATCGGGAATATCGCCGTTTAATCGAGGCGATGAAACCCGTTGCGTTATCCACTCTACCCGATCCATGTGCTTCCTCCTGTGGACTGCTTCACGACTGGTGTGACTCTGCTATTGCAGCGTCTTGTTAGTTCTGACACCTTAACCAAGCGCCTTCTGCAGCTGGCATCAATTATGCCAGATCCAAAAATATCCTGCGCCTATGGCGGCAGACATTGGTACACTTAACAGGCCATCTTCCCATTCAACAGAACGGCACCCCAGCATGATACATGACCATCGACCTTTCCTGATTAAGCAAGTCTACCACCGACTTGAATACTGGTACGCTCGCCAGTTCATTGAACCGCAACTCGCCGACCTGGGCCAGGGCTATCATATGATGAAACCCTGGAACATTGATGTCCATGGTAGCGAAATTCGCATTGGCAGGCACGTTCATATCGTCACCGCAAAAGATCGGCGAGTGTCGCTGTCAACCTGGCAATTTCAAGATCTACAGGGACACATCAATATTGGGGATCATGTCCTATTGTGCCCCGGTGTACGGCTCGACTCGGCCTCACAGATAGCAATCGGCGACAATTGTATGCTGGCTGCGGGTAGTTATGTTACCGATGCTGACTGGCATGATCTTTACGACAGAACTCGCGTCATTGGCACCACCCGACCTGTCTCCCTGGCAGATAATGTCTGGATAGGGGATGGCAGCATTATCTGTAAAGGCGTCAGTATCGGCGAAAACAGTGTTGTTGGCGCGGGTTCAGTGGTCGCAGGAGATATACCGGAGAACGTTATCGCCGCAGGAAATCCGGCAAAGGTCCTGCGAAAACTTGACCCGGCCAAAGAACTAGTAACACGGCAGGAAATATTTCGTGATGCCGAGGCGCTTCAGCATCGCAACGAGCAGATCGATCGTTATGCCCTGCATAGTAATTCCCTGTCAGGCTGGTTTAGATCTACCTTCTTTCCCAGAAGAGGTGACTGAACTCGCAGCAAAGACGAACCGGTTAAAATAAATCAAGGTCAGTTTCAGGTTGATAACCCAAGCCGAGGGCTTGTCCGCCACTGAGGACTACTGCCGATACCTGCGATGCGAGCCTATTCCCAAAACTTATCTATCGATTAAAATCACTGTCGATAGTTACGACGGTAAACCCAATCCTCAAAACCGATCCATCGATGAGAATTAATGTCTACCCCGCCTCGACGGGTAAATTCAGCGGCAACCACCAACTTGGCTGGCGCACAACGGTGCATGATATCCAGGAAAATTCTCTCCGATACCTGTTCGGCAAATTCTTCATGTTCCCGATAGGACAATAGATACTGAAGTAATCGTTTTTTATCTATTTCATGACCCGCGTAGCCTATGAGTATCCTTGCATAATCGGGTTGACCCGTAATTGGGCACAAGGATCTGAACAGATCTGTATAGAGCGTCTGTTCAACTTTGCTGGTGGGAAGCTTTGCTAACTGCCCAGGTTCATAACTGAACGACGGCATCTCGATATCCAGTTCATCCAGGCACTGGATGGCAGGATCAACGCCACCAACCAGGCTACCTTCGAAGGGGATAATCACAACCGGTACCGGCGCCTGCGCCGCCGCCGACAGGTCAGCTTCCAATCGCGCTAAAACGTCTGCTTCTGAGTCAAAAAAAGTACCGCTGAAAGACCCCAGATATAGCTTCACCGATTTAGACTCCAGCAGCATGGGAGAAGTTGCTGGTACCTCAAACTGAATGATGCCAATGACCGGTTTCCCGGATGAGGATAACCAAGAGAATTCATAGCCATTCCATACTTCCCGACCTGAGAACGGCAGGTCACCGTTTTCCTTGATGCCGATTTTTTCACGTTGCAGCTGACGGCTTATGGGATACAAAAGCGCCGGTGCATACTGATTGGTGTAGCTCGTCGAAGCGGAGCCTAAACTAAGTTCTGGCATATTCTCTGACCTCCTGCAAACTCAGCGATTTGATTGGATTACGATGCCCTTGTCAACGTCCACAGTAAACAATAAGCCGCTATTGGGATTATTTCCCAGGCTGGCAAAGATAGGAACCTATTTGTCGCCTTGTAGAAATAAACTACGCTACTACCCGTGATCACACTGGCAGTTAACTTAAAATGCTTTATGCTTAGCAACTCGATAAGACCACAGATACTCCCAAACCAAACCTGAGCGAAAGACCGTTACCCATGAAACGAGCTATACTATTTACCCTTGTTACACTCTACCTTAGCTGCTCCAACGGTGTATTTGCGAATCAACTGGAAGAAATTGTGATTACGGCAGAACGGGCCGAGCAGACTTTATCTGAACTCAGCACCAATATATCGATTATCGCCAGAGAGAATCTTGTCAGGACAGATCACGCCCACTTAAACGAAGTGTTGTTCAGGGTTTCCGGGGCCTGGATCAGCCGCGGCAATGGCCAGGAGCATTTGACCTCCATCCGTTCTCCAGTGCTAACCGGAGCTGGTGGATGTGGTGCCTTCCTGATGGCTCAGGACTCCATCCCGCTTCGAGCCACGGGCTTTTGTAATGTCAATGAACTATTTGAATCACACAGCGAGATAGCTGAGCGTATTGAGGTAATTAAAGGCCCGGGAACAGCCCTGCACGGTTCAAATGCCATGCATGGCCTGGTCAACATTATCACGCCGTCAATGACGGACCCTGGATCCAGCAGTCAATTTGAAACCGGCGTACACGGTTACAACAGGGTAAAACATCAGCAGCAAACCAGAAACTGGCGCGTCGATGCCAGTGCAACTCGAGACGGTGGTTATAAAGACGATTCCGGTTTTGGTCAGCAGAAACTAACCGCCAAGATAAGCAACTCTATTGCTGACTTTGAGGTGCTGACCAGTATCTCACTGAGTAACCTGAACCAGGAAACCTCTGGCTTCATCAAGGGCGATGATGCTTATGCCAATGAAGCCGTAAAAAAATCTAACCCAAATCCGGAAGCGTTCCGAGATGCTCGATCCGCTCGCCTGTACAGTCGCTGGAGCAAAGTTAGTGACGCCGGTACAAGCCTGACGGTTACGCCGTACCTGCGATGGACCGACATGACATTTCTGCAACACTATCTGCCGGGTCAGTCCATGGAAGAAAATGGCCACAGCAGTATCGGCCTGCAAACCTCCTGGAAACCCGGCCTAAATTGGTTGCTGGGCGCCGATTTTGAAAGAACCGATGGTTCCCTCAAGCAAACCCAGGCCGAGGCCACGCAGTCCGGCAGTGCCTTCCTGGTCGCCACCATCCCAGCAGGCAAACACTATGATTACCAGGTGACTGCTATGGTCGCAGCCGTTTTTGGCCAGTATCGCTGGGATCTGTCCAATCGATCCTCCTTTATTTTCGGTGCACGAGCCGAAACTGTCAGCTACGACTACGAAAACCAGATGATCTCTGGTCGAACCATGGACGATGGCACCCCCTGCGGCTTTGGCGGCTGTCGCTTTAACCGTCCTGAGAGTCGCAGCGATTCGTTTTCCAATGTGTCACCTAAACTGGGTTTCACCCACGAGATCAGCGATGAGCACCAACTCTATACCCAGATAGGCAAGGGTTTCAGGGCACCCCAAGCCACAGAACTGTATCGACTGCAGAATTCGCAAAGCGTGTCCGCCATCGACGCCGAGGAAATTGACAGTATTGAAATAGGCCTACGCGGCGGACCCGAAACAATCAGTTACGATCTCTCCTGGTACCGCCTGAATAAGGACAATTTCATTTTCCTGGATACTAACCGAGCCAATGTTGATAACGGCCAGACTGCCCATACCGGTATTGACCTGCGCTTGCATTGGCAAATCAATGACCAGGCCAGCCTGGCGGCCGCCTGGACTCACGCAAAGCATACCTATGAAAACAACCCTGCGCTATCGAGCGTTAACTTAGCTGGCAATGATATCGACACTGCGCCACGAAATATGGGGTCCCTGCAATTTAACTGGCTACCCACGAACCACTTATCCGGCGAACTGGAATGGCTGTATTTAAGCCGCTATTATACCAATCCGGAAAACACGGTGAAGTATCCCGGCCACAATCTGGTCAATCTGCGCCTGCAGTATGAATTCAGCAACAAATTGCTGGCCTTTTTACGGGTAACTAATCTTACTGACACAGACTATGCGGAAAGAGCCGATTTTGCTTTCGGCAGTGAACGCTATTTTGTAGGCGAACCACTGGGAGCCTATTTTGGTATCCGACTCACTAGATAACAGGCGATTAATTAGTAAACCCTAAAGACTCAGGTGATTTAAGTGTTAGGGCAATAAACAGGAGTTCACATGAAAGCACGAGCCGCTGTCGCGTGGCAGGCAGACAAACCACTAACCATTGAAGAGATTGAAGTCAGCGGCCCGAAGGCCGGTGAAGTACTAGTGCAGATGGTAGCAACCGGCGTCTGCCATACCGACGCCTTTACCCTGTCCGGTGCTGATCCGGAAGGTTTATTTCCTACTGTACTGGGCCATGAAGGCGGCGGTATTGTCGTTGAAATCGGCAGTGGGGTCACTTATGTAAAGCCAGGTGATCATGTGATACCACTTTACACAGCCGAATGTGGGCAGTGTAAATTCTGTACCTCTGGTAAAACCAACCTATGCTCTTCGGTGAGAACCACCCAGGGCCAGGGCGTCATGCCAGATGGAACCAGCCGATTCAGCTGCAATGGAAAATCGCTGTACCACTATATGGGCACATCCACCTTCAGCGAATACTCAATCCTCGCAGAAGTCTCTCTCGCTAAAATTAGCCAAAATGCGCCTCTGGACAAGGTCTGCCTGTTGGGCTGTGGCGTTACCACAGGCATTGGCGCAGTGCTCAATACTGCAAAAGTGAAAGCCGGCGACACGGTGGCTATTTTCGGATTGGGTGGCATTGGCCTGAGCGTGGTTCAGGGTGCCGTCATGGCTAAAGCCGGCAGAATTATTGCGATTGATACCAATCCAAGCAAATTTGAAATGGCTAAGTTGTTAGGGGCCACTGATTTTGTCAACCCCGGCGATTACAGCGATCCCATCCAGGACGTTCTAGTGGATATGACCGATGGCGGCGTCGACTACTCTTTTGAGTGCGTCGGTAACGTAAACCTCATGCGGGCAGCGCTGGAATGCTGTCACAAGGGCTGGGGCGAATCTATTATAATCGGCGTTGCCGGA
This sequence comes from Gammaproteobacteria bacterium, assembly GCA_002697205.1. Classification (GTDB taxonomy): domain Bacteria; phylum Pseudomonadota; class Gammaproteobacteria; order Pseudomonadales; family Azotimanducaceae; genus UBA9926. The sequence continues at coordinate 9,948 of NZUN01000002.1, forward strand.
GCAGGTCAGGAAATAAGCACCCGGCCTTTTCAACTGGTCACAGGCCGCGTCTGGCGCGGCACTGCCTTTGGCGGCGTAAAAGGGCGAAGCCAGCTACCAGGCATGGTAGACCAGTATATGAGCGGAGAAATCAAGCTCGATGAATTTATCACCTATACGCTACCACTTGATGGCATAAACCAAGCCTTTGACTATATGCACGAGGGTAAAAGTATTCGCAGTGTAATCATCTATTAGTAAAAAAATGCCCCTGCGCAAGGTAATCGGCTAATCCGGTGCAAACGGGCTTGACGGTTGGCTCCAAGATCAATATTATTCGCGCCGTCAGTTGTGTTAAGTCCCCTTCGTCTAGAGGCCTAGGACTCCAGGTTTTCATCCTGGCAACGGGGGTTCGAAACCCCCAGGGGACGCCATCACCAAAAAATGGACGAAATTCTTGAGCACAGGTTCAAGTCATCCTGATCAGGTGATAATATCTAACTGCAAAAGCGGGAATAGCTCAGTTGGTAGAGCGGTACCTTGCCAAGGTACAGGTCGCCGGTTCGAACCCGGTTTCCCGCTCCAATAAGGTAGAGCCGATGGACCTCTTAAGAGGACATCGGCTTTTATCATTAGTAAAACCGGCGTTAGACACTTGTTGGACACCTCCCTAAAAAGTGTTTTATAATTCAATGACTTAAAAAAAGAAGGCTTTTTAAGTCAGAAGAATTATGAACATTTGTTGGACATAAGGGAGGATTTAGATGCCAAAGCTGATTTATCCAGAAGAGTTTGACACGAATA
>NZUN01000003.1 GCA_002697205.1 Gammaproteobacteria bacterium
ACTCCAGTCTATCCTGCCGGCAGGTGCCTGAGCCAGGCAGACGTGTATAGATAGCTCTTCACCTCTCCGAATTAGTAATACCTAGTAATAGCGAGTCCCAAAACTGAAAGTGGGGGTACCCGGGGGATGGGGTGCTGCTTAGCCGGAAATGGGTGGTGGGTAGTTTGAAAGTGGTTTTTGTTTGGAGATAATTTTTGGTACCAATGCGGGTACCAAAAGAAAAAGCTGCAACATTATATACATAACTAATTGATTTTTATATTATTTATATATTTATCTGGCGGAGAGAGCCCGCCCGTTTTGCGAACAGGCTCTAGTATCATTTGAAGGTTTTAACTTGAGGCTTTAATGTCCAGTCACCATAAACTGGGCTGCCGCCAAGCAAAGTTAGTAGAACTTGAGCATCTGAAATCTCATGGGCCTCTATCTCAAAAAGATTTTGATCAATTACGATTAAATCTGCTAGCTTGCCTACTTCAATTGACCCAGTATCTTTCTCCATAAAATTCACGTAGGCACTATTTATCGTATAAGCCGCGATTGCGTCAGCTAAATTTATGCGCTCACTATCAATGAATGCGTCACTGACATTAGTAAGAGGGTCTCTGCGAGTCACAGCAGTCTCAATTCCCAGTAGCGGATTTCCAGAAGTTACAAACCAATCACTACCAAAAGCAACAATTGCACCTGAATCAAGCACACTACCAATAGGATAAAGCCACCTGCTGCGTTCACTTCCCAGTTTAGGGGTAGTTAGTTCAGTAATAAATTTATCGGCCCATGCCCAATAGGGTTGAAAGTTGGCCACCACATCTAATTGCCGAAGCCGAGGAATATCAGCTGGATCAAAAAGCTGAATATGGGACATATGATGACGGCTATCTCTCACACCATTAATTTGACGAGCAACTTGAAGAGAGTCTAATGAATGGCGGATGGCAGCATCACCAATTGCATGGAAGTGAATTTGAAAGCCAAGTGCATCAAGACGTGTAACAATAGTGTCAAGTAGCTCTGGCGCAATTAAGAGGTTACCGCGATGATTATCATCACGGTCAGTATAAGGCTCTAGTAGAGCCGCAGTATGAACTTCCATCACTCCATCGAGCCAGATTTTTACAGACGGTGTATTAAATTGAGGTGTATTAAATCGGTTTCGAGCTTCAATTATTCGATCGATTTGCTCTAGTCCCAATTCAGTATTCCAAACCAGCGCACCAACTACTCTAAGTGTTAGTTCGTCCAACTTGTCCATAGCTGCATAGGTCGGTCCGCCAACGTATGCCTCGTTTCCATCTAGCTTTAATAGTGCATCTTGTACAGTGGTTACACCGTACTGATTAAGGTAGTGCTGCCCGAATTTCAATGCAGCTTGCATTTGAGAGGTTGTATATGGCGGTCTTGTATCAAATGCAAGGTTCATTGCACTATTTTCTTGCAATGACCCGCTAGGCTCATTGGACCCGTCATATCTATCTATTCGGCCTCCTGGTGGATTGGGAGTATTGGCGTCAATACCCGCAATTTCTAAGGTCTTAGAATTAACCCACAGCTGATGACCCGTTGCAGATTTCAATATTACAGGTCGATCAGAAATAACAGCATCAAGCATTTTTTTATCAGGCAACCCGTTTTCAAAAAGGTCCATAGTCCAGCCGCCTCCATCAACAAATGGAGCATCAGCTGATTGTGCAGCACAATTGGCCGCAAGGCGCACATAATCTTCTACCGATTTACCATCATGGAGACTACAGCCAAGGTAGGCCATTCCCGCCTCAATCGGATGCACATGTGCATCCTGAAATCCCGGTAAAACCATTTTTCCATCCAGGTCTATAACCCGAGTATTTTTCCCTCTATATTCCTCTACGCCTTTGTTGGTGCCCACATAAACAATTTTATTGCCTCGAACGGCAACGGCATCGGCCCATGAACGATTGGCGTCGACCTTGTAAATTTCACCATTTAGTAAAATTAAGTCTGCATTCTTGATTGATTGACCAGAAACATATGTTGTCGAAGAATTAAGCGAACAACCTGACAGAATTAGTAGAGCAAAAGCGAAGGGAATTACTTTGGACATTTTTGTCCTCTCAATATGCCATAGATCTAGCATAACGCTGTGACTATACAGGCTCAAGGGATGGTAGTTAATGCATGTGAGCCATATCGGACAAAGGCTTCAGCCTTGCCTACAGACTCCAATCGACTGGTTTAGGATTATTGACTTTGCCAGCAGGTGCCTGAGCCACTCAGACATGCATAGATGGCTGTTTACCTGAAATAAGTATCTTCTGGCAAGCAATGCGTCCGATTTGAAGCATCAGTTCTGGTATTATTTTAGGAATCTCGGAGCTGGGGCTTGAATCTATGCCGGGACAGAACTCAGGTGAATTTTTTTTGCTAGTTTAGGAATGTAGATCAAGAGAGATCACCAAGGGGGTGAGATGTTAACGAGAGTGGTGCTGGGGTTAATCGGATTGAGTTTATTCTGCTCGGGGTTTGTTGCTAATAAAAGCCTAGGAGCCGCTGAGAAGGTAGGGGTTCTTTCTGCACAATCATTGTACGTTGAGGACAATAAGGGGTTGCCGGTACTGAGGCACTATCTGGTTTATCAGCCAAATGGAACAACCAATCCAAAACCTTTAGTGCTTGTATTTCATGGATATAGCAGTAGCGCCCAGACGATTATGGATTACAGTGGCTTCAACCAGTTAGCCGATGCTCACGGATTTGTCGTGTACTATCCTGAAGGAATTAAGGATGTAACTGACAATCAATTTTTCAATGTCGGATACGAGATGCATCAAGCTTCTGCTATTGACGATCTCCGCTTTGTTGATGCCTTGATTAATGAAGCTCTGGGCAGTGGCCAGGTTAAAGCCGATGCTATTTTTGCAACCGGGATGTCAAACGGGGGCGATTTAAGTTACTTACTCGCATGCGAGCGTGCAGAGCAGTTTCGAGCGGTTGCGCCTATTGCAGGAATGATGATGGTCGCCACGCGGAATCGATGCTCGCCTGCACGAGCAATTCCTATTCTAGCGGTGAGTGGCATGGCCGATGGCATTACCAAGTATGCAGGCGACTTAGAAAACAAAGATGGTTGGGGTGCCTATTTAGGGCAGGATGAGACGATTGATTTTTGGGTGGAGATGGGAAAGAGACAACTAGTAAGAAAAGATACCTTACCGTCGAAAACGGCGCGGTGGTTCGCGGGATCTAGTTCGATCGAACGATATCATTATGCTAGTGATGCAGAGCGCAATGATCTAATGTTTTACCAGGTGGTAGATGGTGGGCACGATTGGCCAGGTGCAATATTACCTCGATGGTCTATTAGAACTCTTTTGGCGGTCCAGTTGATGGGATTCGGTAAAAATCGCGACATCGATACCAGCCACGAGATTTGGTCTTTTTTTTCTGCGCAATCAGAATCGATTAAATAAGCAATACGGCGAGTCTTTAAGAACCGCCGGCGATTACCCCAAGCGGCAGTCGGCTCCTTATTCGCCTCCTAGTAGGGACATTTCGGCGGTGCAATCATCACCGGCGTAACCGGCAGTGATGCTGGTAGGGATGCAGTCTCAATAGTTGAGACCTGTATTCAAGAGCAAATGCCGGCTGGTAATCTTGGTCGAGCACGCAGGAATCCTTATGCAGAAAAGCACCCCTTAGGATTTAGTGTCAGCGGTCTCAAATGGGTTGTCGCCAGCAGATGTGATTTATGGGTGTGGGGATCAAATACTGGAACAGCAAGAAATGATTAAGCGGAATACTTTGGCCATTCGCACACAAAAGCATTACGATGGACAGCCAAACCAGATGGGCTAATGTGTCTCTTAGATCAGGCGGTCTAATGTCCAAAAAGGGTTTTAACGACGTACAAACTGCTCTCGTTTGTTTTCAGCGCCAATGTTGCTGGTAATTCGATAGCGTGCCGTCTCTTGGATCGGCAACCACTAGGTTTCGACTAGCAGGCCTGATCTCCAAATTACCACATCTTTATGTGGACTCACACTCCTTCACTACTTGATCAAGGCGATCCAGCCACGCATCACCATAGGTCTGTGAGTACCATTGGCGCATTCCAGACACGGCATCTCGAAACAATTTTCGCTCCTCAAGGTTCGGCACAAACAACGTGCCACCGGATTCTTCAAAGACGATGTAGGACTCAGCCTCCCAATGCTTGATCGCCCTGCGAGTCGTGCCTTTTAATTCAGAAAAACCTTCCTGTACAACCCTCTGCAGCGATTCTGGCAGTGTTTGCCAGGATTTCTCGGAGTACCACCAAAGTCCCCCCATGTAAGCATGGCCATCCAGAGTGACGTACTTGATCTGTTCATGAAGTTGCATACTGACAATGTCATGAATGCCATTCTTAGTGCCATCAACAACACCGGTTGCCAGCGCAGAATAGACCTCAGACCAGGAAATAGGCGTCGGATTACCACCGAGCTGGCGAACCAGTTCCTGTTGCAACGGTGCAGTAATGGTACGTATTTTGCGGCCCCGGACATCCTCTGGCGTCAGAATCGGTCGTTCCGTTGTGGCAAAATTACGCCACCCTCCAGTATTAGAAACCGTCATCAAGCGAATACCCAGCTCTGCTTCAAGCACGGTTTGGCTCAATAAATCAACGATCGGGCCATCGAGCACGCACTCTGCCACTGCGTCATCACGAAAGACATAAGGCAGATCAAGTACCTGTGCTGGTCCGTATACACTACCGAAACCCCCGGTTGTAAACATAAATACCTGCAAAACGCCTGCCTGTAATGCCTCTAGACATTCCCTTTCCGTGGAACAAAATTGGCCAGAGGGATACAACTCGACCGCTATAGCAGAATCGCTTCGGCTCTCCACATAGTGTTTGAAAGCCAGAGCACCATCGTAGTCTTCATCTTCCGATGTGCCGAGCAGGGAGATGCGAATCTTATGTTCGGCATTAGACCCACCGCCGGAATTGAGGATACCCACTAAGCTGCTGATGGTTATCAACAAAAATACGCTGAGCAATATCTGTTGTCGGGTCATAGGCATCTATCTATGCGAATCCCAGCCAGCGCGGCAGGGCTAAAGACAGCACTGGAAAATAAGTGATCAGGAAAATAACCAGAATCTCTACCAGTAGAAAAGGCAGCATGTGCAGGGCGATCGTTTCCACTCTTTCTCGAGATAACGCTGCGCTAACAAACAACACCAGTCCCATGGGTGGTGTTGCCAGGCCCACTGTCACATTGACACACATGACCACTGCAAAGTGCAATGGATCAATGCCAAGACCGATAAACATCGGCCCGAGCACCGGCCCAAGTACCAGAACAGCCGGCCCGGCATCAAGAAACATACCGATTAGCAAAAGGAAGATATTAAGCAGGAACAAAAGAAGCAAGATATTATCACTGACACTGGCCATACCATCGGCAACGGTATTGGCGAGCCCAGAAACCGTGATAATCCACGCAAACGATACCGAAGCACCCACCAACAGCAGCACGATGCCAGACTGTACAACCGATGAAACAAAAACAGGGAATAACGCTTTCAGATCTAGCGTACGCAAGTAGAAAACCGAGATCAGGATCGCGTAAACCGCAGCGACTGCTGCTGCCTCCGTCGGTGTAAATACACCGCCGAGTATGCCTCCAAGGAGAATCACTGGTGTCAACAGTGCCGGTAGCGCGCTACGCAACACTACCCCTCGCTCAGGCCATGTGGCGCGTCGATTCGCTACAGGATATCCGTGCTTCCTGGCCAGGTAACCGGTCATCATCATAAGCCCGCAGGCGATCAATAACCCGGGGACGAGTCCGGCTGCAAACAGCCCCGCAACCGACACATTCATGATGAAAGCGTAAAGAATCATAATCCCCGATGGTGGAATTATCGGACCGATAACAGCAGAAGCCGCCGTGATCGCTGCCGAAAACGGACGGCTATAGCCGTTCTCGTGCATGGCGGGAATGAATATCTTGCCAAGCGCAGAAGCATCAGCGACGGCTGAACCAGAAAGGCCTGCGAACAACAGCGATGAAAAAATATTGACCTGCGCAAGCCCGCCACGAACATGACCGATCATCGACTGGCTAAAGCCAACAATTGATCGAGTGATACCACCGGAATTCATGATCTGACCGGCGAGAATGAAAAACGGCAAAGCCATCAATGGAAATGAATCCATACCGTTATACAGCCTGGATAGCAGGGTTTTGAAAAAAACCTGCTCACCATCAAAAGCCAGGCTCAATCCGGGGCCAACCAATAATGCAAAAACCACCGGCATACTGGCTGCCAGCAGAAATATAAATATCCAGAAATACGCAAATGACATAGGCTAAGTAGGACTATTCTATTTGGTAAGCATCATTGAGATGAGACAGATCGAAGACTTCATCCGGATTCAGTAAAGTGAGTATATTACGTAACAGTAGCTCGGCTCCCACCAGGATCATGAACGCAAACGTGATCGGTACGATAGAGTAGAACCAGGCAACCTGAAAGGGCAAGCTGTCTGCCTGCACCGTCAATCCACGCTGCCAGAACCCGACGCTTTCCCAAAAAAACACAGCAACGATCCAGAACACCAAAGCATTAAGTAGTAACGTTAGCGAGTTCCTGAATACCAGCGGCATCTCATCTATAAAGAGCTCGATGCGAACATTTGCCCCAATTCGGTAAGCCCACGGTGCCACCAGGAATGCCGTCCAAACCATCATAGCTTTGGCCAATTCTTCGCTCCAGGCTAGTGAGTCGTTGAGTACATAACGAAACACAATCTGCATCACCACAATAAGCAGCATTGCCATAAGCAGCAGCCCAGCTAAATTTTTTGCTGCGTCACAGGCTGTTTCGTTAACCTTCGCCAGTAGCGCGAGAACCCGGCGCATAATCATTCTCCAGGAGCGCTTAACGCCCGATTAAAGCGGCTTCCAATAATTGCATAACACCTTTGGCATCAACCTCGGTTGTAATGGTGGCCAGCGGAATACCGTACCAAGGACCCGCCACCTTATAATGTACTTGCTTAGCAGCGATGACATCACCAATGCTAATGCCGTCAGTCACCACTCGAATAGCCCGTTGCTCCGTCTGGAAAAGAGATTGATCGACGACAAAAGCCATAGCAGTCGGATCATGATTATAAAACCCGTCGTTCACGCCGCCTCTACGGTAAAAGTCTCGGTAAAAACGACTAATATCATGGATGAACTCACCTTGTTTCCCACCATTAGCACGGATACCTTGCAACCATTGATCGGTGACCCTCACCTGACGAGTGGTATCCGCTGGAACCAGAATGACATCCCATGGGGTTCCCAGGACAATATCTGCAGCATGGGCATCACCCAGTATGTTAGCTGAAGCAACCGGCGAGACGTTTCCCATAACCTGTAGCACCCCGCCCATGCCAACAACTCTTTTGACATTCCTGGGCAAATCGGGCTCAAGTGCAAGTGCCAAAGCAATATTGGTCATTGGACCGAGTACAACCAGGGTAATCTCGCCCGGACTCGCCATGACGGTCCTGACGATAAATTCGGCCGCAGACTCAGCTATCGGCCGCCGTCGTGATTCAGGCAGGTAAATCTCTCCAAAACCATCCTTACCATGCACAAAATCAGGCGTTGCTAGTTTTTTTGAATACAATGGTTTTACAGCGCCTTCAGCAACCGGCACATCTACATCAACAATGTCTAACAGGCGCAGCGCATTGCGGGTCGCCAGCTGAGTCTCAACATTTCCAAATATCGTCGTTAGACCGACCACTTCGAGATCGTCTGAAGCAAACGCAAAGACCACTGCAAGCGCATCGTCTACGCCCGGATCGGTATCTATCAGGATTTTCTCAGCAGCCATACCAGCATTGGATAACAGCAGCAGCGTCATCAGCATAGCATCGGTTATTGTTCTCATATAGATTCAATGGCCTCATCAGCTAGAGCGGTTCGATGGCTAAAATCTTTGCTTATCAGGATAAATAAGTTTTAACCGTATTTCTGCAAGATTGCAAAAGCAACCCGTATCCGAAGTCGTGTCAGGCCGAGCTTGAGCAGAAACCGAGGCTGCTCTCCGATAATGGATCCAGCTACGTATCCGGCGAGCTTGCTGACTGGCGTAGCGACAACGGCATGAGTCATGTTGGCGGTGCGCCGTATCATCCTCAGACCCAAGGCAAGATCGAACGCTGGCACCAGACGCTAAAGAACCGAATACTGCTAGAACACGACTTTTTACCGGGTGATCTTGAACAGCAGATTGAGGCGTTGGTCGATCACTACAACCACCAGCGTTACCATGAAAGCCTGGATAACCTGACTCCAGCCGATGTTTACTTTGGGCGTGGAGAATCAATACTCAGACACAGAAAAACACGTTGTTATTGCAAACTAACTACAAAGCCATCCTACAACCTATTGATTTTATTGAGTTTAGAAAATAGCGTTACAAGAAATACAACAAACTAAATTCACCACTCCTCACTATAATTACCCTTGTTTCATTATGAAACACTAACACCTGCATGTATTATTAATGCTGTTAGGGTGCTTAACCTCGATATTTGAGGTAATACATATATCAATTAAAACAGAAAAGAATCTAGAGGAGACGAAGAAGGTGCCAAAAGGATACTGGATTAATCATGTTGAAGAAATTATCGACCAAGAAGCATTTAATAGATACGTTACGAAAGTGAATGCTCTTATTGAGCGTGGCGAATTTAAAATGATTGCTATAGGTCCTGTCGCAAAAACTCAAATAGGCGCCAAAGATATGCAATTCGCAGCGGTAGCCGAGTTTGAGACATTTGAAAAAGCCATGTCCTTTAAAAGCCATCCTGATTATATTGATGCTCTTAATGAGCTTGGAGCTGACGAAATCATGTCCGTAAAAAGGACAAGTTGTGTTGTGAGCGGTTAGTCACTCTGTAGTATTTCCCGGACAACTTATGACATTTTCAGCAAACCACCGGCAACGATTGATATTTTATGAACGAAGTAGATCGCAGAGAGTATCTTCATCCTCACTAAAATAAACCGACGTGCTCTGTATTGAGCTATGTCGCAGTATCTCTTTGACTTGGTAGATGTTGGCTTTCTTCTTGATAAGAGACGAAGCAAGAGAGCGCCGTCCAGAATGCGACGTGCCGCCCTCTATCCCTGCTCCCTTGTATAGCTTGGTGAATAGCTTAGACATAGCATTCGCAGTAAAGGCAGCCTTACGCTGCGTCACAAATAGA
>NZUN01000004.1 GCA_002697205.1 Gammaproteobacteria bacterium
ACCATCAAACCGTGGGATCAAACACCTAGGTCAACGCCGATGATAGAGACTTCCTTCATAGCCTTTTCCTCCTGATCCTTCATGGATCAATCTGGCACAAGTGCCGTCAGGAGGGGCTACCCAACCCATCATCAGAGCCGCTCCAAAGGCCTAACAGGCCGCTGAAATAGTCGCCGGGCCGGAATGCTGTCCCTTCGTCATGCTGGGTGGTGTGATCACCATGCTTGCCGGCGCGTTCCACGCATGCGCCTGGTGCCGTTCTCCGGCGTCACGCAGTCAGCAACCGGGGCAATCTTGCGAGGTTGTTGGCGGCCATGGTCAGGATGAACCTCGAACGGACGCGCTCGACGCCGCGATACATGGTCTGCGCCATGCCACCGACCGTTTTGGCCCAGCCGAACGCCTCTTCGATCTTTTTCCGGTGTTTCTGGGACAGGGCATAGCCCTCATGCCGGGTGGTTCTACCATCGATTGCTGAATATCTTGCCTTCCGGGCGACATGCGGTGTGACGCAGGCCTTGCGCAGCTCGGAAACGAACCCACCCGCGTCATAGCCCTTGTCCGCGCCCAAGGTCAGCCGCCGGGTCGACCCGGGAGAATGGCGATGGATCATGTCGAGGGCGGCCTTGCGTTCGGCATGACCGTCGGCTTGGGTCAGGTCACCCTGCACAATCATGCCGTTGCGGTTCTCCATCAGCGCATGTCCGATGAAGCACAGCATGGCCCCGGTGCCGGGGGATTTCTTGTAGAGCCGCGCGTCCGGATCGGTGGTCGAGACATGCGTTGCGTTCGAGCGCTTCTCGCCCTTGAAATCGACCTCGGCATTGCGGTGGGGTTTGGTGTAGCGGGGCATCGGGTCGGTCTCGGCTAGGGTCTCGGAAGGCGCGGTTTCGGGCGTAGCGTCCGGGGCGGGCGGATCGCCCGGCCCCTCATCGTCAGGCGGGGCGGCATCGGCCTTCGGCTGAAAACCCTTCATCGACGCCCAGGCTTTCACCAGCGTGCCATCGACCGAGAAGTGTTCGTCCGACAAGAGCGGCGCGACCTCACGATGGGCAAGGATCGCCGCCATCACCTTGCGCGACATCTCCGTGCTCAGCAGCCGGTCGCGGTTCTTGGTGAACACGGTGGGCACCCAAACGGGGTCATCAATCCCGAGGCCGACGAACCAGCGGAACATCAGGTTGTAGTCCATCTGCTCCATCAACTGCCGCTCGGACCGGACCGAAAACAGAATTTGCAGCAGGCTCGCCCGGATCAGTCGCTCCGGCGGGATCGAGGGGCGACCGAAATCGGTGTAAAGCGCCTCGAACTCGGCATCGAGACTGGAGAGCGCATCATTCACCACCTGTCTGATCTTGCGCAAAGGATGTCGCGGCGGGATCCGCTCCTCCAGATCGACATAGCTGAACAGCGCCCCGCTCGTCTCGTCCGTCCCGCGCATCACCACCCCCACAGTAATCGTGCCAAGGGTGAATCATGTTCTCAAATCGGTGTCGAGGCAGGACTATTTCAGCGGCCTGCTAATCATCGCCTTGAGATAAAGGATATTACATTTGGGTAAGCCATTTCACCGCAGGCGCTGGAACAGAGCCTCGCGGCGAAATCGATAGCGCAGCAAAAGATTTATGTCAGTAGCCGACCGCATCAGAGGGATGGCCAATATTAAATTCAGGCACCCGCCTAAAATCCAACAAAATTTAGCGATTTAAGTATGTCGTGAGCGGCTTGTTCATTTGTTGGCATTAGATCCTGAAAGGAAATTTTTTCACAGTACGGCCTTGATGAACAAGCGCCAGCTGTTGGCGTATCCTCTTGGAACTCGACGCCTCGCTTGTTGCGCAATTTTTCAACATCCTCTTTATTTGCCTCCAAGACAATCTCCGATATGTGCGAGAACATAACTGGCTTGGTATTATAGTTCATCTCTCTCGATAGAGCCCGAACCTTGGGCCACACCTTGTTGGCTGCTGCGAATGAATAGTTAGGAGACCGTGTGGAGCACTCATCTCGGCTATATAGAATTTCAAGAGCGAGGATCGCTTCGGAACTTAGCGATTCGTTCGAAGACTCCAAGGTGTTCGAAAACGCACGATCCGGGATAATAGAAAATTTCTCTATCTGGGTAAGGAAATCACTTAATATATTTCCGCCAGCCCATTGCTTTCGCTCAAAAGGTCTAATGATGGCATCTGTTTCGAATACTCTTTCATATATACTTGCAATACTGTCGAAGTTAGTTCTAAAAGAATTTGGCGATAGCGGAAGCCACCCCCTCTTTATTCTTTCTTGCATCACGGACATATAATAAGCGTCTGGCCGTCTGACATAAGAAATCAAATGGATGTCGTCAGACCATTTTGTGAGATAGTCTTTCACTAAAGACACCGAATCATCGGTTAATACGGACTGATATCTAGCAGTTAGTTCCTCTACGGATACCAAAATATGAGCTGAGGGGTTTTTGGAAACTGCAGAATCTATGGCGTATGATAGTTCTGATAATTCCCTCTCAGCATCGGTGGATTTTATTTTGGCTAAAATATGCTTTACCGCGCTTTGCTTTATGCCACTAGCTACCGGATATATAATTCCATATTTTTCTAATGCCTTGGCATTTTTCTTGAAAGCGCGTTGTATTGTCGTAGTTCCAGTCTTTGGAAAACCAATATGCAGTATCAAGCTCATCTCTAATCCCTTTCACGAGGCAGCTGATCTTCTTTCTACAGGATCACCGCTTCAGGGTGAGCCATAGTTGTGGGCGGGAATAAGTTGCCCTGACGGACCTATCAAGCTGAATTTTGCCTTGAGAGTGCGTTTAAAAGGCGCTGTTGGATAAATCAGCTGGCGAGCGCAATCCCCTTTTCCCCGGGCACACTTATCCTGCGGTCACGGTCATCGGGATACCGAGTGCCGTGAAGCGGTTGAGGACCGCCACCCGGATCTGGACCTCCGCCACCTGGCGGTCGAATTCCCGGGACATAAGCCGCTGGCCGAGCAGCTTCACGCAGTTGTCGCCGGGACAGGGTGCTAAAGTCAGGCACGGCCCATGCGAGTCCGGACAGCTCCAGTAGGCTCGCCACGAAACCAGTCGTTTGCCGGAGTGGCAGGCCGAGCAAGACCTTGATGGTAAGACAGGCCTGGATCGCCGCGTCGCTGTATGCCTGCTGGCGGCCGCGACGCCCGGAAGGCGCCGCTTCCCATTGCATCGAGGGATCGAACCAGACGGTCAACGATCCGCGCTGCCTCAGCGCTTGATTGTAGTTATGCCAGTTGGTGGTCTTGTACGGGGTTTTCGCCGGTCTGCTCATGGCCGCCAGCTATCATGCTGGATTCGCGCAGTGAATCCCCCGCCGCATTTGCGCAACAAGGCCTCTCCGCGACCAACTGGCCAATCTTGGTGTGCAGCTTCTCGACATCATTCTCGGAAATCGCCGGCTCGGCCGATGCGTCACCGCCAAATGCCGATGCCATGTTCTCAATCGCCGTTCTCCTCCATCCGCAGATAATTGTCAGATGAACGTCGTACTTCTTGGCCAACTCGGCCGTCGGCAACTCCTCGCGAATGGCTTCAAGCCCAACCTTGGCCTTGAACTCCGCCAAATAGCGTTTCCGCTTCGTCACCTGGGTCGTTCCTTCGTCAGTCGCTACAGCTTAGCAACTGGTCCGAAATCTCGCGACCACCTCTGCTTTACACGGTTAAACCACATCGGCCAACACAAGCGCTGAGAGTACCTTATGGAGAATTTGGGCACGTTCCCGAGTGAGGCCGTCTAAAGGATTCCTCATATTCCCCATATTACTTATATTTAATACCTCCCGAAAGCGAGGCTCGTCACGAAGCCTGTCAAACGCGATTGGCGCCATAGTCTGAATCCCCTGGGCCACTATCTCCGGGATACGTAGGCCTCTTGCAGCTTCTGCGGCCTCTTGTGAAATAGCTGTCGGCTTCCCTGGCCATTTTATGGTTTCAGGAAGAGTATTCGGCAGGGTGACGTCTTCCGGGATCTTGCCATTGAATTCTGTCGGATCGGGAACCTGCCGATCCTGCCGATAGAGAGGACCGATCTTCTCGTTGTCGAAGGGCAGCGAAGCCAGCAACGGACTCATCTCGATCATCGCATCGACTCCAACGAAGTTTGACCTTCTCCTATAAAAATCTATCGTGGCCGGTAGCCATGCTAAATGCGAAGAGTATATCGGGTCAAATTGAGATCTATAGTGGTTTGAGTAATATGTTCTAGCGCCAATAAATAACCTGTTCCTCTTCTCAATGTAGAACCAATTGGTAAAATAGTCGTCCGGCAGCCCCAATTCCCTGAAACGCCGTATATCTTCTGAAAGTCTCCGGATAACAATATCCAAATAATCTTTAGACCATATAGATGATGCGACCTCACTTTCTTCTGGAAACCCGTTCCATCTCCATAGGCTATGGGCAAGAGAACTGATTTGGGACAAATCTCCGTCCCACTTGAATGAATTGAACGTTCTCGCCAGTTCCCCATACCCTCCTTGGAAAACCAGATTGTTGGAAGGTGAATAGCGAAAATCTATACCCTCACCGAGAACGAATTGGGTGGCTCGCGGTGAGTTTTTAACATATTCATGATAGTCTCTTTGCCAGCCGCGCCCGCGTGGATTTCCGTCATTGCTTGATGTGTGCCGCAGTTCAAAATGGCCCGACAAGCTTCTTGATATCTCGAAATCTGCCGATGAGGAGATGCAGTAATAAATAAAGTCGTCGGCTACTCCGGCCTTAAGCATCGCAGCAAGAACTAGCCTAGAATCAAAACCGGCAGTGAGGTGGGAAACTTTGATATCGAAATCATGATCTAAAGGTTTGGCGACATTTTCCAACATATCCTGCACGAAAGCGTCCATGCCCTCTCTGTAGGACATTCCCGAAAAATAAAGTCGCTCGGGAGGTGAGACCGACACCAATTCCACCTCTCCTGATCTTGAGACACGTACGCCTTCTCCGCGCCGGAGAAGCGCAACATCCAGATAGGGTGTGTCAGCGCCATGAGTCTGTGTATAAGTCAGCGCTTGGGTCATAAAATAGTGAAGGCTTTTCCGGAGCGGCTCATTCCTAAACTTGCAGACATCAGCAAGGGAATTTAGGTCGGATGAGATTACAGTCCTTCCTGCGGATGCTTTTAGGTATATTTGACCTCCACCAAGAGGGTCATTCAGGATGAGGTAATCCCTTGTCGTGTGGTCGAAAGCATGCAGGGCAAGGCTTCCTCTCCCTGCTTCCACTATATCGAGCAGAGCCTCTTGCGATCTTATACCAGCCAATACTCTTTGGGCGTCCTCGAGGTTCCTGACGTATTTCCCGCCCAAGATTCCAGCACCAGAGAAGTCGACAATCTCAATTCCCTTACAAAATGGAGAGGGTTGTCTACCATGCAGTATATATGCGCGCGTCCCATCATGTTCTTCCCACATTTCTTTCGGGTCTGTCACTTCCAAAACATTATGGCGAATCATTCTATTTTTCTTTCTATATATGCATCATACAGCCAACGAATTGCGCCGATATTCAGCCCGTGCCATGAAAAGTCCGCTATCTACACAAATCTCGCTGTCGTATGTTTGGAGTTCGTCGCCCATACATCGATGAACCAAACTAGACCACACCTAGAAAAGCGCTTTTTGGCAGGCTGCATGCAGTAGCTGTAAGCCGGTCGTGGATCTGCAGTGCCGGCCTGGTAGGCAGATCGCGCAGCCGGGCCATAGCCCCTTTCCCATCGCCACCAAAGATCAGCGAAAGGTTTTCCTTGGTACGGGCATGGTAATTGTTCGCTACGCGCAACATCTGCGCCCGGGCCTGATCCGAGAACAACCGCACCAGCTTGTAGTGATGCACCGGTAGAATGGGTCGTTCCCAGATCTCATGGCTAGGTTGAGCACGACCATCAGTGTGATGCAGCGTGTGGAATCCCTGATTAAGATGCCGCCCGGGTTGCCAGCGCAAGAGAGGGATCTTTCGCAGAGAATCAAATGTGCCGAATGCATGGTTGCGAACATCGACCTGCCATGCGAGGGCGGCATATGGGCCGAAGGCCCATGCGATTGAAGCATGGTTTCGATAGCTTTCTGGAGGAAGGCCATCTGCATTGCCGCAGTAAGTAAAGAGTTGAAGAAAGTCGCGCTCGGCATGCTGCAGTACCTGGGAAGACGTACCCGGAGCAGGTAGCAGATCTATCATCAACCCCGGCATGAAGTCTTGTCCTTCCTGCTCCAGCCTAGCAGTGAGGGCCGTGAAGCTATCGGTATCAATAGGAAGATGAATGAATTCATCTGCGTCAATGGTAAGGGCCCAAGCGTCAGAAGGCAGAAAATAGGTCATCAGCGCTTCGACCCATGCGGTTTTAAAAGTGCGGAAAGTGCCGACCTTGGGATGGAAGACATGGACATCCGTATCCGTGATCCAATTCTCGATCGGCTGATCAGAGCCGTCATCGACGATGAAGAAATTGCTGACACCGCGGCGGCGGTAATGCTCAAGCAATGGCGGCAGGAAATGTGCTTCGTTCTTAACAACAAGAAAAGCACAAACCTGTCCAGCTGAGATGCAGCAATTCATATCCCTTACACTAGGGGGATGGAAGAAGGTCGAAAGCAGCATCTCACGCGGCATGGTATCGAGCAGCCGATGCTTGTCTGCGGTCAATTTATTCAGATAGGCATTGCGCCGTACTGGATCCGAGCTGGCAGCGAAGCCACTAAGCCCAGCATTCACATTGCCCATATGAATGAGATAGGGTGTTTGCTTTGTATAGTTTTCGCCACGTGGATTGAGAGGAGGACGACGGGAATAATCGCCGATAGCGATAATCCGGTTAGGTAGACCCTCTTCGTCACGGAACTTACGTGCGAAGAACGACTTCCCAAAAATATTCTGATCGGCATCAATACACAGGAACGGCATGGCCGGGAAACGCTGCAGTGCGCGCAGGATCAAATCCATCTCGTCGAACTGACGGGGTAACAAAGAGTCGTCATAGCCAACACTGCGATAGACGGCAGCCGGCAGGCTGACGCGACCGCTGGTGCCATCGCCCCACTGGCCAGAGAAGTGATGTAGCAGGAAGTGGCCACTGAATTCGGCATCCATTGCCAGCAGCCGAAGGGTCTCGGATTGGGTAACGAAATTGTCGCCATCAAGGCTAGAATATATCCTGCCCAGCATATGCTGTCTGAAAGCATTTTTGGCCTTGCAAAAATGCCAAGTATCGAGGCTATCGTTACAAATTACACGCAGCAGCCCGGAATCTAGGGAAGCTCCAAAATTCTCGTGTATCCAAGTCTCGCTTTTCGCGCTATCGCCGAAGAGTACGATCAAGAATTCGACCTGATCGACTAGCTCCTTGTGGGCGGCTAAGTTCTCTGCCAGTGTGCTTCGGATATCGTCCAGTCGGCCCATGAGCGGAATGCAGTAAGACACCACTGGCGGGACGACGCGGGGCGACATCAACTGTTTGGGCTGCCAAACCGTATCCATCTCCCGGGTCAGCGCATCCATTTCCGCCTGTAGTTGCGCAGGAGTGACCGGACGATTGTTGCTTTCGGGTAGCGACTGATAATGCCGCAGCGGATTTTCCGATCCAACATCACCATAGCGCGACAGATAGAAGCGCGTGTCGAAATCCGGCCCAGGAGAACGCTCTAGCAAACGCCCCCACGTCAAAAAGTGCTGCAGGGGATCGGCGCCCAGCTTGTCAACGTCGCCATAGCGCGCACGATACCATGTTGCGTTGAACAGGCTCTCGTCGCTCCGGCAAAAGAGGATCGAGGAACCATCCTCCAATGATATGGATTCTGATAACTTGTTCATATTAATGATTTTTTTAGGGTGTTGCGGCATGAAGATTGTTTATAGTTCACCTTTGCGAATTAGCAGAGATGAGGGAAGGACGCCATACCTTCATGCGGTAGGGTTGTGGTTAATATGTGAAATATGCCACTAGGGTTGCACCGGGATTGCCATTCCTCCTCGGCGGGTCCGGATTGGATAGGCGTAGCAGCCTGACAACCCTAGGCGTTCTTGATATGTCCCAAAAGAACAAATCTACCACCCTCGGAACCTTAGTAGCGGATTCTTTCATGCCCGCATCCAATCTTACCTCGCCACAGGCTGCGGGTGCGTTGTTTTGGCGGGCCCGCTATCTACAGGAAGCGGCCATTCTGCAACATTTGCCTTTCCTCTTTTGGTTATTGGCTATCTTGCGCCCGCGCCGCTATGTCGAAACCGGCATGACGGATGCGGTGTCTTATTTCGCAGTATGTCAGGCCATGGATAAAACCGAGCCCGATGGGGTTTGCACAGGAATCTGGCACCAGATAGGCAAGAATCCCGTTTCCGTCCCGGAGGGCGTCCATTGGCGCAATACCGAATTCTACGCAGAATTCTCGCAGATTCTAACCGAACCACCCGCTAAGGTTGCACGCCGCCTCCGCGACGGCAGCGTAGATTTGCTGCTTGTCAACATGCAAGACGACGACAGCCCCATAAACAGTTTAACCCTGGACTGGACCTGCAAGCTCTCAGAGCGTGCGGTGGTGCTGGTGCATGGCACTAGTCGCCCCGGTTTCGAGGAAACCCCCAGTGCGGTATTGCTACGCGACCTGGGAGCCCGTTGTCCAACCGTGCATTTCGAAGGAGGCGATGGCCTTAGCGTCTTGCTCTGGGGTTCCGAACGAAAAGAACAGCTTCTGGGGCTCGCCGATCTTACTCCGGAAACCCCGGGCTATTCCGATATCCGTCAGGTCTTTCAGCGCCTAGGTGCCGCGCATCGCTTTGAATGGGAGAATCGCAGGAATAGCCAACACCTACGCGATCAGCAAAGCAATCTTGACCGCTTGCAGAAACAGAATGTCGGGCTGACCCGGGAGTTGGAAGAAAACGTTCTCCTGAGCCATGAGCGCGGTCTACAGATCGCAACAATGCAGGCACAGCTTCACGATCTGAAGGTCGAGCAACAGGCTTGGGAGAACGAGACTAAACAGCAGATCGCGGCGTTGGAGGCCGAACAGGAAGAGCAGGCTGTGTGGCTGCAGAAGGCCGAAGCCGGACATGCAGAACGACTGCAGAAATCCTCTCGCGAGATCGCGATTTTGATGTCGACGCTCGAAACGGAACGCCAGAAGTCCTTGGCACTTCTGGGGGAGGCCGAAGCGCTCCGAAATGAGAATACCCGCCATCAGGTCGAGCGAGAGGAACGGGAGCGGAACCACCGCGCTGCCGAAGAGGGACTCAACCAGCAGAACCGCGAGTTGCAAGCACAGCTTCACGATCTGGAGGTCAAGC
>NZUN01000005.1 GCA_002697205.1 Gammaproteobacteria bacterium
ATAAAGTCGGTTATTGCCGGGGAATAGACGGCACCACCAGCACAAGGCCCCATCACCACAGATAACTGTGGAACCACACCGGAGGCCAGAACATTACGCTGGAAAATTTCCGCATAACCGCCAAGAGAACCCACCCCTTCCTGTATGCGAGCACCACCTGAATCGTTCAAGCCGATAACGGGTGCACCGACTTTCATCGCCTGATCCATTACTTTGCAGATCTTCTCGGCATTGGCTTCGGACAATGCACCGCCAAACACCGTGAAATCCTGGCTAAATACAAAAGTAAGGCGGCCATTGATCTTGCCATAGCCAGTGACTACACCATCTCCGGGAAACTTCTGGTGTTCCATGCCGAAATCGTTAGAACGATGCTCGACATACTTGTCCCACTCTTCAAAACTACCCTCATCCAAAAGTAGATCGATACGCTCCCGTGCAGTCAGCTTACCCTTTGAGTGCTGCGCGTTAATGCGGTGTTCACCACCACCCAGGAGTGCAGCCTTTTGTTTTTCTTGCAGCTTAGTAATGTTGTCCTGCATCTTGTCCTCCTCGGTAGAACCGTTTCGGCTGCGCCGAATAATACCGTTTACCAGCCAAAGGAGCCAGTTTTCGAGCCTCCACCGACGGATATTATATCGCCTCTGCTCATGGCTCATCTCAGAAATATAGGAAGAATACACCACATTCAGGGGCTTCGTTCAATGTATCAATCTCCAGCTGGCTGGAACCGCCGGCAGGTCCCTGAACCAAGCAGACGTGCATGGACAACTGTTGACCTGCCATCACATGCTTGGAATAGGTTCACAGTCAACCTCGCCCAATCCTCCTCGGCCTTTGGGTGACATCGTTGCTAACTAGAATTGACCATACAGGTCTCTACGGCTCGCCATAGATGAGTCGCTTGATATCTATAGCATTTTCTTACATTCAGGCATTTTGGTAATCCTCAGAGCGCTGCCGGGTTCGAGATACCTTTTTACATAGAGCGCAGTTTGCAAAGATCTTGGTCAGTGAACTAGGTAATCGAGCCAACACTGTCCTCCCAGTTCTGCCCGTCGAATGGCGTTGTCTGTAGAAAGGAGAAGCCATCATCCAAACAGCGTGCATTAACATCGTAACCACCCGGATGTGAGCGTGGTCTGCTAAATGGGTGAATACCGCACGTTTTGCAAAAGCGGTGCTCTGCAGTCTGGGTGTTGAATCGGTAGCTCGCCAGATTGTCCTCGCCTTTTAAGAGCATGAAATTCTCTGCCGTAGCAATCAAATTGATGAACCCCTTTTTTGAACAGATTGAGCAGTTGCACTCAATCGCGTCGGGTTTTTCGACCAAGACTTTAAAGCGAACCGCGCCGCAATGGCAGCCACCCATACGCCAATTGGTTGATGGATTACTCATTTTTTTGTCCCTAATAGTTCAAGCTAACAGTATAACCAACCGCCTGCCATATCCTGGCATCTCGTTTCATTGCGAGGTTTGCTTATTTAAGCAAAGCCGGCCGTGATCAATTAGTCGGTTTGGGGCGTGACAGGCATATCTATACCGAATTCCGCGAGCACTTCATCATTGTGAGCGCCGAGTGTCGGCGGTGGTTGGTACAGCGTGGTCGGCGTTTCACTGAATTTGATTGGGTTAGCTGCAAGGGTGATGTCTGGATTGTCACCCCCGGGGCTGCACGTTTCCAGCATCTGTCGAGCGGCAACATGTGGATCGTCGAATATGTCCGCCATGTTCTGGACGGGACCGACAGGGACACTGCCGTTCAGCTTTTCCAATATTTCCACGCGAGTCAGTTGTGAAGTCCAGGCGCAGATCTGTTCCTCGACCCAATCAACATTCTCAAGTCGGGCGGTGTTGGACGCGCTGCGCTCGTCTGTCATAAGATCACTGCGTTCCATAGCCGCGCACAGCATATCCCAGTGGCGGGGCTGCGCCACAGCAATTGAGATACGACCATCTTTAGTTGGGAAAAGATCGAATGGATAGAGTGTCATGGCACGCTGCAGGCCTGGGGGGTTGGCCTTGCCGGTAAAACCATACTGTGCCACTGCGCTCTTCTGGAAGGCCATCATCGCGTCATACATAGAAACGTCGAGGAACTGTCCTTTACCGGACTGTTGCGCATTATGGATCGCCGACACAACACCGAGTGCCATCAATGTGCCAGGGAAGACATCGGCTATTGCAGGTGTGACAAGACCGTTGTTGGCGTAGACCAGGCCGCCAAAGCTCTGTGCTGCTGCATCCAGACTGGGCCAGCTTGCGTAGGGGCTTTCACCGGTACGTGGATCGCCAAAGCCGCGCACGCAGGCGTAGATTATCTTCGGATTCCGTTCTGCAATGACTTCATAACCTAAGCCCAGCTTATCCATCACTCCTGCCCGCATATTCTCGACGACAGCATCAGCTTGGTCGCAGAGTTGCAAGAAGACATCCTTGTGGGTGTCGTTTTTCAGATCAAGGCAAACACTCCGTTTATTGCGATTAACAGATGCAAAAGGCGCACCAAAGTCAGTGCCAGCCTCGCGGTCTTCATAGGGCGAGGCGTGGTCAGGAAGAAACGGGGGAATATTTCGGTAGCCGTCGCCCAATGGTGCTTCGATCTTGATGACTCGGGCACCGAGATCTGCGAGTAGCCCAGCGCCGAAAGGTCCGGCAAGCGCCCTTGTGCAATCGATGACAGTCAAATCTTGAAGGGGTCCGGTGCGCGCATTATCGGTCATGATATCGGGTCCACTGGTTAGTCAAACCCCTAAGTAGAGGGCACATGAATGCTCAGGTCAAGGTGCCCTAAAGTTTAGCCGTGCCCGGCGTGGACGCAAACTTGATGGGCTCGCACTGTGTACGCCAGGATTTCCTGGACTGATCTATTGCTTTCCCAGGGGTCGAATAACGCGCTAGCGGCATCTCCAGAGATCATCGCCGATGTGTCGAACCATTCAGACCTTGAAGCATCTTGCCTTGGATGACGATTGTGGTGATTCAAAATTCACAGTGAAGCCTACTTTGGATACAGGAATATGGCGTTCACGTTTGCCAGCGCGGATATCGGCCCAACATCAGTAACATCACTGCGCCAATCATGAAACACCCGGAGCCGACCATGAAGCCAATGTCATAGCTCTGTGTCTGATCAAACACCCACGCGAACAGCATCGGCGCAATTCCTGATGCCAGCGCCAGTGCTGCATACATCCAAGCATAGATACGCGGGTAGTGTAGAAGTCCAAAATATTTAGCAGCCAGAAAACTCATCAGGTCCAGTTCCGCACCTGCTGCCAGTCCCAGCAGGAAAGCTGCGAACATCGCCAGGTGAACTGAAGTGATGTCAACAAGAAGAAGGCTACCTGCCACTGGCAGACAGATCGCCACAAAGGCAACACCAGGTGCCCATAGCGAATCCACCAGATAGCCAACAGTGAGTCTGCCAACAATAACGGCGATGCCGAATACGCTGATCGCTCTGGCGGCATCTGTCACGGCTATTCCTGCATCTGTCAGTGCAGGAATCAGGTTCGGTACCATACCGGACATCGCGATGTAGACAAGAAATATTGAAACAAGCAGTACCCAGAATCGATAGCCACGCATAGCCTCGGGCAAGGAAAGACCTTCCACTGGCACGTTAGCGTGTTCTTTACCCCTCGCCTCTCCTGGGGGCCAGAACCATCGCAATACCACGGGCCCTGAAACAAATACAGGCAGGCAGGCCAGAAAAACGTAGGCCATTCTCCAACCCCAGGTTTCAGTAATAAACGCGACAACAGGTGGAATCAGGACTGCACACAAACCGGTACCACTCAGAACCAGACCCAGCGCGAAGCCGCGTTGGCTTTCAAATTGCGCCGTCACGGCGGTAGTCCAGGTGACGGGAATAGTCCCTGCGCCCAAAAGCGCCATTAATGTGTAGGCAGCATAGAGATGCCAGAGATTTGATGTGGTAGCCGCGAATAGAAATGCGACGCTGAGTCCTACAAGCCCGCAAAGGGCGACAATTCTAGCGCCAAATTTCTCTATCAGCATGCCAACCACGGGTGCTGTCACGATGCCGGTACCTGTACTAAATAAAATCGCCAGTTGGAACTCAGCCCGGGTCCATCCAAACTCTGTGGTGATCGGGATCACGAAAACGCCAATGGAATAAAATGGCAGCACGATCGAGCTGCAGATGACGCCGAGACAGGCACTGATCAGCAGCCCCGAATGATTCAGTAGTTCGGACTCTCGCATCTGTACTTAGCCCTTTAGGACAAAACCCTGGCGATCCAGTGGAAAATCTCGCACTCGCTTTCCGGTGGCGTTAAAAATTGCGTTACCGATGGCAGGTGCAATGGGGGTAGTGGATTGTTCACCAACACCGGTGGGAGGAAGCTCACTCGGCATGATATGTATTTCCACCTCGGGCATCTGGTGCATCCTGAGCGGGCGATAATCATGGAAATTGCTCTGTACAACCCGACCATCAACCACGTCAATAGCACCGTAGGCAACCGCATTCAGCCCCAGCATAATGCCGCCTTCAATCTGCCCTTGGATGCCCAATGGATTGACGGCAAAACCGCAATCTACGACACAAAAAACTTTGTCTACTGAATAGCTACCGTCTTCATCAACCGTTAATTCAACTGACTGTGCAATCCATGAGTTGGAATAAACCCGGGCTGCCATACCGCGCCCCCTGCCTGCTGCAAGAGGCTGTTCCCAATTTGAAACTTTCTTCAGCTTCTCTAACAAGTTGTGCATGCGCGTATGTTTTCGTGACAGGTGAAGACGCAGGTCAAGGGGATCTTTGTTACCTTTGTCCGCAAGTTCGTCAAGGAAACATTCGTAAGCGATACCTGTATGGGTATGTCCGACTGCTCGCCATTCATGTGGTCGAACACCAGTCTTTGCGGGATTGTGGCTTTCGATTCGATGATTGGGTATCTCGTAGGACGTGCCATAAGGGAAGACACCAAACGGTTCCTGCAAACAGCCATCCAGTGAATAGATGTCCATGCCTCTCACCATATAAGCCGGGTCATGCTTGGTGTTTTGCATGATAGATTTACCAACCACCCTTTGATGCCAGGCCAGTGGATACCCTTGATTATCGAGCACACCCTTGAGGCGGTGAATAAATTGTGGTCGATAGTGGCCTCCACGAATATCTTCTTCGCGAGACCAGATCACCTGTACCGGGACGTTTTCACCACTGGCTGCCTGCACGGCGTCTGTGACAAAGTCAGCAGTTTTACTCGCCCTTCGCCCGAAAGTGCCGCCCGACAGAGTTCGATTTATAACGACATTTTCCTCCGGGACACCCAGCATTTTTGCAACCACAGTGCGATCATTACTTTGATATTGAGTACCGACCCAGATTTCACAGCGATCACCAGCTAACTTGGCCGTGCAATTCATCGGCTCCATGGTTGCGTGCGCGAGATAAGGCATTTCATATACCGACTCGATCACCAGTCCATCTTCGGTTTCAGCAATGATCTCTTCGGCCCTGCCGATATTTTCTGCCAGCAAACCTGGTTTGTCGCTCAATTCGCGATATTCAACCGAATAGCCCTTGGTGGAAAGCCCGCCGTTACCACCGTCTTCCCAGCTGACTGTCACCAAACCAGCTGCTTTCTTTGCGGTCCAATAATCTCTAGCGAGAACAGCTATTCCTGCATCAATTTTTTTGACCCGAACAACGCCTTTGACAGCCAGAGCATTAGTCCCATCGAAATCCCGTGCAAACCCGCCATACACAGGTGGGCGAACAATAGATGCAAACAACATGTCGTCAAATCGGATATCACTGCCGAAGATTGCAGAACCGTCTACCTTCTCTGGTGCTTCAATTCGTCTCTGGGGTTTGCCCAAGACAGCAAAATCTTCCGGATTCTTTAGTTTAGCTTTTTCAGGTGGCTTCAAGCCATTAGCTTCCACTACAGCGATCAAAGCAGCGTAGGAAACAGATCTGCCATCTCGGTGATGCACCTTGCTGTCGGCAGTTCGAAGCGAACTGATCGGCGCACTAAAGTGGATCGACGCTGCTTCAAGCAGCAATTGTCTGGTTCTAGCGCCAGCTTCACGCATCGGCATAAAGGAACTCGCCGTAGAGACACTGCCGGCAGTCAGGTACTCACCGAACAGCGGGCTGTAGTAACGTTGTTCTGTGGGCGCAGCTTCCAGCTTGATGGTCTGCCAGTCGAGGTCCAATTCTTCAGCGACCATCATTGAAAGACTGGTGTAGGCACCATTTCCGAATTCAGCGTGATTCATCATCAGCGTTACTGCACCGTCAAGTTCCAGCCGAATAAATGCATCAGTTATTAGGGCTTGTTTTTTCGCAAACACAGGAAGCTGAAATCCAACCAGAATGGTGCCCGCGCTCGCGAGAGCAGATTGCTTCAGAAAGTCACGACGGGTTGTGCTGCTCATGACTCACCTCGGGATAATTGGTGAGAGGCTCTTTTAATTGCAAGTCTTATACGGGGATAGGTGCCGCAGCGGCAAATGTGTCCCAACATCGCCTCGTTAATCGCTTCTTCATCCGGATCAGGGTTATTCTCGAGTAATGCGGTTGCCGCCATTATTTGGCCCGATTGACAATATCCACACTGAGCAACATCCTCCTCAAGCCAGGCAGTCTGTACCACACTAAAATTATCATCGCGTTTTAGGGACTCGATTGTCCGAACGTTACGACCTTGAGCTTTTTCGATCGGTATCATGCAGGCACGAACAGGTTGGCTATCAATATGGACCGTACAGGCGCCGCACTGGCCGATTCCACAGCCAAACTTGGTGCCCGTTAGTCGCAGATGGTCTCGAAGCACCCAGAGAAGTGGCGTATCTTCACTACAGTCGACAGTAACTTGCTGCCCGTTTACGTCAAGTTTGAACATGTAGACCTCACTAGCGGTTGCAATATAAGTCCATGACACAGTATATATTACTTCAGAACGGCGCAACCCGGCTCACAATCCGTTCGGGAGATGTACAGAAAAATGCAAGATAGCAAAGCGATACTGTTTCACTCCGGCAAGTTGATTGATGGTACTGGCCGAGTTGTCACTGAAAAACCCGTACTGGTTGTAGAAGACAGAATTCAGGTAACTGGCCAAGCTGCAAGCGAGCAATCTCAAGTGTTTTCTGATCTGGCGTCCGTCAATTTGAAGGGCGATCTGTTGATGCCTGGACTGATAGATAGTCATTGCCATATCAGCTTCGATGAACCCACGACCAACGACGAACTGTTTTTCCATCGGCGTGCCGGACTGGCGACACTCGTGGCTGGCGTAAATGCCCAGAAAGTCCTGCGTGCCGGGGTTACTTCCATCCTGGATGCAGACTGTATCTTTGAGGTTGGTGTCGATCTGCGAGATGCAATTGAAGGCGGGGTTATTGCCGGACCACGAATCGCCACGGGCGGCAATGCGCTCATTAACAGCATTGCCGGTACCGCGAGCAGGTTGCTGCCTGACCGTGGCCGCAGAGGATATGGCGTGGTTGTGCACACTCACGATGAAATCGTAAGAGAGATTCATTCCCAGGTGAAACTGGGCGTCGACTGGATCAAGGTACACGTCAGTGGCTTGCCGCTTCGACCGAACCATGCGCAGGATGAAATCCAGACCTGGTCACTGGACGATTTGAAGTGTGTCTGCGATACGGCACATCAATTAAATGTCCCGGTCGCTGGTCACTGCAGGAATGCATCCAGCGCCCGTGATGCAGCACTAGCAGGTTTTGACCTCATTCTTCATGCAACCCACATGGATGAAGAAGCAACCCGGGCAGTTATTGATAAACGAGTGCCTCTGGTGCCTACCTTTACATTCCAGGCGAACCTCGCTGACTTTGGTGCAGCCATTGGTGCCGACGAATCATATTGCCAGGTGTTCCAGGACGAGATTACCGGGAGCAGTGCCGCGCTGCGCGCAGTATTCGAAGCCGGTGTGCCAATCCTGACAGGCAGCGAGAGTGGCTTTTCAATCACCCCGTACGGGCAATGGCACTACCGTGAACTAAAATTGTTTCAGGAGCATCTTGGCATGAACGCTGAACAGGCAATCCAGAGTGCGACCGGACATGGCGGGATTGCAATCAAGCGAGCCGATGATCTGGGCCGAGTTGAAGCTGGATGTCTGGCCGATTTGCTTATTGTTGATCCCGCAGTCCTGGATGACCTGGACCTATTGGGTCGACCTGGGACGATTCGGGAAATCTACAAGTCCGGGAAGTCTGTTGATGTCAATCAGCCACTTCCGGAAACCTGGAACATACCTGGCTGGCGTATCAGTGAGTTTTCAAACCAGATCCTGACTCAGGCTCTCGCCAACGAGTATCTTGAGTCATGAGTGAACCGATTCGACTGACAGCTTACAACGATTGCGAGGCAGCACTAAAAAATAATGACCTGCGGCAGTCTCTCTATGATGCAGGTAGCATTCTTATGGAGAAAGTACTCGTCAATCTGCATGGTGAAGAGCACAAGTCACGAAGGTCCATTGAAGGCTTGTTGTTCAGACGATCTTTTTTCAGACTATATGAAGCAGAAATACTTCCACCGCTGATCAAAGCAACCCTGGCACGACTCATCGACAGTGACCCTAACGACCTGAAGGACATCAGTTACCGAATTATGTTGCATGTGTCGTTGTCATTTTCCGGTATAGATCGACTTCTGGGTACTCATGAAGAGTCGGAAGAACTTAATCAACTACTGATTCGCCTGGGACAGGCCGCAACCCTGGGTCAACACACGGGTGATGAACATGATCGGTTAGTTGCTAACATCGAGTCAGCAATCAACGAATTCGAGGTCTCTTACTTTGGGCCGTCCCGCGCAAGAAGAGAGTTACTCGTTGCCAGAGTCAAAGCAGGCGAGATGAGCGAGCAAGAACTGCCGCGAGATGTGCTGACCTTGTTGCTGCTGCATCAGGACAAACTGAATTTGTCTCATCGTGTGCTGTTGAAGGAGATTGCCTTTTACTATCTCGCCAGTGCCCATACTTCTGTGCATTCGCTAACACATTGTATGTATGAAATATTTAGCTGGCTTAATGTTACAGGCATGCCCGTTGCGGAACTGCTTAAAGATCAGCTTCTGCTGCAGCGATGTGTTCACGAGAGTGTTCGTCTGCATCCTTCAAGCCCGGAAGCCTGGCGCGTCGCTGATGTGGATACAGCGATCCCGAATGGTTGCAACCTCAAGGCTGGCACTGCAGTGGTAATTGATCTTATCACTGCGAACCGACAACCCGAAGTGTTTGGCGAGGACGCGAATAAATTCAATCCAAATCGCGCTCGGCCATCTGCGCGCAATCCTACAGGATTGTCGTTTGGCAACGGCATGCATGCCTGTATTGGCTTGAATCTCGCGGCAGGAACTTTTCTCAGAGACCATCAGACCTTTGATTCCGCGACGCATCAGTTCGGAACACTATCACTGATCGTGAAAATGATGCTGGAATACGGCATCCGACTGGATCCCGATCATCCTCCGGAAAAGGATATGACTACGGCCAGAGAAACCTGGTTGAATTTCCCGGTAAGGCTTACAAGTTGAAGGCCATGACCACAGGCACCTCCTTTAAACAAGCATGGACTGCCATGTCAGACCGCCGTTTGATTCAGGGGATGTACCGGGGCTGTCCTAAGCTGACTGAAAATGTTTTGTTGAACCTTGAGGGTGATCAGCATGCCGAGCGCCGGGCGATTATGGCGCCGTTGTTCAAAACAGAGAGTATCGTAGACCTGGAAGCGGAAATTGCGTCTGCAATACCTGGGTGCCTGGAAACTATGAATAGGTGCGGTTCGGCTGATCTGGTCGACCTTGCAGAACAGTTTTCCCTTGAAACGGCAATAAGGCTGGTTGGCCTTGATGCGTCAGCCCATCGACAGCGACTGCTGGAACTAGTTCGGATCTTTGGCCAGGCCGCGACCATGCAACATTCAACCGAAGATCCGCAGGGCCTTGAGGCCAAAGCTACCGAGTGCCTGATCGGTTTTGTGTCTGACTATTTTGATCCGGCGTGGGGACCGATAGCTTCTCCAAATAACTCAGTTCTATCCATGCTGCATGCCTCAGTTGAGCGTGGTGATTTATCCCGTGAGCAGGCTATTCGTGACACAGCCTTCTCCCTGCAAGCCTCAATATTCAGTTCTGCCAACGGCGCAGTGCACGCTTTCCACGAAATCTGTCAGCACTATCCTGAGATCGAAATGCGCGTAAACCTTGCTACTGATCCGATTCGACTGCAGGAGTGCCTTCATGAAGCTTTACGTCTACATCCCGCCAGTCCTGTTTCGGTACGACTGGATCCAGCCCAGAAGGACAATCCACTGGTCATCGATCTTGAAGGAGCGAATAGGGATGTAGCAGTATTTGGCATCGATGCTGATATCTTTAATCCTGATCGAATTCATGATCACCGCTGGCCGTACGTTGGTCTGACTTTCGGTGTTGGCCATCACAGTTGTCCTGGAAGAGAGCTGGCGGCCGGCCAAGTCAGGACTCGTTCCCGGCTGGGTACGAAAAATAACGTGGGCACGCTTACTCGTTTTCTGGCTGCGCTGTTTGAGCTTGGTGTCAGTCCGAATCCAGCGGAGCCACCAAAGGCAAGTGAGATCACGACCCGACAAATCTGGGCGAGCTACCCAGTTTCTAAAATTTCCCCGGGAGAAAGATTATGAAACGAGCACTTGTCACCGGCGCTGGTGCTGGAATTGGCGCTGCAATTGCGGTAGGGCTGCATGAAGCCGGTTATTTCGTTGGCATCCTGGATCGGGATGGAAATGCCGCGAATACTGTTGCGGCCAAATTGGAAAACGCTATCGCGATTAAAGCCGATATTTCGGTGCCTGATCAGATCAGCACGGTTTTTAAAGATTTCGGTGGTCTCGATGTGCTGATCAATAATGCGGGTATTGTTCGATTTGGACCGTTGCTGGAGATTGCTTTGGAAGATGTGCAAAGTGTTATTGATGTAAACCTGAGGGGTTCATTCCTTGTGGCACAGTCGGCGGCTCAGGCGATGCAAGGCTCGGGTGGCGGCGTGATCGTAAATATGACATCTATCAATGCAGTTCATCCTGCGCCAGAGGTTGGTTTTTATGCAGCGACCAAAGCTGCGCTGACCAGCCTGACGAGTTTAATGGCGATAGAATGGGGACCACTGGGGATTCGCGTGAACGCGATCGCGCCTGGATTCATAGATGCAGGTATGTCTGCGCCGGTGTTCTCAAATCCCGAAGTCAGGGCGAAAAGATCAGCTGGTGTACCGGTCAGAAGCCTGGGTACAGCGTTTGATGTGGTCAATGCAGTCTTGTATCTTGTCTCTGACCAGGCCCGTTATGTGAATGGGCACCAACTGGTTGTCGACGGTGGTGTCATCAATAGTGTGCTTGCGCACTTACCACGCAACTAAGCGTACAATGACTCAGCATCTCATTCTTTCTGGCGGCATCTTTCACGAGTTTGATCAGACGACATCAATGCTCATTGATATCGCCAAGGGTCATGGTCTGTCCAGTCGGGTCTGTCGTCATCCCGATGAAGCGATCAAAATCCTGGCTACAGATGACGTCAAACTGTTTTCCATTAATGCCTTAAGGTGGGAGATGACAGGTACAAAATATGATCCCTATCGGCAAGATTGGCGATATTGTATTGATCAGGCTGCCATCGACACTATCCGGCATTTCTGGGAGAACGGGGGCGGTATTTTTGGTCTTCATACTGCCAGCATCTGTTTTTCCAACTGGCCAGAATGGAGCGACGTCCTCGGCGGAAGATGGATCTGGGATCAATCCTTTCACCCGGACAAAGAATCGCTGAAGATGACACCGACGGCGACGGGCAAAGCATTTGGATTAGCCGGGTTTTCGCTAAATGACGAACTGTATAGCAATCTTAAGCTAGCACGAGGAACAGAAGTACTGATGAACGGAACCAATCAGTCCGGTAGCAGCCAACCACTCATCTGGCGGCGAAGCTCCGGCGTAAGTCGCAGTGTATATGACGCACTCGGTCATGACGCCGAATCATTGGCTCACCCGGCGCACGCCGAAACGATCAAATCTCTTCTTGGGTGGATTCTGAATGGATAAACAATTCATAGGTCAATTCATAGGTCAATCATTTCTTATTACGGGAGGTGGCAGCGGCATTGGAGCCGCCACCGCTCGCATGCTGGCGGCCCAGGGGGCGAGGATTACCATATGTGGACGCCGTGCCAATAAACTCGACGACGTGAAGGATACAATCGGCGAAGCCTGCTGCGCGGTGGTAGCAGATGTGACTGATGATAATGCCCGGGTAAGTGTAATCGAAGCAGCAGTGAAACATGGAAATGGATTATCCGGACTGATCAACAACGCGGGCAACATGTACCGTGGTGCAATCGAGACGTTAAAGCAGGACAGGTTGCTGGAACTCTTCAATCAGAATGTTGTAGCTGGGATGATGCTTTCCGGCCTCGCGGTCCCGCATCTTGAAGAAACAGCAGGCAGCATTGTCTTTATCGGTTCGGCACACACCCGGCGGGCGTTCCCCGGCGCATCGCCTTATGCGGCGACCAAGTCCGCTGTACAAACATTAACCAAAGTACTGGCTGCAGAATTGGGCGACAAAAGCATCAGAGTGAATTGTGTAATTCCCGGCGCTGTACCCACAGAAATAAACCAAAGGGCAGGTATTTTTACAGAGGAGGAAGCCGCCGAACGATATGAGGCACTTGCACCACTGCATGCGCTTGGTCGAGTAGGTTCGGTAGAAGAAGTCGCTGAGGCGATCTCATTCCTACTCAGTTCTCCGTGGACAACCGGTGCGCTACTGGACGTCGACGGCGGTCTAGGTCTAGGCCTGACAAATCAATAAAGGGGATATAGTATTGAATCAGGAAACGAAAACTGCCCTTCTGAATGCGGCAAGTATTGACATACACGCCCACGCAGTACTGACACAAACCATGGGTAGCGCTGGCCCTTATGGCCCAGAGCTTGGTCGAGGCGATGATAACCAGCCCTGGTTTCGTGTGGGCGACTATCAACTGGATGGCGTTCGATACGAAGGTAGCCCCTTCATGGAACTGGAGCGTCGCCTTGCCGCCATGGATACCGTGAATCTTGACATGCAGGTTCTGTCACCGAATCCTCTTACCTACTTCCACTTCATCGAACCAGCTCATGCTGTGCCTTTTTGTCATGAACACAACATCGCACTCTCGGCATGGGTAGATGAAGCACCGAATCGTATTGCTGCCTTCGCTGCATTGCCTATGCAAGATATTACTGCCGTATGCGATGAACTGACTTTCGCGGTGCACGAACTCGGTATGCTGGGTGGATATATTGGTTCTGATATTGGCCGCCCACTTAACGACCCGATGCTGGATGTTTTCTATGACAAATGCGTGGAACTTAACGTGCCACTGATGATTCACCCGGCACCTGCAGGTATCGATGGTCCTGCTGGAGATGCAAACCTGTTGCAGTTTGATCTCGACCTGTTAACAGGTTTTGCGGCACAGGAATCTATCGCTGTAGCAACTATCATCTACGGTGGCGTCCTGCTAAGACACCCAGACCTGGATATCTGCCTTTCTCACGCAGGTGGGGCGGTATCTGCGCTGATCGGAAGGCTCAACCGTGCCTGTGTTAAACGCCCTTGGGTACCTGAGGCACTTCGATATGAAGGTGCTTTTGAGGAACACCTCTCAAAATTGTGGTTCGATACGCATGTGCACGACGATCGTGTGCTAAACCTTTTTCGTTCAATTGCTGGTGATTCAAGACTGGTACTGGGTACCAATTTTGCGGGTTGGGATCAACATGAACTCCAGATTACGGCAACGGACATGGCACTTTTCACCGACAACGCAAGGCAATTACTACGAGTGGACTGAGGGCGCGAGGCTTTGAGCATTAAGTGTGTGGTCACACCTAAAGCGTGATGACCCAGTTACCTGTTAGTCACTGTTGACGACTGACCGGTAGCAGACATTAGCTATAGCCATCGGGACTGATTATGCCAATCTTTTTGATGCGCAGGACATTTGCGCACGGCTCTAGATAATGTACCCTGAATATTAGCTAGTTAATGCATAGAGATTCAGATTCTCTCGAATAATCCCGCATCAACTGATTCAAAATGGCCGAGAACAAAACTGTATAATGAAAGCTATTTACTGAAAGCTATTTACTGAAAGCTTTTTATTGATAGATAGAGAAATAGGTGGCATTAGCCTATCCCTGCATTGGTAGGGGAGATTTAAGGAGTCAATGCGAAAACCTAAACCGGAGACATACTGGAGATGTCGGTACTGAAAATCACTACAAACAGCGTGTTAATGCGTCCTTGTGTTAGTCGCCAGCCATGGATGGTCGAAACAATCAATTCCGGAGCGGCATTATTGATGCGAAATATGCTTACTCGAAGCCGGTAGAATGACTGTAAAGTATCTAGAGGGCAACCCTCTAGATACTTTAGGCTATTCAATTACCGACGGGTTTCATGCCAGAAAAGTTTCAGAGATCAATCTAGAAACCAACCCAAGTGAAGCTATCGCCACTATCAGCGGCGCAATAGAACAAGTAGCCACTAAGCGTGCTGCTTACGGCGCCTTGCAAAACCGTCTTGAGTACACAGTTTCAAACCTTATGAATGTTGCTGAGTTCACAACTGCAGCTCGTTCAAGGATTGAAGACGCAGATTTTGCTGCAGAGAGTGCAACATTAGCTAAGGCTCAAGTGCTGCAGCAGACTGGTACTGCGATGCTGGCCCAAGCAAATGCCCTACCTCAGTTGGCGCTTTCGTTGATTAGATAATAACCGCCACTAATTTAATAAAGGCCCTCCTCCAGTATTCAAATACCGGTATAAAGACATCTATGCACGTCTGCGTGGCTCAGGCACCTGCTGTCGCGGGCAGCGATCTGGCGGCCGGCCTAGGCCGTTTCGGAGCGGAACTGGGCAAAAGAGCTCTAAGAGATATAGAACGTACTACTTACCAGCAACCCACTTAAAGCGAGGATGCCAAATAGCACGGGGACCACTAAGTTGAGAAGACCC